>NZ_CP036313.1:3952500-4283333 GCF_004319545.1 Desulfobacter hydrogenophilus | reverse complement strand
TGGAGGTCATCATGAGAATGGATTTTCCACCTTCGGACATGGCTGCCCCCCGGGTGAAATCAAGCAAACCATTAATCCCTGTGTAGTTGTTAAACGGCAGGGCATCGGCTGCCACCTGGCCGGTTAGATCAATGGCCATGGCCGTGTTCAGAGTAACCATTTTATTGTGGCGACCGATGATTCCCGGGTTGTTGGTATAATCCGATGGGTAAAATTCAATGGACGGATTGTCGTCAATAAACTCATAGAGCAGGGCGGAGCCTACGGCTGCGCTGGCCACCAGTTTGCCGTTATTAAACCCTTTCTTTTTGTTCGTGATCACTCCAATGGAGAAAAGATGCATGATTGCATCTGACAGGTATTGTGAATGAATTCCAATATCATTTTTACCGGATAAAGCCAACATAACCGCCTCAGTGGTTAAACTAAGACTTGTCTGGATGGTTGAACCGTCTTCAATGAGACGTGAAATATGTTTGGCAATGGTATTGTCTGATTCATGTTCAGGCCGTGGTTGGATGGTTAACAGCGGTTCTTCATGGTCCACAATAAAATCAACATCATTGACATGGATAAAGCTTCTGCCCAGGACCCGGGGCATTTGGGGGTTAATCTGGCATATAACAATATCAGCGGTTTCGCAGGCCGAAAGATTGATATCCACGGAAATGCCGAGACTCATCCACCCAAAGTCATCGGGCGGCGAGGCCTGGATCAGCGCTGCATTCAAGGGCATAAGCCCTGATTTGAACAGGTGCGGGATCTGAGACAGGTTCGCAGGCGTAATAAATCTTTGATTTTTTTTGATAATACTTGGACCACAGGATCCTAAATAAAAGGATCTGATATTGAACTGCTGAGAGTGGGGCTCATTAGCGATAAGCGTCAGCGGTCCACTTTCAATGCTGAGCAGGCGAACAATTTCGAGATCAGTGAATCTTGCAGAAATATCGGATAACTCTTTGACTAGATGCTGGGGTTCAGCGCAGGATGAGCCTATAAATACACGTTGACCAGGCCGGATATGTTTCAGGGCCTCCTGGGCACTGCAACGTTTATCTACGTAGGAATCTGCCCAGTAAATGGCTTTTGTCATAGTCAACCCTCCCACTATTTATTGTCTGCTTGAAATCGGTTTTTATATTCCTTATTCAAAGGCAGATATTATTTTACAAAAAAAATGTAAAAGCGAAGGATATCATATATAAAAAAGATACGGTTGTGAATATTAAATTAAGCTTAAAACCATCAATTTAAATAAGGGCTGAATAAAGATTAAATCTATTTGCAAAGCCTATGGATGGTCTGGGCATGCCACTGCCCCCTGCCGGAAAAGGTCGGAATACCTTTATCTCTTAAATATTCAGCAATCGTGGAAAATGTGGCACCCTGGTCCCGCATCCTGTTAATGGTGGAGATGATGTCATCTTTGGTGTAATGGGTGCCTGAGGCATAGCTGGTTGTTGCTATTGGCATGTCATCCGGGCCTTGCTTATTTGCCATAAACGTTTTTAAAGACTCAAAAAAATCAGCCATTGCATTTTGCTGGCGCATCTGGGATTCCATGATCATCTCGCTTACCTCTGCCATACGACCAATTTCTTTGACCAGCTGCGTGGTGTTTTCGGCAATAACCGGGATCAAATCCTGGATTTCCTGTTTCCTTGCTTCTTTTTCCGGAATGGAATTTGATCGGTTAAAGGCAGAGGGTCGTCTTTCTTTTGACATACGCCGTTCTCCAGGCGTAAAGTAGTTGGTATCCATATTTTTTTTAACGGACGCACTTTCTTTTTTACCGGTAGTTCTCAGATTTTTTAAAAAATCGTTCAATGAAGTTTCCTCCGTATGGTTGAAATCCCGCAAAAATCACCCATAAAAATTGTTATGTATCGGGAAATAGAACTTAACGTAAGAATACCATTCAATAATGCTATTTATGTTCTTTGAGTCCTTGAGTGCGGTTCTGAATATTAAATGAATGAATTTCAGCTAGATTATTGAACATTACCTATTTAAGAACAAAATAGCACAATATGTTAAAAAAAATAACACAAGTTTATGAATAAAGTCAAAACTTTTTAATGAATTGGCGAAAAAGGATCTACCATAGGTGAACAATTATTGTTTGTCCGGCATCCGGCAAAAAAGTTTGCAGATGCCGGGAACACAATTATGAAGCTTTAACGCTTTGTACCCCACGTTTGTAATTTATAATATCTTGAACCGTGAGCATTGTAAAACCGTTGACCATAGCAAATTGTGCAGCTTTAGGGAGCCTGGCCATGGTTCCGTCAGGATTTGTAAGTTCACACAACACCCCGTATGGAGGTAATCCTGCCAGGCCCATAAGATCAACTGTGGCCTCGGTATGGCCAGCGCGTTCAAGGACGCCCCCGGGTTTTGCCTGTAACGGAAAAATATGGCCGGGGCAATTGAGATCTTCCGGTGCTGCATCGTCGTCAATGGCTGCCTGAATGGTTGTTAACCGATCCTGGGCAGAAACGCCTGTTGTGACACCGTTGGCCGCTTCAATGGATACTGTGAAGGCGGTCTGGTATTGGCTTGTGTTGTTTTTTACCATTGGGAAAAGATTTAAGTTTGCAACCTTGCTCTGGGGAAGACACAGACAGACAATGCCGCTGCATTCCCTGATCAGCATAGCCATCTGATCCACTTTAAGGCTGTGTGCCCCGAAAATGAGATCCACTTCATTTTCCCGGTTTTCATCGTCGGCGACCAAAACGCCAGAGCCTCGGCGAAGTGCTTCAAGTCCGGCCTGTAAACGCTGCTGGGAATTTCCAAATTGTTTTAAAGGATTCTGATTCATGATTCAACTCCTTGGTAATCGTTATAAATTAATACATGAATCAGGGCGTGGGAATAAAAAGGCAAGATAACACCATCCATTGCCATACCAGTACTTGCCGACAAACGCTGTCAGTAAGCTATAGACGCAATGGTATTATGTTTTTTGCTTATTCTCTTCCATCCGGACTGTAACCGTCGGCTCTGGATTTTCACCAGATCTGCTGACCTTTGCGCAAAAAGCTGCAAAGCGCTCGCGGGCTTTCCTGGAATTTGATCTCAAACTGCCAGGTTACCGCCGGTGGGGAATTTCACCCCGCCCTGAGAACGCTGAAAATACTACGCCGGTAAGGGATTGATGTCAATCCCCTTAAGATATGTGTCCTTTGGTGTAACGCCGAAGTCGGATCGAATCAAGGGTGAAGGCCAATTGTCTGTTCTTTTTGTTCGGATCGTTTCATTTAGAAACCGTGGGTTAATTTCAGGAAAAAAGATTTATTTATCGGATCAAACCCCGGTTCAAAGTCAAAGGTTTTGTTCAGGATTTTTATCTGGGCCGCTTTGTTGTACTTGTGGGCGGCTGTTATGGAACCGTAAATATTGCCTGAATAAAAGCCGGTCTCCACAAAGGTAATGGCACCGCCAAGGGCCGGGTTGTCATGGTCAAAGGCCGTGTATGCGGCCCAGATTAATCCAGTATTGACGCAGAAACTGATAAAAGCATCTTTATACCGTTCACAATAGAGCATGCCCCCCCCGGGAATAATAGCCATAATCCCTGCAAGGACAGGGTGTTTTGTTGGTGCATTTATGGCATTGTCAATGACTTCCAGTTGCTTTGCTATTTTGTATTCCCGCTGTTTTTCAGGACTGATGAGCATCAGATTTTTTCGGGCGCTGTCAAGCTCATTTTTCCCCGGGTTCACGGTGTTTTGGATATGCATACGGGCAAGTTCCAGATAAATCCGGTTTTTTATATCAGTATCCCGGGTCAGTTTTAAATAATTTTGCAGAACAACCTGGGCATAACCTGTGTTGCCCAGGGACTCAAAGGCTTGACTTTGCATCAAGCAGGATTGTTGGACCCATGGAGTGTCTATATCTTTGGACTGCCGGATAATTGTATCAAATCGTTTGGCGGCCTCATAAAATTGCCCCGAGTGAAACAGGGCAACGCCTGCAGAATAATCGGCACGGTCATGCCGGGGATCCTGGGGGAAAAAATGAATAAACCGTTTGAACTCCACCTGGGCTGCAGTAAAATCTTTTTGTTCAAAAAGTGCCTGGGCGTATTCAAACTGCATGTCCGCCGTAATATAAAGGCCGGGTTGCTCATTGGGTATTGCATGGGCATATGATGAACTAAGGCCTAAAATAAATGCAAGAACGGTTAGGGTTATCAGCAGACGCTTCACTTGTGTTGATCCGGATTCACATCCGACATCCGGCCGGAATCTGAGTGGAACATTTTTTTTCCAGGTAAGTTGGTTTCCTTGGCAGGCGGTTTGGGTGAAAACCACCAGAAATCATTGGCGCTGACCGGGTCAAATATTAATTCGCGTCCGTTCATCCTGACATGGGGAGACAGTTGAACCTCATCCCTACCGCATCTGAGTAAACGGTCACAGGCCATAATCCAGCCCAGGCCAAATCCGTGTTTTCGGATGGCCTGGGCACAATACTGGGAGCAGTGCGGATACATGGGACAGCGATTGCCGTCAATGCCGGATATGTGTGCCTGATAAACTTGAATTATGGGATTAGTGTCTATTCTGTTGTTTTTGGTTGGGTCCTGGGCCCAAATTTCTTTAGGCAGCGCACTTAACATGAAAATGAAAAAAAACAATAGAATAATAGATGTTTTCAATGAGATATCACAAAGAATACGTTGTGTGTTACTATTCAACATCATTGATGGTATACGCGTTATCCTGTCCACTAAAAACCAGTTCTTTGGATTTGCCACGCCTGAGGATAGAAATGGTAATATCTGAATGGTCGCTGATGCTGTCATCAAAATTTTCAAGATCCTGGATATCTTGAATTTCGACGTCGTCTACGGCCTGGATAATGTCTCCGTTTCGAAGGCCTAACAGCTGAAACACGGAGTCTTTTTTAATGCTGTAAATCATAACACCTGACGCTTCACCGTTTCTGACATAGGGCCGGGCTTTAAACCATGGATTTGACTGGGATACCGCATCAGGCATATTCGGTCGATCCATGATATCATGCCGCGGATGCATGGGTTGTCTGCCGGAAAAGCCGCGTGTTCTGTTTTGTGAGGGTGACGGATCTGCATTCACTTCAAGAATCTGATCCTTGCCGTTTACGGTTAAAATAACCTTGTTTCGTAATATGGATTTAATGGTGGCACCCTGGATTTTATCATCGACCTGGTATAGCTCCTGCTGTTTTGTTTTAATATCCTGCATTACGGCCCAGTCATCTTGTTTTTTTTGCCCTGTCACCGTGCCCAAAAGGGTCAGTTCCAGGCTGGTTTTTTCAAGGTTCAGGTTCACGGGTTCAGGGGTCTTTTTGTGTTCACCGTTTACCCTTACCTTGAAAAGATTTCGCTGGGTAACCTTTTCGATGACTTTATTTAATTTGGCAGGTTCAAAACGACTGGCCTTGGATGGTGTCTGGGTATCGTCTGTCTTTTGGTTATTTGAGAGCAGTTGTCCCTCTGGTGTATCAATCGCCGGATTGACCAAGGCATATACCTGGAACGCCACAAGTATTATTAAACCTATTAAAATTATGGAAAATATTGGCTTCATTTTTTGTCCGGCCGGGTCATGGCTCTGTATTTCAGGTAATATTTATCTAAGTTACACAGGCTTTCATATAAAAATCAAACTAAAAAGCAATGGGAATATCCCGAAAAGAATTTTTTATATATATAGGAAATGTTCATCGCCGTCGTTTGACGCGTCTGACCAGCTTTTTCTTTTTTGGGGGAGTCTGTGCAGTTGCGGCCATGTGCTGAACGGGTGCAAGCAGGTTGTTTTGGGAATAGGTACATGAAGCCCTGGGACATTTAAGTCCCGGGGTGCCTGCAGGGGTTACATATTCGATTAAATAGGGGTTTTTGCACAATGGACATTCAAAATGATAGGGTTTATCCCAGGATACGAATCGGCAATCCTTCTGGGTGCAGGAGTAAAAAATTTTTCCTTTGTCCGTGGTCTTTTCTTCAATCCTGCCGTCACGGCACAAAGGGCATGGCATGGCCAGGGTCTGCTCAAAGTCGGCGATTCTGGATTCAATATCATCTTCGGCTCTTGCCTTTTTTACTTGTTTTTCTGCGAGTTCTTTGGCTTCGTCTTCCTTTTTCGCCTCTTCTTCTTCTCTGCGCTTAATTTCTTCTTCAAGGGCTAAAAGCCTGGATTCCTTTTCAGCTATTTCCTGTTCCCTTGCCGCAAGGGCTTCGGCTTTTTCTTGGGCTTCCAAGGCTTTGGTCCTGGCTTCTTCAGCAACTATTTCCTTTTCTTCAATAACTTTAAGTTTTTCTGCAAGTGTCTGTGCAGCGGCCTCGGCTTCTTTTATTCTATTCTCTTTTTCCGCTAACTTGCTTGCCAGTTCTGCGGCTTTCAGAGATGCCTCTTCAGCGTCCCTGGCTTTTTGTTTTTCAGCTTCAATTTCTTCAGGGCTCGGCTCTTTGTCAAAAAGATTTTTAATTTTGACCTTTTCCTGATAGCCGTCAGTCCGCTGTTTTCTGAATTTCATCAGCAGGGATAATTTGTTGAGCTTTTCCCTCTTCAACCGGGCTGAAATTTGTTTTGACTGTACCGTGACGGACTTGTTAACTCCTTTGACCATTTCGGTTACCCGTTCCTGTGCGCGGTCTTTTGTCACCGAAACGCCACGAGTTTTTAGCGTTGTTTCAAAGCTTCGTTTTGCAAGGTCAAGACTTTTTCGGCCGGAATTGACTTCGTCATTTATTTGAAGGATAAAAGCAATCAGATTAAGGCCCTGCATGCCCGGAAACATGGAGTCTAAAAAACCGACCATCATAAATGCAGGCATTTCTGCTTTAAACTCACCATTAGAAAGTGTTGTTATGTAGCCGGAACCCAGGACGGTGGAAATGGCATGGTCAAGGTAATCGTCTTGATCAAGTCCGATATCCACAAGTTCCGACGTAAAGCTTTTGCGGGTGAAACGTTCCGGAGGAGAGTCTGGATACTCTTTGATTTCACGTTCCCGATCTACGCTGATGACGAGACATGAGATGGTGGCAAGGTTGAAAGACATCAGCGCCATATTGGAATCTATATCAATGAACGCGGTGATCTCCTTGGCTAGAATTTCATCCAACTGCTTCCTGACAGACTCTCGCTTGGTGGTGCTGCCCTCCGGCATATCCATACTCCCTTATGCTTTATTATTAATTTCAGAGATCAAATCAGCAATCTCAACAGCCATCGCCTCTACTTTGTTTTTACCCGGTTCGTCACTAAGCGTTTGAGTTGTTGACGAATTTTGGACTTCCACATCTTCGTTGTTTTTAAGCACCTCTTCTTCCCGGGTAGTTGACATAGATAAGCATTCACCACCACGGTTAAAAATTACCGAAAGGGGAACCTTGATTTGAAAGTCAAATTTGTATGCGATTTCGTTGTTGTAAACGATAAGATTTCCGTCCTTGTATTCAATGTCATCCTGAACCGCAAAATTATGTTTGTCAAGTAGCATCTGCTCGATGACATCCCAGTCAAGTTCAGCATTTATAGTGTCAATAAACTCTTTTTCACTGTCCTGAATGGATTCGGGATTGGTCAATTTCAATGGGGTCTCCTCATTTTAAATTGAATGCACAGATGATCTCTCTGGCGATCCCAAGGTACGCCTGGGACGCCTGCGCTTTAATGTCGTACAAAGACAGCGGACTAAGGGAGGCCTGTTTTTTGTTAAGTATTTCATCGTCAGGGATCATGGTTTTGTATATCAGAGGACGAATCTGTTCCAACACTTCGGGAACCGAACAATTTTCCATCTGTTTTTCACTATTGCATCTGTTGAACAGTATGCCTGCAACGCCTAAGGGTATATTGTGGGATCGGCGTATGTACCGGACAATTCGCATCAGTGAATAAAAATCACTCACCCAGTCGTTATTCGGGGTGACCACTGCCGCAAGCCAGTCGGCTGCCGTCAAAGCGGCGAGGCTCAGATATCCGCAAGATGAAGGTGCATCAAGAATAATTATGTCGTAGTCATGCCTAATTTCATCAATAACAAGACGAAGAAGCTTTTCGTTGTCTATTCGTCTGGTCAGTTTAAGGGATATGGAAAAAAGATCGAAGCCCGCAGGCAGGATATATAGTCCGTCAATATCAGTGCCGGATACGGCTTCAGGAACGCTTATTTTTCCGGCCAGCACCTGTGCAAGGTCATGATCATTCCCATTTGAATCAATTTTACGCCATTGGGATACACATGCCTGGGGGTCACAGTCAACCAGCAGTACTTTTTTTCCATAAAGTGCCACAGAAGCCGATAGGTTAAGGGCTGTTACACTTTTGCCAGTACCGCCTTTCAGCCCTGAAATAGTCAATACATTTCTCATTTTTTTTATCTCTTTAGCATGTTCATAAAAAATTTATCAACGCCGGATGTTTTAGTATCAGGGCTTTCATCTGCAGTCAGCAAATGAATTCTTTTTTATTTTTGCCTTAAGATCAAGATTTTTGTACAATTGAAATATATCATATTGTATATCATAATATCTCCCCATTCGCTTATTTTGAAATCAGAAAAGCCAATTTATAATCATGGGGAGTCATTATTTGCCTAAAAAAAAAGACAATCCTGAATAATTTTAGTTTTTAATTCTTATATGGTTTGTTTTTGCATATAAAAATTATGATTTTGCATTCCAAATATGACATAATTTTTCTGAGCAAGAGTATTATAACACAATATATTGTGTGTAAAAATTAACAAAACACTAAAAAAAATAAGCGAATGGGGAGTAATATCTGTACTAAAAGCACGTTAAAACATGTATTTAGGCAAAAATATTTATATCATCTGAGGTTCCGGATGTCTTTAATCTAATATAGAATTAAAGGTTTTCAAGACCGCTCAAAAAGGAACATTTTAAGTTTTGGCCAATGTATCCATAACTCTGTTCGGCATTACCGAGGCATCAAAAAATCTTAACTACCGCCCCGGATCCGTCAAGGATAAGGCTATTCGAGCCATATCTGCCTATTATGTTTCCGAAGATAGTATTCAGAACCTTTCGTCCATTGACGGGGACAGTATTATCCGTCAGATCTGGGACGTCGGGGATGATCCTGGCAAAATAAAATCCAAAAGAAGAAATTTTTCCAGTCTTAAATCTTCCATCAATGCCGATTTGAAAAAACTGTCCACAAACGGCCTCAACCCTGAGGACATCACGCTGACCGAGTCAAATGTTTTTGATATGACACAGGATGCGAAAAACAACCTTCTACAATCCTTCAGGGATGCCGTCAAACCCGATGGATTTGATCTTACCAACGCTGCTGATATGCTTCACGCCGTGGCTGAATTTCTGGATAAAATCCAGCCTCCCGATGCCGACAATGAGTCAACGGATATCATAGAAGAGATTAAAAAGGTGTTGAACCGGTTTGGTGGCGGAATTTTGGATGACCACGAAGGAGTCGGCGGTGATGGTGATGGTACCCTTGAAGATGATGTTGAAATAGAAGAAATCGAGGATGACGAACTCGAAGAGGTTGAAGAGATCGATGAAGACCTTGAAGAGGTGGACGAAGACCTCCTTAATGCGCAGATTGAAGAGATAGAAGATGATGTTGAAATAGAAGAAATCGAGGATGACGAACTCGAAGAGATCGATCTTGGCGAAGATGAAGACCTTGAAGAGGTGGACGAAGACCTCCTTAATGCGCAGATTGAAGAGATAGAAGATGATGTTGAAATAGAAGAAATCGAGGATGACGAACTCGAAGAGGTTGAAGAGATCGATGAAGACCAACAACTCGAAGAGATCGATCTTGGCGAAGATGAAGACCTTGAAGAGGTGGACGAAGACCTCCTTAATGCGCAGATTGAAGAGATAGAAGATGATGTTGAAATAGAAGATATCGAGGATGACGAACTCGAAGAGGTTGAAGAGATCGATGAAGACCAACAAATCGAAGAGATCGATCTTGGCGAAGATGAAGACCTTGAAGAGGTGGACGAAGACCTCCTTAATGCGCAGATTGAAGAGATAGAAGATGATGTTGAAATAGAAGATATCGAGGATGACGAACTCGAAGAGGTTGAAGAGATTGATGAAGACCAACAAATCGAAGAGATCGACCTTGACGAAGATGAAGACCTTGAAGAGGTGGACGAAGACCTCCTTGATGCGCAGATTGAAGAGATTGATGATGTTGTTGAGATAGAAGATATCGAGGATGACGAACTCGAAGAGATAGATGAAGATCTTGAAGCGTTGGAAGAGATTGATGAGGACACGGAAATAGAAGATGTTGAGCTCGATGAGGATGAAGTACTTGAAGAAATAGAAGACATTGAGCTTGATGAGGATCAGGAAATAAAAGAAGTTGATTTAGATGAGGATGAGGACTTAGAAGAGCTTGACGAGCTTGATGAAGAAGAACTCGAAGCCCTTGAGGAATTTAGAAATGCCCGGGAGCTTGCCGAACAGTTTGACGACTTTCTGGGAGAGCGTGAAAAAAAATTCAATGCTTATATCACGATCCCCGCAGGTACATATACCGTTGGCACGGAAAAATCCTTGAAATCCAGTCTGGCCCTACAGCCCTTTGACATGCCCAAGGTATATATGGGCAAATATCCGGTGACAAATGCTTTGTTTGAAATTTTTATTGAACAGACCGGATATGTCACCACCGCCGAAAGAAAAAAGGTTGGAACGGTTTACCATTCCCGGTTTAAAAAACAAGGGGAAAAAGTGGTCTGGAGTAAACAAGCCGGATCTTCCATTGTTAAAGGGGCCTGCTGGTACCAGCCGATAGGACCGGGTTCCACCCTTTACGGCAAAAGAAACCATCCTGTGGTTCAAATCAGTGTGGATGATGCCTTTGCCTATGCCTCCTGGATCGGACGGCGTCTGCCCACGGAAGCCGAATGGGAGGCTGCTGCCCGCACGGATATGGCTTTAAAATACCCCTGGGGCAATCAGTTTGATCCAGGCGTATTGAATATTGAATCTTCAGGCCTTGCAGACACAAGTTCTGTGGACAACTATGACCATGCTGCCAATGTTTTTGGTATGGCTGATATGCTGGGCAATGTCATGGAGTGGACAGCCGACACCCAGCCGCCCCCCTTTGCCACCCGTAAAGCCAAGTCGTTCAGTGTAGCCAAAGGCGGGGCCTGGAATGCCAAGGACTCGGTCTCTATCAGTTCCCGGGGGCTGTTCCCATCAGATACGACTGCCAATATTATCGGATTTCGATGTATTTCCGAGCTTTTTCAGTAAAACACTGTTAAGGGATGAAATCATGCATGAACTGGTAGACACATATATGGATCATCTGACCATAGAAAAAGGCCTTTCTGCTAACAGCATTACAGCCTATGGAACAGATTTAGCCTCATATATCAATTATCTGTCTGACAACGGGATTGAAACTCTTGATAATGCCGACACCACGGCCATTCTTGGATGGCTGGTTTATCTGACCCGTCAGGGGCTGTCAGCTAAATCCAGGGCCAGGCACCTGATCTCCATCAGGGGATTTTATAAATACCTGACAGCAGAGAAATTGATATCCGTCAATCCCCTAAAAGATATTGATATTCCCAAAACCGGCCGGCATTTGCCGGGTGTCATCTCCGTCAATGAGGTGGAAGCGCTTTTAAACGCCTGTGATATCACAACACCCAAAGGGCAAAGAAATCTTGCCATGATGGAAATCATGTACGGGGCCGGACTCCGGGTCTCAGAGCTTGTATTTTTAAAGGTGGTTGACGTAAATCTGGATGCAGGTCTTGTCAGGGTCATGGGCAAAGGCGCCAAAGAGAGAATTGTACCCATTGGTTCAAAGGCCAAAGATGTGGTAAGAATTTGGCTGGATCAGGGGCGTCCCACGACATTAAAGCAGTTATCCAGTGATTTTTTGTTTATTGCGAGGGCAGGCAAGCCCATGACCCGTCAATCATTCTGGAAAATTATAAAAAAATACGCCCTTGTGGCCGGTATTGTCCGGCCTGTCTCCCCCCATACCCTGCGCCACTCCTTTGCCACCCACCTGATCGAGGGTGGGGCGGACCTGCGGTCGGTCCAGACCATGCTCGGTCATTCCGATATTTCAAGCACCCAGATTTACACCCATATCTCACGCGATTACCTGATTAAAATGCATCATGAATTTCATCCTAGAAAATAAAGCTTAGCACTTGCATACTTGATACCTGGATGATAGATTCTCAGCTTTGTTTTAAAAATCCCCAGGGGCTTTAAATGATTTATGCCATTTTAAATTCGTTGAAAAAAAATAAGCATACCATGCTTGCCATGGGTGACGACTATGCTCCGAAAGCGTGGACGATTGCCCAAATGTTTTCCCGCTTGAACCAGCCTTTGGTCGTTGTCTTGCCCGATGCAAAAAAAGCGGCAGCCTTTATTTCGGATCTTCAATTTTTTATGCCGACCGACCGGCAGCGCATCATTTTTTTCCCCGGCAGCCATTATCCGGGTGCCAAGAATATTTCCTTTCATAAAGAGACATCTGCCTCAAGACTTGCGGCCCTGTTCAGCATTAGTGAGACCATCCGGGACAGGTTTCTTCTGGTGACGTATGTTGATCCGCTTTTATCTTTCCTGATGCCCAAAGACGTCATGACAGACAGTTTTGAACTGGTTATGGCAAATGAAGAGATTGACAGGGATCGGTTGCTGGAAAATCTTGAAGCAAGCGGGTATACCAGATCCACCCTTGTTGAGGACCCTGGTGAGTATGCAGTCAGGGGTGGTATTATTGACATATTTTCCCCGGGGCTCAAACAGCCGGTCCGCCTGGAATTTTTTGGGGATCTTGTGGAATCCATACGCCATTTTTCGCCCTATACCCAGCGCGGCACAAAGGAACTTGCTGAAACCATTATTGTTCCGGCCACGGAAGCTGTGATCACAAAACAAAGTTTGCCCCATGTCCAGGCCCGTCTGCGAAAGGCAGGCGCCCAGGCCGGACTTACCGCGGACAGAATCCGGGATTACGTCAACCAGATCCGGGACAAAGGGCGGTTTGACGGCATCGAGTCCATGTTGCCCATTGTGTATGATTCCCTGGCCACCTTGTTCGACTATTTACCGGAAAACACCTTTTTCATACTGGATGATGCCGATGTGCTGCCTCAAAAGGCAGAGGAGTTCCATGACGGGTTAAAGCATCATTTTAGTACCCTGGCTGATGAAAAACGATTAAGCCTGCCCCCGGAATCCATTTGCCGGAACTGGCAGACCGTCGAAGAAAAAATATTTGCATCTAAAACCCTTTGTTTTAAAACGCTCATGCTGGAACGGGACAAAGGTACGGCTAATGTTCTTTCCCTGAAGTGTTCAGACAACCGGGCGCTGTCGGAATCCTTGCGCAACAGAACAAAAGACGCCACACCGTTAACCCCTTTGGTGGAATGGATTGGGCAACAGCAGCAGGATGTTCAATACATTTTGTTTGTGCTCAGCCAGGATGCCCAGGCAAAGCGGTTGAATGCACTTCTTGCGCCCTACGGCATCGAGCCGCAATTTTGCCGCAATTTCAGTGGTCTTTCCGATATGAAGCCCGGCTTATATTTTACCGTGGGCGCTTTAAGCGCAGGCTTTATCCCGGACCTGGAAAATCTTAGTATTGTGACCGAAGGTGAGATTTTCGGCAAAAAACGAATCCGGCGCAGGGTGTCGGCAAAACGGGATTTAAAGGCGGAGTTCATTGCTCCCGAAGAGCTTAAAAACGGCGATTTTGTGGTTCATTTAGAGCATGGGGTAGGGCGGTATGATGGTTTGTTCAGCCTTACGGTATCCGGCATCACCCAGGATTTTATTCTGGTGGTCTACCAGGATGATGATAAGCTCTACGTCCCCGTGGACAGGATGGAGGTCATCGGCAAGTATATCGGAGTGGACGGCTACACCCCCGTGCTGGATAAAATAGGATCCAAATCCTGGACAAATTCCAAGGCCAAGGCCAAGGCCGAAGTTGAAAAAATGGCAGCAGGCCTGCTTGATCTGTATGCCCGGCGCAAAGTGGCCAAAGGATTTTCATTCAGCCGTCCGGATAACTACTACAATGATTTTGAAGCAGGCTTCCCCTATGAAGAGACAAGGGATCAACTGCGTGCCATAGACGATGTCCACCTGGATATGGAAAAGGATCAACCCATGGACCGGCTGGTCTGCGGGGATGTGGGCTATGGAAAAACCGAAGTGGCCATCCGAGCCGCGTTCAAGGCGGTGAACGACGGCACACAGGTGGCGTTGGTGGTGCCTACCACCATCCTGGCCGAGCAGCACCTGAATACGTTCCGGGAGCGTTTCAATGATTATCCGGTCACCACCGAGTGTCTGTCCCGTTTCCGTAACAGAAAAGAACAGACCGATATCTTAAAAAGAACCGCCGCAGGTAAAGTGGATATTGTCATCGGTACCCACAGGCTATTGCAAAAGGATGTGATCTTTAAGTCCCTGGGGCTTTTGATTATTGACGAAGAGCAGCGGTTCGGGGTCAAGCACAAGGAAAAATTAAAAGAAAAACGGGCTGCGGTGGATGTCCTGGCACTGTCTGCCACACCCATTCCAAGAACCCTGCACATGTCTTTGACTGGTATGCGCGATATTTCCGTGATTACCACCCCGCCCGCAGACCGCCGGCCCATTATTTCATACATCACCAACTACGAAGATGCAGTAGTCCGGGAAGCGGTTACCAAAGAGCTGGATAGAAAGGGCCAGGTCTTTTTTGTTCACAACAACATAAAAACCATATTCAAAACAGCCGAAAATATACAAAAAATGATTCCCGATGCAAAGGTCGGTGTGGCCCATGGCAGATTGTCCGAAACCGAACTTGAAAAGGTGATGGAACAGTTCATTCACCAGCAGATCAATGTGCTGGTCTGCACCACCATTATTGAATCGGGGCTGGACATCCCCAGTGCCAACACCATGATTATAGACAACGCAGAGCGTTTCGGCCTGTCCCAGATCTACCAGCTGCGCGGCCGTATCGGACGGGGGGACGACCAGGCTTACGCATATCTGTTTATTTCAGATGAGTCCCGGCTTACCAAAGATGCCAGAAAGCGGCTGGCAGCCCTTATGGAACACCGGGACCTTGGGTCCGGATTTCAGATTGCCATGAAAGACCTTCAGATTCGCGGGGCAGGGACGGCCTTAGGCGCCTCCCAGTCTGGTCACATTGCAGCCGTGGGTTATGATATGTTTCTTAAACTTTTGGACCATGCCGTTAAAGATATGAAGGGTGAGCATGTCACCGACCCGCTGGAACCTGAAATCAACGCATCCATGTCTTCGGGGTTTCCAGATGATTACATCGAATCTGTGGAGCAGCGTTTGACCATTTACCGAAGACTGTCACGACTGACCCGGGTATCAGACATCGCCGACATGAAAAAAGAGTTGGTGGACCGGTATGGTAAGCTGCCCAAATCGGCTGAAAACATGCTGCTTAAAATCATGCTCAGGATTTTTGCCATCAAGGCCGGGGTCAAACGTCTGGATGTTACCCCGGATGTATTGGTCCTGGAGTTCTCCCCCGACCATATGACCCGCACCCTGACTGACATTGAAACCATCTTGAAAAAGACAGTGGATGCAAAGTTTGTCAAAAAAACAAGTGTCCGCATCCAGCTTGGGCGCAAACGCAGTAATATTTCACGGGCGTTGCTTGATACAAAGCAGATTTTGTCATCTATTTTTTAATCCTTGGATTGATTAAGTCAAAGTCCTATGGAGCGTGAATGGCAAGGTTATTTGCCCCGCTGATCAAGGCCGTCATATAAAAAACAACTTATCGCGGTTAATTTCCAAAAATCTCGATTTGTCGGACCTTTAAAAAATCAATTTATTCTTGCTTTTCGTTGTCAGGGATGGTTAATCTCCTTCGCATAACCGTCAATAAGAGATAGGCATTTCGAGAAAAAAAGGAGGTGGAAGTGAAAGGTTTCTTTAATCAGATTCTTTACGTGGATCTGTCTAATCAGAAAGCAGAAATCAATACCGTGGATCAGACGGTGTACGAAAAATTTTTGGGGGGCAAGGGGCTTGCCACCTGGCTGCTGACGGAACTGAACCCACCGGGTATTGATCCCCTTTCGCCGGAAAACCGTCTGATCTTTGCCACGGGCGCCGTTACCGGCACCGCCACCTGGGGCAGTTCCAGGTACGGGGTCTTTACCAAATCCCCTTTGACCGGTCTCTATGCCGAGTCCTATTCCGGAGGTAAGGTCCCTGAAGCCATTGCCGCCACAGGCTTTGACGCCATTGTTATTCACGGCAGGTCAGACGGTTTGACCCTGATGGAAATCACTCCGGAAGGGGCCTTTTTCCACGACGCCTGCCACCTTGCCGGTAAAGACACCTTTGAAACCGAGTCCGTCGTTAAATCCGAATTCAGCGACAAGTACCCCAAGGGCTGGAAAACCGGACTCAGCGTGATCGGCCCGGCAGCCGAGGCCGGGGTTAAATTTTCCATCATTAAAAACGATGGATGGCGGTGTGCGGGACGGGCCGGAACCGGCACAGTCATGGGTGCAAAGAAACTGAAAGCCATTGTTTTTTCCGGAAACAAAAAACGGGAAGTTTTTGATAAAAAAGGGCTGACCCGACTTGCGAAGGCCATGGCTGCCGAGGCCAAAGATAATCCCGTGGCCCAGGCCTATAAGTCCATGGGTACCTCCCAGATGGTAAAGGTCATGAACAATGCTGGTGCTTTTCCCACCCGCTACTGGACCAAAGGATACGCCCCTCATTGGGAAAAAATATCGGCAGAGGCTCTGCACAGCCAATGCGATGTCACCCCCCATGCCTGCGCCAAATGCTATCTGTCCTGCGGCCGGATGACAAAGGTCACCCAGGGGGAACACAAGGGACTGGTGCTGGAAGGGCCGGAGTATGAGACCCTATACACCTTTGGCGGCCTGTGCATGGTAGAGGAGGTGGAGCAGATCGTCCGGCTCAACCATGTTTGCGACAGTCTGGGGATTGACACCATCACTGCCGGCAATTTGGCAGCCTTTGCCATGATGGCCCACGAACAGGGAAAATCCGACTATGCCATCCAATTCGGTGACGCCCGGGCTATCGAAGAACTGCTTGTTAAAATTGCGACCAATGCAGCGGGCATCGGCCGGACCCTGGCCCAGGGCATTCGCCATGCTGCGAAAGTCTTTGGTATGGAGGATCAGGCTGTGCATGTTAAGGGCATGGAACCGGCGGGCTACGATCCCAGGGTACTCAAGGGTATGGGCCTGGCCTATGCCGCCTCAGATCGGGGAGCCTGCCATCTGCGGGCAACCTTTTATAAACCTGAATTGGCCGGCATGATAGATCCCAGACAGATGGAGGGCAAAGCAAAACTCTTTATTGATTTTGAAGACAGACTCACCCTGTTTGACACCTTGATCCTGTGCAAGTTTTACCGAGACCTTTACCCCTGGGAACTGCTTGGAGAAATGATCACAGCAGCCACAGGCATGGACGGATCAAAGGAGAACCTGTCCGGCATCGCCCTGAACGTGGCAGCCAAAGCCCGGGAATTCAACCTGCGAGAAGGCATGACCCCGAGCGATGAGACCCTGGCACCTGCTTTTTACACGCCGCTTAAAGACTCCGGGGCCGCTATAACCAAAAATGAGATGGATTTTATGCTCAGTGACTACCAAAAAATTCGGAACTGGAATTGTGAATGATCCTAAAAACCAACATAAAAACAAGACGCCAAAACGCGACAAGAGCCAAATTTTAATATCACAGCCTGTAACATTAAGATAGGAGACAAAGTGACTGAAATAGAACTTGTTGCCACTGAACAAATTACAGAAAAAATTTATATTATCCGGGGCACTAAAGTTATGTTAGACAGGGATCTTGCATCCCTTTATAAAGTTGAAACAAAATATTTAAAACAGTCCGTCCGAAAAAATATAAACCGTTTCCCCGAAATGCGCAACATGATCGCTGAGAATGAAGAATTACGCAAAATCGTGGAGGAATTAAAGCAGCAGACAGATGACCGGTTTTGAAATGGTGTTTTTCTTTATTCTGGCTAAGCTGATCGCCGAAGATAACTTTGGGGGCTTGGAAGCAGGGGAAGTAACTCTTCATTTTTAGGGGCAAGGGTAATTGTAAAGCGCCCCTTATACCATGGTTGAGAGTATGTGGCCGAATCGCTCAAGAATAGCGGCGGCATAAGGGGTTTTTTCCAGCTGGGCGCTGAGTTGATTCAAACTCTGACCGCTTTTTCTGATATCATCGGCTAAATGAAAAAGATAACATTTTGCAATGGCATCATCAGCTTCGGGGTGAAACTGCACCCCCCATGTCCGGGGAGCAAATCTTACAGCCTGGTAGGGTTCAAAGCTGTTTTTTACCAGTATAACAGCCTTTCCGGGCAGTTCCCGTATGCTTTGGGAATGGAAGACATGAGCCTTAAATCGATCCGGCATGCCCCGGAACAGCATATCTTTTTGTCCAGTCTCAAGCAATTGGATCTCTTTGGTTCCGACTTCCAGGCTGACTGGGTGAAAATCCACCACGCCACCCAGAGCTTTTGCTATAATTTGATGACCGAAACAGATCCCGAGCAAAGGGGTCTGAGCTGCGACCATTCGGCGGATCCAACTTTCCAATTCTGCACAATAGTGCGGATTATCAGTGACATTGTCATGGGAACCGGTAATAACGGCCCCAGCCAAGCTGTCCGGTTGCGGCAACGGATGGTGCAATGTTACATCAATGATCTCAATGGCAGGAGTAGCAGAACCGAGCCCATTTGCTATCCAGGTTTCAAAATCGCCGTGATTGTTTTTAATATCAGAAAATGTGTTTCCTGTCTTAATGATGGCAACAGGTTTCATGATTGATCTCCTAAATTATATTCTTTTTATTTCATCACAGGTATGTAGCCTGCTTGTTTCTCCATTTAAAAATCAAAAAGTTAGCAATTTAAAATGAAAAGTCAACTTTGGATTTTCTGATCGTGGCTCAATGTCACTTCATATCAAGGGATCTTGTTCCCATTAAAACCCGGGCATAAATGCGACAGTAAAGGTGCGATTTTGCGAATCATTCTTGAGCTATTAACTAAATGATATACTAAATTTAAATTGTCGAATATAGGCTGAAATACCTTTAAGCGCTTTATCTTTAACCCTTTCTGGCGCAATGGTACTTGAATTTTTAGGGGATAGGATAGTCTTGGTCTATATTTTGCTGATACCTATTTTGGGTTTTTATATAATCGCACCACTAATTAAAATTGATTCTCTATGAAAAAAACAAGGAGTAAGTATAATATGCAGTTAACCGATCTTATGCCCGTTGAAAAATGGATTGAACTTGAATTGGAATTGGCGGATGAATTTCATTTTCAAAGCTCTGTTTTTAACACCGAGGGGGTGCGGATCACTGATAACGCCAATTGGTCCAACTCCCTGTGCCCGGTGATCAAATCCACTGAAAAAGGACAGAGTTTTATCTGTGCTGTTGCCCATATGAATATGTCCAACCAGGCCCGCACTACAAAAGAGGCAGTGATAGAGGAGTGTGATGCCGGATTGCTCAAGCTGGTTGTTCCAATTTTTTTTAAAGAGGAATACCTGGGTGTTATTGGCGGATGCGGTCTTCTTGCAGAGGATGGCGAGGTGGACGAATTTGCCATCAATAAAATTACCGAGATTGATGAAGAAAAGATACGGGAACTATCAGCAGATGCCCAGACCATTACCAATGAAGCCCTTCAAGATGCATGTGATTTAATCCGGAGTCGTTTAGAAGAGAATATGTACGATTATACCGATTGCCAAAAATAACTTGATTTCGTGTCAAAACAACGTTTGTGTAAATATTGGTGCCATGCCTGGGATATCGGCCACTTTGACCACTTGGATAAATTCGCTTCATGGTCCCGTCTGAGGTAACCTTTGAAAGCACCGGTTTTTCAAAGCCGGAAAAGGCTGCCCATTACTGTCCCGGCGTCACTGCCGTCCCCACCTTTATTCTTCTCAATGTTTTGGGGAAGCTATTCAACTGTATCAGCAATTGGGATTCCCTGGTATGAAGTCAAAAAAATTGTATCCTTAACGGCAGGCGGAATATCCCGGAAATACTTCAGCAACGGAATTTGAGATAAGACGCATTGATGGGTTAAATTTCTCTATTCACTCGATTGAATAGGCTGCTTTGTCCCTCTTTTTAGACGGATCAGGACCACCTCTCCCCGGCAGCCGAACCGGACCGGAAGGCCCGAAGTACCTAATCCTGAACTGGTATACCCCATCATGGAACCAAACTGCCATTGGCCATAGATCATTTTTCGGGGCACTCTGGCATGAGTGATCACCGGTCCGATTCCGGGGATCTGTACTTGGCCGGCATGAGTGTGGCCGCAAAGGTAGAGATTGGGCCTGAAGCCTGCCGCAGCCTTAAAAATCGCCGGGGTATGGGCAGCCAGGATGGAAAAGCCATTTTCCGGAATGCCAATAAATGCGTCTTCAAGGTCATGACCCTCAAAATAATACGGGTCATCCACCCCTGCAATCCAGATTCGGTCCCCTGACCTCTCAATGGCAGCATTGTCATTAATCAAGAACCTGACCCCTATTTCCCGCAGCGGGCTGACCATTTCCAGGCAGTCATGATTGCCCAGGACCGCAAAAATTCCGTCTTTGGGACAGATATTGGCAAGCAGATTTTTGATGTTCTCCATAGCTATAGAATAGGAACCCCATGATTCGGTCCGGTAATCCCCGCCAAGGATGCAGAGATCCGGGCTCAATCTATACACAACCTCCCTGGCCTTTTCAGTAATACCCTCCATACAATCCAGGTGAAGGTCCGATATGAACAAGATCGTATACTGATCGAAGGCCGGAGGAAGGTTGGGGAAAACAAATTCCAATTCCCTGCAATGGATATCCAAGGCGTTCTGCTTTCCTTTTGCATAAAGCCCCAGGCCTTTGAACACCGTTTTCATGAAAGCGTTGTAATACAGGCTCCGCTCTATGTTGATGATGGGATGAAAAGGATACCCGATGGTCTGACAACCACGCCATTCCCGGAAGCGGGTCCTGGACCTCAGTCGTCGAGTATATCCTGCAAATGGCTCTGCTCTCAGAATCTGGTTCAGGAACTTGGCACCAGCATGGGCCGTGGCAACAAAAATCAGAAGAAGGTATATCCCACCGGCCAGGGACACCTGGGCAAGGGGGACCAGGACGACCAAGGGCAATGCCCCTTCCAGGAATTGGTCCATGACAGGGAATTCCTGACCCTCGGTTTTTCCCAGGCGGCGTTTAATAAAGCTGTTCAAAAGATCCCCGGCCATGCTAAGCATCCCGATCGACACCCCAGCCCATAGTGGCAGGTTTAGGATGAGGGCGCCAGCACCGCCAGCCAAAATCCCCCCAACCACCCCCCGGATGGTTTTGTGGTTGCCCAGAAGAGGCTGACCATCACTGAACTGCATGCCCCTGTCAACCGGGGTATCCCATTTTTCCTCCATTAAATAGGCCAGGAGGACCGGTATCAGGTTGATTCCCCAAAGGAGAATTAAAAATTTAAGATTGGCAATCAGTTTATGCCCCCCCCCTGAAAAGTATATTTGGACTACTCAAATCTGTTATGTATGAAATTCACTTTTTTGTTTCGGGATTTCGCTGAACGTATCCATTCAGCTTTTTCAGAATTCTTCCCATACACTACACAGATTGGGACGGATTACTGAGCAAGGTCAATAACCTTAACCGCTGCAATGGATTTAATTGTAGAATATCCTGACTACCGATTGGATAGCAAGGGCGAATTCAATCTCCTGAATTTTAATTTTCACAGGGCTTTATTTTGATCTGTTATTGGGGGATAAAATTTGGCAAGTCAAGCCCAAGGGTGAGGCGAGGGCTACTCGTCTGATAAACGTCTTTTATCAAAAAGAGTAAATGCTCTATTTTATCTCACAATTTTCTCCACCTCTCCTCTCAATATATAGCTATTATTTAATCCATATCCGGGGCAGCATTTTTGTGTGAATCCCGGAATTACATTAAAGACCGCAGATTAAATAACTTGAACGAAATAGCTTGCCTTTTGGCCCATCTACTTCGTTGCATCAAAGGTCCAAGAGGACTGCTATTCAACCTTTAATGCGCCTTATAGATGAACCCAAATTCGGCGTTATTTCTGCCCAATTTATTTAATCTGCGGTCCTAACCATAAAGGAGAACAAAACAATGACAATTCATATCTGCAAACCAGCAACCATAACGCTTGCCCTGACAGGGGTTCTGATCGCATTTAACCTGAATACAAGCCTGGCATATGCCCGGAGTAATAACGGCAGACCCCAGGGCGGACCGCCCCAGGAAGCATTTACTGCCTGTGAAGGAAAGTCCGAAGGCGATACTGCATCCTTTAAAGCTTCCAATGGAGAGACAATTACGGGAACATGCAAACAGGACAGAAATGGCGACAGACTTCTGCTCATTCCGGATAATGCACCCCAGGGAGGGCAGGGCGGAGGCCCCCAGAGAAACAATTAAGCATATCTGATGGAATATAAAGAAAGGTATTAATATGGCTGATTTAAAAAAAAATAAAATCATTTTTGGTTCTCTGGCGGCTTTCGGTGTCCTGGCGGCTGAAACAGTCTGTTTTGCCGGTCATCCAATGCCGCACCCAGGGTTTTTCCATGGGCCCAATCCGCTGTTTGACCTTATTATTATCGGCACCCAGCACTTGTTTATGAGAGATGGTATGTTTTATCGTAAAGATCCGGCCGGGTATGTTCTTGTTGAAGCACCTGAAGGCGCAGTTGTTTCGTCGCTTCCGACCGGATATGGTATCAGGGTGGTCCAGGGTGTAAAGTATTACTATTTTAAGGGAATTTATTATGCCCGGGTGATGAGATTCAAATAATGTAACGGTATTATGGATTTAAGATTCTAACAAAAATGTCAAATTTGTTTTTGATTTAAACTTGTTGTAGCGAAACACCAATAAAAGCAGAGTTACAAAATAATGTAACGGCGTAAGAAAAATTCAATAATGATCTGTGGTTTGGCGTTTTTCAAAAATGAATCAAACAGAAATCGGCGTCAAAACATATGAGGATAAAATACAGGCAGGCCAACCTCGGATTATACCAAGGATGGCCTGTTAATGCAGATAAGTTGTGGTAAGGATTATTGAGGAGGGAGATCTGATATAAATTCCAGGGCAAGATTAATATCAACAAATTGGTGGTTTAACTCCTTTGCCCTGTCCCGGCAGTCTGTACAGATTTCTTTAAATTTGCGCATATCGCCCTTAACGGACATATAAATCTGTTCAACGGCTTCCTGCTGGATATCTTTGTATTTTTCAATGAAGTCCTCGACCTCTATGGGATACAAAATCAGGGTTTTCAACCGGCTGAGTATATCAGGATGGTTCCGGCTCAAATAAGTTCTCACATTCGGAAGTCCTGCAAATACGATGGGAACCCCGGCATCAATAATCCGTTTAAGATATGGCCAAACCCGGGTGTCCAAGTCATTGGCCTCATCTATAATGATAAAACAATTGGAGAGATTACAGATCATTTTCAGGTACTGGGGAGTTCGGCGGTAGGTGGCGGTGGCCTCATAATTTAATTCCTTAAGTATCGCGGCCAGGGTTTCATGTATGTTGAACAGAGACTCAACCCATACAGCATGGAGCTTTTTGGGATGCAGCAATTTTAAAAACCGAGTTTTTCCTGCACCAAAATCACCCTCCATGAGCACGCTTTGGCCTCTGTAGATCCGGTTATAAGTGGCAGCCAAGTATGAGACCCTTCGTTTATCACTGATAAAATCCTCTTTCATGTTATGTCTCCATGGGATGCATAAATGGCTACATGGTTCGTATTTAACGATTTTTGGCAATCAAGCATAAATGCATTGAACAGGGCCTGATTTTTACGGTCATCCGGCTGGTTTATCTTTTTTGTGTAATCCGCGTACCTTGATTGATTATGATCAAGCACTTGTTCCGCCCGGGCCAGGGTGAGGCCCTTATGAAAAACGTCGACTAAAACAGGCCGGTCAACGGCCATATTGTGCTTTTCTAAAAGAGCGATAATGGTGTCAAGTTCATCAGGCGGCACAGGCGAAGGTTCTGGTGCCGGCGGTCTGTCAAACGGCTTTTTTGCAATGGCTTCGCCCAACAGTATACCGTCTTCACCCTGCTCAAAAATAAAAAGCTTGTCCTTGTATTTGGATATTTTCACCGGTGTGCTTTTATGTTTGCTGAACTTATCTGCACCACGGGTCACATAATAATCGCGCTTGTCATGGCGGATGGTCCTGGTTTTGGATACGGTGGCTTTGATTTTCCTGTAGCCGTATTTCATATATTCCTGAACCTGGTCCGGGGTAAAATTCAGGGTATCTGCCTGGTTTGATAAAAAATCATCAAATTTCTGTGCCGGCACCCAGGCACTGACCACCCCGTCTTCGGTAAAATAATGTTGTGTATGATTATGTTCGTTACGATATTCGCTGAGCATAGTGCTGCTCCTTAGTTCCTGAAGGCTTATATCAAGAAGGGTTACAGTAATTTTTTCCTTTCTTCCCCGCTTGAAGTCATATTCGGTAACGGTTTTCACAATCCTGTCCTCAAAGGCTTTGATAATACGTATTTCAAAATTGTGCAGGCTCCGGTGTGAAGATTCTAGATGTGCCTTATCTTTGGGTGAATACGCCTTTGAAAAATCCGGTGCCAAATAGAAGCCTTGCGGTGTAGAATGCTTCAGGTTAATGGCATTGATGGGGCGTTTTAGATTTAAAAATCCTTTTGCCTGGTCAGGTCTGATACCAATTTTTTGCAAAGGCAAAGGGGTACTCAACAAAAAACGGGTAAAAAGATCCACAGAGTTCAGGCTGCTTTCGGTAAAATAAAAGTCCAGAATAAACATTTTCCTGGAAGCGGTATCAAATATTTCAATTACCTGTGGTTTTTGCCAGTTACCGTGTTCATCTCTGATCCTTAAATATTGAAATTTACAGCCGTCAACCTGGATCAAAGCAAATACCGGCACCGACTTGAAGGCATGCATTACCGGGACCTGATCCTGCTTATCCTCTTTTTCCAGGTAAAATTTGAGATTTTCCCTTTTGACACATCGCCGAAGTGCCGGAAGACTGATGGTTCTGCCCAGCTCTTGTTCAAGCCAGTGATGATAATTTTTAATGGTTCTGGCTTTCCGGGTGATAAAAATGAATCCCTGGGATGAGGGGTCGCATGACGCCTTGACCATCTCAATAAACCGTCTTTTGGTTTGCTCATCTATTGCTCTGGGCCGTCCGCTGCACTTACGGCCTTCCATAATTCCTTTTTCAACCAGTAAAAGGGGCGCCGGGATAATTCCGGTTTTCTTGTACTGGTCCTTGTAATATTTTTTGGACCGTCTCTTGGTAGATCCGGTTTTATTCATGATTTTTTTGTGCAGCAGTAAATGAAAGCGGTCATCAATAGTCAGGTCATCCATTATCTGCCCCCTTTGATACAATCTTTTCGTATATGACCCGATGCCACAACAATGCTGCCTGGCGGGAGGTCTTCTGCCAATGATCATGCTGAGCCACACGGACCTGTTCAAGCATTGCCTTTACAACAGCCATGTATTCATGGGTAATTCGATCTGTCAGATCCGGTTTACTTACCGGAGCCGTTTTCTGGTCCTCAATAAATTTTTTGATATTTCGTGCGGTCAGTTCCATGCCACTGTTTATAATCGCCCTCCAGATACGGCGTTGTTCTATGGAATCCATTTGAGTAAGGGGGCGGATCTGGGATTCGTTGGCCGGCAGTTTGTCTCCAATTGGAGACAGGTTGTAAATTACTTCATAGGCTCGAATCAGCCGGTAAGCATGGGCTTTGCCCATATCCCACCGTGCCCTGGTATATGCCTCAAATGACTCAAACAGAGCCTGCTTGTACAAACGATTCTCACGAATTTCTTTCAAGGCTTGGCCGATTTTGTAAAAACATTCTTGATTTCGACCAATCAGGGTTTCAAGCTCAAGCAGCCGTTCCATACTCACTGCCCTCCCGGCATAGGCCTGCCGACCATAGCGGCAAGGGCCGTCAATTTTGCGGCCTGAACCTGGGGTACAGTATTTATTTGTTTCAAAAACAAGACACTATCCCTAAATCCATAGCCCTTGATTTTCATGACAAGGTCAATGGTATTAAAATTTTTTTCGCATCTGAAGCACCTGGCCAGGTTCGTGGCTGGATTTACAGCGGTTTGAAATTCATTGCACAAAGGGCATAGAAAACGAAAATAACCATCTCTAATCTTGGATAGAATCTGTAAATGGTCCCTGATCAACACATCTACAGGGATATTGTTTCTCAGTTCAAATAATTGCCGGGATGAAAATCTGTTTTTCACAAGACACCTCCTTATTTTTAAAATTTCAGGTGCTTTTTTATATCACCGGTTAGAGTCGCCTGTCAGTTGCCTCTTAAACTGAGATAGAGATTATTCTGTTGATATCTACTTGTATTATCAGTTGGTTATCCTCATGATGTCTCTTAGAATCAAAACTCGATTAGTCTGTTAATATCCCTTTATATTACAATGAGTTATTCCAATCATGTATCTTAAAATCTATACTCGATTAGTCGTTTATGCCAGAGGGTCTTTTATGGGAATCCCTGTATTTTTTCATTGTTATGGCTGATAACCTGGGTAACCAGATATTGAATGATAATTGCCGGCTTGATCCCGTATTCTGCTATAATGACTTCCATTGGCAAAACAGGTTTTGTCTGTTTTTGATATGAAAGCGAAGGAAGGTTCCCAGATGTTTGTTGCTCCTCAGCTTCTTCAAGTTTTTTTGCCAGATAATTGTTTTTGCAAACAGCTTTGTTTTTCCTGTTCCACTTTTCACATTGCCTTCGATGAAGCTCTTTTTGGCAAGCCGAACGACATGTTTTCTGCCGCCCTTTTTGTCTTACATCAGGGGTGAACCATTTCCGGCAAATAGAGCAAGGTCGTCTTCCACGTGAATTCTTTGCCATTATTTCTTCTCCAAAATTTGAATCAGGGAGATTATATGTACCAAATTTTGAAAGAAGCAGCGGCGAGGTCTATCGGCGGGATAGGCGGGGTATGATTTTTTATTTGATTGGCGGGATATAGCGGCGGGATATCTGCCCGTTACATTATTTCGTCATGAAACTGCGGGGTACGCGTTACACTTTTTGAATCTTACCACCCGGGTGCCTGATGGATATATGGTGGTCGCACCACCAACATTAATCGCAGCGCAGCAAAATAATGAACTCAGAACAGTCACCTGTAAAGGTGAGGTTGCCGTAGCAGCGGACACGCTCAACGTAAGATCTGGCCCGGGCATGGCATTTAAAGTGACCAACCTTGCTTACAAAGGGGAAAACTTAAAGATATATCAGGAATCGGATGGCTGGATTTATGTTGAACTGCCGTCGGGTAAGCTTGGCTGGGTTGACAAAAAATTCACCCGGAATATAGATCAATCACCTGTCGGATAAGACTCCTCCTTGTAGTCTTTGCATTTTTTCCAGCACCTGGTTCTGAGTTCTGAAGGCTTGGTAACCGGCCTTCATTGCAGGGTAGGGCAGGGCGCTATCAGGCAGTGCCGGCGAAGGAACTCACTCCGCTTATTTGATCTGCGGTCCTAAAAATAAAAACCCCGGAACAAAAAATTTTGTTCCGGGGTTTTTATTAAAGAAATGAAGCTGTTAATTTGTACGTTAATCCCTTGCTACACCAAGCAGACTGAGCAGATGAACGAATAATCCCATAAAATCAAGGTAAAGACTTAAGGCTCCAAGGATAGCACCTTTGCGGACCATGGCACCCGTTGCATCCATGGGAAGGGTAACTGCCATGGATTTTAGTTTCTGGGTATCATAGGCGGTAAGACCTGTGAACAGCAAAACCGCAATCATGGAGATAATGGTTTGCATAACTGAGCTTTGAAGGAAGATATTTACAACCATAGCAATAATTATACCGATCAAACCCATCATCAAAAACTGGCCCATACCGGTGAGATCTTTTTTTGTTACCATACCGTAAACACTTGCGGCACCAAAGGTCGCAGCGCAGATAAAAAAGGTGGACGCAATGGATGCCTGGGTATAAATCATAAAGATCGGGGCCAGGCAGAGACCGTAAAGAACGGTAAGTCCCACATAAAGACCTGTGGCCGTGCTTGCCTGCATTTTTTGAATCCGTGCACTGAGAAATCCGCACATAACAATAAGACCGATGAATAATACCCAGGGCATGATGGGGTTGCCGTAAACGGTCTGCATCACGGCAGGACTTTCAGAGACAAAATATGATGTCACACCGGTGGCAGCAAGACCGATGGCCATCCAGTTGTATGTGCTTCTGATAAACGAATTAACCCGGGTCATTACCCCGGTCTGTTGATAGGAAAGATTTGTGTTCATTGCAGCTCCTTTTGATTTCAGGTTAGTTAGGCTATAATGATATTATTCCACAATAATATAACACGGGCAGGGCAGATTTCAATATTACATTTTGATTATACAAAACAGTTGGAGATAAAGTCCGATAGAATAAAAGTTTACATAATATATATTATCAGACCTTAGAGGTGGGAGAAGAAAGGCGGAAAAGAAAGGGTTATTGTTAACCTTAAAATAAATTAGCGGAGGAACAATCTTAAGCTAATAAGCCGCCCAAAAAAAGAAAATCCTTAATGGCGCCTACCATTAAGGATCTCCCAGAAGCCTTGGGCTTCTTAATATGAATTACATATTAAGAAGTTAACTCAACGAATAGAGTTTGTCAAGCTTGCAGGTGTAGTATTTTCTTTTTTTCGGCTCGAAAGGAAAATATGAATTACACTTTGATATCGCATGGTTATGCGAATGATCTGGATTTATGGTTCCCGAAAATAACAATAAATGGGGGCAAAATGCCAGCAGGTGTACAAAATACATTTAGAGCTATGATTAGATGTGCGGTTGGTAAGGACCATACTTTTGTGAACATGGGCACATTAGCCAACCGGACAAATGTATGCTATCGGACCATTGAAAGACATATCAAGACCCTCAAAGAAGCCAAGTTGATCACCGCTGTCAAAGAGGAAATTAACGGCTGGACAGAGACCGTGTATTATTTTCTTGCTCATCCTGGAATCGTTAAATTCAGAGAATTACGGGCTGGCAAAGCAAAACCTCAGCTATCAAAGCCTGTTGAAACACCCAAACGGTGTCAGACGGAAACGGCTCCGGAAATTGAGCCTCAAATTGAACAAAAAACACCAAAAAATAGCTACCTGGAGATTGATCAGGAGTGTCATGCTGCCGATCGACAAAATGTCGGCAATTTGTCGGATCATACCGTAGATAGATTATATATAAATACTCCCCCCCTACCCCACTATTCAGAATCAGTTCAAGACCGCCAGGAGCCTGCAACCTGGGCAAAAATCAGAGAGAGTATTATTTCTAAAGACCAATTGAATTTAGCGGCCAAGTATCTTCCCTGCCTGGTGGCTGAAATCGAGAACGGCAGTGTAATCCTGTCAGGGCCAAACAAAATAGCATTACAAAGAATCGAAAAACATTACGGTCAAACGATCAAAGAAAATTTTTCTTTTTTTGGCGTTAAAACCATTGTCTTTAATGTCTATTCGGAAGAACTCCAAAGAAAAAAAGATGAAGAACAAAAGCAGCAAGATCAATTACAGCTTCAGCTGCAGAAGATACAACAGCAAAGGATTCTGGCTGAAAAGCAACTACAGGAAGCGGAATTAAATAGTTTACCTCTCAAAAAACAATTCGATGTGGTTTTAAATCAATACCCCCGGCAAACCGGGCAATGGCAAGCCTGGATGAATTTTAAAAAACTTGTTCGGGCCGGAGAACTGCCAAAAACATCAAAACTTTTACAAATCATTTTAAAAAACAAGATGTCCCATGACTGGCAGCGAGATAATGGCCGCTGGATACCGGGACTATCAAAGTTTTTGAAAGAAAGAAGATGGTTAGATTATGGAGAATGGACCTAAGCCCTCATGTAAAAGTCAGTACCTTGCTATTCATGATGAAACGCAAACGCTCCTTAAGCAGGGTTATACAATCAAAGCTGTGTATGATTATTTCTTCAAAAAGGGTGTGATTCATATGTCATATAATTCCTGGACTAAAATATTAAAAAATTACCATAAACCCTTCCCTTTCACACAGAAGAAAGATGAATTATGAAACCTTCATGTAAAAGTCAATATCTGGCTATCCATGACGAAGTAAGTACTTTGTTTTCAAAGGGTTACTCAAAAAAGACCATATACGATCATTTTATCGAAAAAGATAAAATTCATATGTCTTATGTCGCTTGGGCAAAAATTATGGAAAACCACGATCAAAGGTTTCCCTTCGGTCAAAAGAAGATCAAAAAAGAAAAAAATATAAATCAAAATTCAAGCAAAACACGAGGTAAATTCAGCCATTCAAACGATCCTTACCCGCCAGAAACTGACTCTGTTGTGGAAGAAAAAGATAATGAACAACCGTTTACTCTCATTAAAAAAAGAGAATAACCAGCTGTTATTATATGGAGTTTAACGATGGACATTAACATAAAAAAACAAAAAATCAATATTACAACCACCGGCGGAAAACTGACAGTTTCTTCTATGATGGTGGCAGAACATTTCGAAAAAGACCATAAAAATGTGTTGCGCACAATTCGTCAGATTGTAGCAGAGCTACCTGCAAACTTTAGTGATTTAGGACGGCTCAATTTTGAGCCGTCCTCATATATTAACGATCAAAATAAAGAACAGCCTGCAATGAACATGACCCGTGACGGTTTTGTTTTGCTTGTCATGGGCTTTACAGGCAAGAGAGCCATGGAGTGGAAACTCAAGTATATTGAGGCATTCAACGCCATGGAAAAGGCTCAGAAAGACAAATTATATTTAAAAGCTGCATTACAAATTCCAAGAGAAAGCGATCTGACAGTTTTATTGCCCACCGGCGAGTTCGGCGTTTCAAGCTGGAAACTGGCCAAGGAAATTGATCAGCCCCACAAAGCCTTGATGACAAAAATTCAATATTTGGATGTCCCTACCCTATTTAAGGCAGAAAATTTTATCCCAATGGGACATGTGGAAGATCACGGCCCAAGAGTTGACGGGTACGGGATTACCTTGGCCGGTCTTGGCATGATAGGCCATATCTTTCGCAGCCAAGTAGCAAGAGCAGCTCAATTAAAGGGATACGAACAGTTAAAGGCTGTCAACGCCTCAAAAGACATAGGAGAGACTGCTCATGCCCAACCAGTCCAAAGTGTGATCCCCCGGTTTCAGCGGTCCGATGTTTCAGAAAAGAAGATGCTTGCGCTCCAAGGGTTAATTTCGATCTGGGCATGGATTGAAAATACCACCCCTGAAAAACTTGAAGCTGAACTATGTGCCTACATGCAGATAACAAACCTGAAAGGCATCACAACGTCAAGTTATGAAAACGCCATGGAATACATCTGGTCAGGGATACAAACTCTGCAAAACGACTTTATAGATCTTTGTACGGAAGATGAATTACGGCCGTTAAGGGGACTGTTTGATTTCATGGCTTATTACGAGGACAGGATAAGCTACGAATATCTATTTAACAAATTCAAAAAAGAACACCAGTTTGAAGATTTTACCAAAGTTTCCAAGAAAGATTTTCAAAAAATCATAATGTTGGCCTGGGGCACCATGTACGCCATGTGCCTTGGCGATAAAGCCGGATGCTGCAAAGCAAGCTGCATCCATAACCAATTATAAAGGGGAAAAAAATGGCATCAATAAATATGATCCTGCAGGGCAAGGGCGGTGTTGGCAAAAGTTTTACAGCCAGTCTTTTAAGTCAATATCTGGTTGATAGAGACCAGCTACTGGCATGCCTGGACGCTGATCCGATTAATGCAACCCTGACAGCCTATGAAGCATTAAAGGCGACCAAAATAGAGATCATGGAAGGTGATTCTATTAACAGCCGGTTATTTGACACGATGATAGAAAAATTGATCCAGTTGCCGGATGAAGCCTTCGCAGTTGTTGACAGCGGCGCCAGCACATTTGTTCCCCTGGCTGCTTACATGTCGGAAAACAATGTTGCCGATTTTCTGAAAGACAGCGGCCATCACCTTACGCTGCATACCCTGATCACCGGCGGCCAGGCCGAAGGTGATACCATTCAAGGCCTGGCATCCCTGATGGACTGTTTCCCGGACACCCCCATAACAATATGGGTAAACCCTTTCTTCGGCCAAATTGATTTTGAAAACCACAAACTGGCAAAAACCAATCGGGATCAGGGCGGTACCACCATTGTTTTGCCCACGTATAAAAAAGATACTTTTGGCTATGATCTGGAGCTGATGCTCAAGTCCCGCCTGACATTTGCCCAAGCAATCAATTCCGGGAAATTCAACGTCATGGCTAAACAGCGGCTTAAAATCGCCAGGGATGAAATCTGGAACATCCTGGATGAATCCGGCCTGATTATTGATGCCCAGGAACAGCAGGAATGAAAAACAGAATCCAGGCGGAAATAGCCAAAAGGCACAACATGACAGTCGGTGACAATGATCCTGTCTGGATCGTTGCAACTGTGTGCGAACTTATGGCCGAAGAATATTCACGAAAACTTTCTGACCAGCAAGATGTCCTTGCAAAAAAATTCAAAGAAAAAATTAAGGAGGTGAACAAAAGAACAAATGCACTGAATATAGCGATAGCCGTGCTTTTCGGCATCATTATCGGTCTGTCAATTCAATTGATTATTTGAAGAGGAGTTTTAAAAATGAAAAAGTATTTACCGTTACTTATACCAACCTTTTTTTTTATTGGTGTTATTACATTTGTTGATTCTGCTTTTGCATCAACCATTTCAGAATTTGAAACCCCTGCAGAAACCTTGATGGAAACTTTACGCGGGCCGTGGGCCAAGTCCGTTGCAATACTGATGATCCTGGCGGCTGCTTTTGTGATGTGGTTCAAGAAAGATGATTTGGACGGCATGACAAAGGGGTTCCTGGTGGTAGTCTGTATCATCTCGGTGCTGGCCTTAGCCGAACCGATCATTGATACGCTGTTCACATTCGGCAGCGGAGCATTAATATAATGCGACGAATCGCAATACATCGTTCACTGCATCGCGCAGACCTGATCATGGGCATAGAACGGGATTTGCTTTTCCCGATAGGTATTGCCGCCGGCGTGCTGATTGTATCCAGCGGCAACCGCCCATGGCAGATACTGATCGGTCTGATAATTATGTCGGTTGGGTTTGCCCTGGCCAGGAAAGCAAATAAAAAAGAGCCGATCCTTTCAAAGGTCTTCCGGCAGCATGTGCGGCATAAAAAATTTTATCCGGCCAAAGACAGCCCGGAGTTGCCGCATAAATCTATCCATTACAATGCCATGAGCAGAAAAGAAAAGGGCCTGCAAAGTCTTTTGCAGTATGCCGTGATGGTAGATAACGGGGTTATCCTTTGCAAAAACGGTTCGTTCCTGGTGGGCTATGAAATAACAACCCTGGACACGGACAGTTCAACTGATACGGAATTAGAAAACTTTTCAACTTCTATATCCGCATCATTAAAAAATTTAGGAGATGGCTTCACCCTGCACTTTGACTGCATCCGGAGCCCGGAAGATTATTATCCTGATAAAAATGAAAATCATTTCCCTGACAAGATCACTAGGGCAATTGATGATGAAAGGCGAATATATTTTAAAAAGGGTAAGCATTTTCGCACAACTCATTATCTTTTTATCACCTGGAAGCCGGATATATCCGCGCAGAAAATGGATTCCTTTTTATATACAGAAGAAAAGGATGAACACCAGAGAAAGAAAGGGGATGATCCTGGTGTTAAGGCATTAAAAAACTTTCAAAATAATCTAATCGAAATCGAGGACAGGCTCTCGTTATCTTTCCGGCTCCGAGAACTTAAGGATATACATCTCCAAAATGGCATATTTTCAGAACTGTTGGAAATTATCAACTGGATTATCATGGGGGAACGCCACAAAATAAAATTGCCGGAAATCCCTATGTATCTTGATTATCTTTTATCTTCCCAAGATGTCACAGGCGGCATAGTCCCAAAAGTTGCGGATAAATATATAAGTGTCGTTGCCATTGACGGTTTCCCTGCAGAATCTTACCCAATGATGCTGTCCGGTTTAGATAGTTTATCCATACCGTACCGGTTTAACACCCGTTATATCTGTATGGATCAATGGACAGCCTTACAGCAGATAGAAAATTACCGGAAGGGCTGGTCTCAAAAAATCATTGGTTTCTTTGACAAACTTTTAAATAACGCCAAAGCAAAACCAAACAAAGATGCCGCCTTGATGGCCGAAGATGCGGAGGAAGCCTATTTAATTAATCAATCCGGATTTGTGGGGTTCGGTTATTTTTCCGGAAACATCATTCTGTTAAATGAAGATAAAGAATTATTGCAGACGCAAACCAGGGATATCCGGAAAGTGGTTTTATCCCAAGGCTTTGCTGCCCGGGTAGAAACCCTCAATGCCCTGGAAGGCTGGCTTGGAACCCATCCGGCCAACAATTATTCCAACCTGCGCCGCATTATTTTGCACAGCCTGAATCTTGCCGACATTTTACCATTGTCCACAATATATGCCGGATCAGCTAAAGCCCCCTGCCCTTTTTACCCGCCTGGATCTCCGCCGCTGATGTATGCCGCTACAGACGGCGCAACCCCTTTTCGGCTGAACCTGCACATAGGGGATTTAGGCCATACCTTGATTTTTGGCCCTACCGGAGCGGGTAAATCCGTTTTGTTGGCCATGATCGCAGCTCAATTCAGGCGTTATAAAGATGCGTGTATTTTTGCATTTGATAAGGGCTTGTCAATGTTTCCTCTGGTCTCTGCATCAGGCGGCACCCATTATCACATTGCCGGTGACGACAGCCAGCTTGCTTTTTGCCCTTTAAAATATATTGATACAGATGCTGAACAAGCCTGGGCAGAAGATTGGATAACCACCCTGGCCAAACTGCAAAAAGTTGATATCAAGCCCGAGCATCGAACAGCCATACATGATGCTGTTACGCAGATCAGAAACTCTCCGGATCAGCACCGCACTTTAAGCAACCTGTATCATTATATACAGCACCAGAAACTCAAAGAAGCGATTCAACATTATACCAATCAGGGAGCCATGGGAAAACTTCTTGATGCGCCTGCCGATTCCATGACCCTGGAAAAGTACACCGTATTTGAAATCGAAGAGTTAATGAATCTTGGTGAAGAAAACTTAATCCCGGTGCTTTTGTATATTTTTCATCGCATAGAGAAGGCATTTAAAGGTCAGCCAAGCATACTGATCCTGGATGAAGCCTGGATTATGCTGGGGCATCCTGTTTTTCAGCAAAAAATACGGGAATGGTTAAAAGTGCTCAGGAAGGCAAATTGTGCGGTTGTCCTAGCCACACAAAGCCTTTCTGATGCCAAAAATTCAGGCCTTTTAGATGTGCTGTCAGAAAGCTGCCCAACCAAAATATTTTTACCAAACCTGGATGCAGGGAAAGACACGCAAAAAGAACTTTACCACGGTCTGGGCCTCAATTGCACCCAGGTTCAAATCATCGCACAGGCCCGGCCAAAACGAGAATATTACGTAACATCTTCACAGGGTAGCCGCCTGATCAATTTATCTTTATCCCCCCTGGCCCTGTCATTTGCCGGAGTATCAGGCAAAGAAGACATTGGCGCAATTAAGAATTTAATAAATGAGCACGGCACTGAATGGCCAAAACAATGGCTGCATGCCAGAAGTATTAAAACCCCTAAAATTTAAGGAAGTTCAAAATGAAGAACAAAATTACAATCGCTTTATTGTCCATCATTACCTCTGTCAATGTGTCTATAGCCGGTATTCCTGTTACCTGTCTTAATTGTTCTAATTTATTCACACAAGCACTTGAATATATAAAAGATATAGAGCAATTGGCAGAAGAGATCAAACAGTACGAACAACTCGTTAAACAAACAGAAAACGCCATCACGAATACCATGAATCTGCCCAGCAACCTGCTTTCAAACCTTCAATCTCAAATCAAGGTGGCTGTTTCCAACGTAAGCCGTTTGAACTCTTACAAGGCCGATATGGATGCTCTCTATACTATTTTTACGGATACCTGGCCTGAGCTTGAGGAAATTAAGGTTGATGGAGTGTTGATGAAAGATAGGATAGCGGCAAAACAAAACCAATTTAAGAAGGCCGCAGAAAAAGTGGACAATATTTTGCAGTCAAATTTTCGACTCTCCGGACAGCAATTACAAGACCTGCAAGATTCAGGTGATTTTGACAATTATGTAGATGACCTTCTATCAACCAAAGAAGGCAGGCAGCAGGCTATTGAAGCCGGCAACCAGATCAACGCCCTCACAGTCCATGAAATGAGACAGACAAGAGCATTGCTGGCTAATTATGTGCAGGCTCAAGCAGCCGAATCAGCCCAAAAACAAAACGAAGAAAAACAGCTTGAAGCGGAAGAAGAGCGGGAACAGTCAACAGGGGTGGATATGAAGGCAGATATTTTACCTGAATTGTTCCGGTAAAATATTCGGATCTACTTCCACTCCTACAGTATTTTTATATTCCTGTTTGGGTTGGGGATTATCAGATACGCCAATATAGAGACTAACACTGATACTAATGGCGATAACGATGGAGACGGTCAAAATGATCATTTTTTTAGACATGAAAAAAACTCCTATGAACCTTTTTTCTTATTTGTTGTTCATATCAATATTATTGCTATTTTTCAATGGAAATGCAGCCGCTTCGACCGTCGATCAAAGCATAATCCAGCGAATAATATTGAAATATCACGACGTCGGCACTACTTGGGGCGAAAATATAAAAAGCCATGCTTTTTGGTTATTAAAGGTCATGCTTGTGATCCAATTAACCTGGATGGCTTTAAAACTAGGCCTTAAGCAATCTACTTTACAGGATGTCATAGAAGATCTTGTAAAAGCAACTTTTTTTGGATCTGTTTTTTTCTGTCTAATAGTTTATGGCCAAGATTGGGCGGAGAAACTGATCACAGGAATGATTGGTTTAAGCGTTGAGGTTGCTGGTGGTAGTGAAAGTGCGGCTATGGTCTTTGTCCAAAGCCTTACAATTGCAGATAATATGTCAGCTCCTATATCTTTGTTCGGTGCATTAAAAGCCCCATTAATTGGACTTTGTATTATAGCCACGCTTCTTTGCTCCGCTTTAATTTACGGTATGTATCTCCTAATCCTTTGTGAGGCTTGGATTGTTCTCAATTTAGGGATTTTGCTCTTCGGCTTTGGCGGACTTAAAACTACTCGGGGGTTTGCCACAAGCTTCTTGAAATATTCTCTTGGCGTTGGACTCAAGCTCTTCACGATTAAATGCCTTATCTATATTTTGGCAGCCTTCCTTGCTGACATGGTTAGTTATTCTTTTAGCGATATTACCGAAGTTTTGGTTATAACCGCTTCATTCATAATTCTTGCATTTCTGGTCAAAACTTTACCTGACGCTATGTCTCGGATGGTCACATTGAACAGTGGGAGTAGTGCCGGAGCCATGACCGGAGCCATGGCGGCAGGCGCAGGTATGGCGGCGAGTGCCGCCTCCATGGGCGTCGGTGCCGCCGCCGGTGGTGCCGGTGGAGGCATGGCTGGCGCATTCAGTGGAGCCAGGAGCGGGGCATTGGAGGCCATAGCAAAAGCCGTAAAACCCAAAGAGGAGAAATAAATGTCAAAAGGAATTCAAAACCATTATCTCGCCGGACGGCAGGCATGGGCTGAAGTATTCGGATCTTTCATCAAGGAAAGAAACCTTTGGCGGTGGTTAGCCCTGCTTGTTTCGGTTGTAGCTATCTTGCTTGGTGCCGGCAATATCATACAGCTTAGACAACAAAAAGTGATCCCGTACATGGTTGAAGTTGACCGGGCCGGGCGGATCAGCGGCGGACATATGGCCAAAAAACTTGAGACCAGCCAGGAGATGATTCAATACAGCCTGGGCCAGTTTATCACGGCCTGGCGGACGGTCACGGCTGATATCGCCCTGCAGGAAAAATACATCAAGCAATCCAGTTTCATGTCAATTGGTGCTGCAAAAAGAATCCTGGCTAAATGGTATGCAGACAATAATCCATACATTTCCAGCGAAGAAAAATTGGTAGAAGTGCGGATTTTGGCCCTGCCTCTGTATGTCAGCGGAGAAACATGGCTGGTGGAATGGACAGAGATAGAGCGCACACATAAAGGCGTTGAACGATCCCGGACAACCTATCAAGCAAACCTTATCATCAAACGCAAGATTCCAGAAACACAACAAGAAATTATCAACAATGCCAGCGGCATATATGTGTCGCAAATCAGCCACAGCAAAAAGATACAATAGGAGTTTAACCCATGAAAAAACTAATTACAATCGCAATAGCAGTATTCTTTGCCGGTTTGACGACATGCCGGGCTGCGGATTTTGTAAGCCCCGTATCAGCCAGATTGGTCAGCAAAGAAAGAAAGCCTTTAGCCTTGCAGTCAAGATGGCAAAAAAACACCCTGGACCCCATCACCACAAGAAACGGCATGAACTGTTTTGTTTATGGACATTCAAATCCAACCATTATTGTTACACCGTATAAAGTGGCTGATCTGGAATTGCAGCCCGGAGAAGTAATCAATTCTATGGTCCTGGGCGATAACGCGCGATGGTATGCAGAAATCGTGTTTTCCGGTAGCGGCGATATCAGCACAAGTCACGTTGTTTTCAAAGCCCTGGATTCCGGACTCACTACCACAGCAGTGATCACCACTGACCGGCGGGTTTATCATATCAATCTCAAGTCCGACCGCAGTAAACACATGCTGTATACAGGCTTCATCTATCCCCAGGACCATATCGCAATCACCAAAGCGGCCCGGGAAAAAGAAATCAAAGAAAAAGAGAAAAGGACCACTCCTGATGGTTTTGATATTACCAATTTAAACTTTGATTATGAAATATCCGGAAATGCCGGCTGGAGACCGCTGCAGGTTTTTGACAACGGCGTTAAAACGTATATCAAGCTGCCAAAATTGCAGGAAATGCCCATGTTCATGGTCAAAACCGCGGCGGGTAAAGGTCTTGTAAACTGCCGGGTTAAAAATAACTGTTTTATTGTAGACCGGATTTTTGACCAAGGCTATTTAATCCTTGGTGTGGGCAAGGATAAGGAAGAATTAACCCTGACCCGGCTGGAGGCGAAAAAATGAAACCGCTTACCAGACTGACCCTTCTTTTTTTTCTGGCGTTAACCTGTTTTTCCTGCACCCATCTTTCTTCTAAAGGATCATGGGTATCGATTGATTCTGAGCCGCCGTTACTGATTTGTGATGAAATCATCAGCCGCCTGATCCTGCAATATCCACCGGCAAAAACCACGATAACGCTTCTTAAAAGCGGCAATAAAACCTTTGACGAACTGATTGAAAAACAGGCCAGACGAGCCGGTTATACAATCAGTCAGACCCAGAGCGCTGTCAAGATCTGCTATGTCATTGACGTGTTATCGCAAAATCCCGGCACCGGATACGTCCACCTTAAAAGCAGTGACGGATTCAGTTTCAGCCGGATGTTCCGCATGCCGGGATATAACCTGGCAGACAATTATACCCAACGCGAGGTTAAAAAATGAGTGCACCACGGGGGCTGCAAAGGCCGGGCGTAATGACAACGGTGTTGAGCAAAAAGCCTATCTTAGTGCTGTTTCTGTTCATTGCCATCATTGTATTGCTGCTGCTTTTTTCAATCTTTGATGAAGATAAAAGAAAGAATAGAAACGGGGATCAGGATCAGGAAACCCTGTTGATAGAACCCCAGCAGTCATCCGTATCCACAGATGAAGAAGGGCTTAATCTGCCCAAAGCCCCTAAACAACGCAAAGGCCTTGCGTCTGAAACCGATATGAACACCCAGGGGAAAAAGGGGGATCAAAAGGCCCTTGAGCCCATTGAGGTTGTACGCGCGAATCCCCCTCCCCAGGACCCTGTAAAAGCCGCTTTAGATAAGCAGCGGCAAAAACAGCTTGTCACCGTTCTGCAGTACCGATTTGAAAAGCAACGCCAGGCTTTGGAATCCAATCCGGTTGTTTACAAAAAAAACGCCTCAATGATTGTCAGCGCCTCTTCTGGTATTTCTGACCAAACCGGCGGGCAATCTGGAACTTCAGCAAGATTGTCCGCTTTAAACAGTGAACTTGCAAACGCTAAAGCAAGGCTTGGCCTTGGGGGTGCCGATTCACGATCCATAGCATCAGTAACAACGACAACTGGTTTATCCATATCAGCTCAAACCGAAAGCAATGATGATTCAATGTGGGATAACGGTTATTCCATGGATCAGGATACCAATGCGTTATCCATTAAAACCGGGGCCATTATACCTGTGGTGCTGATCACCGGGATTGATTCAACTTTGCCCGGCTATATCAGCGGTCAGGTCAGTCAAAATGTCTGGGATACCGCAACCGGTTATAACCTACTCATCCCCCAGGGCACCAAAGCCTTTGGCCAATATCAGAACAACATAATTATGGGCCAGGAACGGGTATTCGTCGTCTGGCAGCGATTAATCTTTCCTGATGGCCGGACAATGACCTTGAAGGATATGCCCGGCGGGGACCAGCTGGGTTACACCGGCCTGAAAGACAAGGTGAATAACCACTATTTCAGGATTTATGGTCATGCCCTGCTAATGAGCCTTGTCACCGGCGGCACTGCTTATGCCATGAACACCTTGGACAGCGATAACAGTGACGAAACAACAACGCTCAATGAATCCATGGGAACGGCCTTGGCCGATCAGATGGGGCAAACAACCATGGCCCTGCTTGAAAAACATATGAATATGTCCCCCACCTTAACCATCCGGCCTGGTTATCGCCTGAACATCATAGCGGTTAAAGATTTAGAGTTCAGCGAGCCGTATGAAGGCAAATTATGAAAATTGATAAAAAATCCTGGCAAGAAGGCTATGAGGAGGGGCTCCGGAAACAGGAGTCCCAACCGGAAAACACAGAGGTTGTAAGCTGGTATGCCGGGTTTCTTGAAGGGCGGGCAGAGGCTGAAATGAAAATTAAAACTCACAAGAAACAATTAAGGAGAAAGAAATCATGAGACTTTTCATAGCAGAAAAACCATCTCTTGGCCGGGCCATTGCTGCAGGCCTGGGGAATGTGGAAAAAAGGAACGGTTATATAGAATGCGGCCAAGATGTCGTTACTTGGTGCTTCGGCCACCTGTTGGAAATGGACCAGCCCGAAGCATACGACGAAAAGTACAAGGTTTGGAGAAAAGAGGAACTGCCCATTTTACCGGGCACCTTTAACGCCTCGGTCAGAAAAGATGCTGTCGTACAAATGAAGATCATAGGTAAGCTGCTACGGGATGCTGAAATGGTCGTCAATGCAGGGGACCCGGACAGAGAAGGGCAGCTTCTTGTTGATGAAGTGTTGGAATACCACGACTATGCCGGTTTTTGTGAACGTATCTGGCTTGCGGCCCTGGATGATAAATCAGTTAAAAAAGCCCTGACCTCCATGACCGACAATAGTGACTATACCGGCCTGCGTGATGCCGCCAGGGCCAGAGCCCAGGCAGACTGGCTGGTAGGCATGAACTGCACCCGGGCCATGACCCTCAAAGGTCGCGATGCCGGCAGCCAGGGCGTGCTATCCCTTGGCCGGGTCCAGACCCCTACCCTTGCCCTGGTGGTCAACCGGGACCTGGCTATTGAAAACTTCAAACCTCATCCGTATTTCACCCTGCATGTTGAAATTATTCATGAAGCAGGTTCTTTCACCGGTACGTTTCAACCCCTTGACACACAAAAAGGGCTGGATGACCAGGGCCGTTTAATCAATCCTGATGAAGCCTATCGGCTCAAAAAAGAGGTAAGCAGCCAGGCGGGTAAAATTCTTGAAGCCTACAAAGAAAAAAAGAAAAAGAATCCGCCGTTACCCCATTGCCTGTCCTCTTTACAAAAAGCTGCATCTTCAAAACTCGGTATGGGAGCAAAACAAGTGCTTGATGTGGCCCAGGCACTTTATGAAAAAAAGCTGACAACATATCCCCGCTCAGATTGCCGGTACCTGCCGGAAGAGCAATTTGATGAAGCAGACAGTGTGCTTGCAGCCCTGGCAAACGTTTCCGGATTTGAACAAATTGCCGGGAATACGGATTGTTCTATCAAAAGCGCTGCATACAATACGAAAAAAGTAACTGCCCATCATGCCATTATCCCTACGGGTGAAACGCCTTCTAACCTGTCAGCTGATGAATCTGCCCTGTACCGTATGATTGCCCAAATCTTTTGTATTCAGTTTTATGCAGCCATGGAATATGAAGCGCAGAAAATTCTGACCGGGATCAATCATACTGTCTGGAAATCAACGGGCAGAAATATACTAAATTCTGGCTGGACAGCCTTCATCAGGGAACAAGAGGATGAAACCGCAGAAGATCAAATTTTGCCAGAGGTTCACCAGAACGACGGTATAACCGCAGGCCAGGTTGATATTAAATCCCAAAAAACCAAACCACCCGCAAGATTCACCGAAGGCACCCTCATTGAGGCTATGGCAAATATCCACAGGTTTATCGAAGATACCGAAGCCAAAAAGACTTTAAAAGAAAATGAAGGCATCGGAACTGAAGCGACCAGGGCCGGGATCATCGAAACATTAAAAGCCCGGCAGCTGATAGAACTCCAGAAAAAGAAGATCATTTCCACTGATCTTGGCCGGCAGCTGGTCAAAATGGCCCCTGAAGTACTCACTGATCCCGTGACAACGGCACAATGGGAATCAAGGCTTTCTGGCATCGTTGACGGTAACGAAAGCCTGTCCGCATTTATGACGGATCAAACCACCCAGGTCCCGGAACTTGTCAAAGCAATATTTGATCTTCAATTAGACCCTTTACCGGGAACCCATCTTTGCCCGGAATGCGACCGGCCGTTACACAGGCAAAAAAGCAAAAAAGGGGCGTGGTATTGGGCATGCTTCAACCAGGATGGACATGCCAAGCCTGTATTCCTCAATGATAAAAACGGCAAGCCGGATTTAACACCAAAGAAAAAAATAGAATTATCAGAACACAAGTGCCGGGCCTGCGGCAAACCGCTTGTGAAACGGGAATCAAAGAAAAAAGGAAAAGGAGGCAAGAATAATTATTGGTGGGGATGCTCCGGCTTTCCCAAATGTAAACAAACGTATTTTGACGATAACGGCAAGCCCCAGTTCACAGAAAAGAAGGAGAATAATAATGGATTTTGAATACTTTGCAATGAAACGCAACATGACCGTTGATGAGTACATCGCCTGGCTGAAAAGACAACTGGATACCCTTGATTTTGATTCTGACGATATCCCGGGGGATGTTGCCGAATATGCGGAAGAATCCTTTGGCCTTATCAAAATTTCTGCTGAAGAATTAGCCAGAATGCAAAAAGTACAGTTAGAGAATGAGGGGTTGAATTATGAGTAAATATCAAGACCAGCTCAATGATTTTTCCAAAAGGGTTTTAGAGGCCATTGAAAAAGGCGATGCGCCCTGGCAGAAACCGTGGGAAGAAGGTCTGTTGTTAGAATTGCCTAAAAATTTAACCACGGACCAGAATTATAAAGGTGTAAACCTGATTAACCTGGCAATGAGCGGCTACAATGACCCCAGGTGGATGACGTTCAACCAGGCGAAAGATATGAATTGTTTTGTCAAAAAAGGGCAAAAAGCCTCCAAAGGATTTTTTTACTCGCCTGCCAGATTGGAAAAAGAGCTTGATGATAAAGGAAAGCCCATCCTAGATGAAAACGGTGAAGAGAAAATAACTAAGGTCAATAAACCTATTTTCAAAACTTTTTCTGTTTTTAATGCCACCCAGATTGAAGGAGTGGAACCATACAGGCACCCGGAGCCTGCCTGGAAGCCGGAAGATAAAGCAGAAAAGCTGATAGCATCTGCCAATGTGGAAATCACAGGGAGTCAGCTTGATAAGGCGTTTTATAATTTTTTAACCCATTCCATTGAAACGCCGGACAAGTCACAATTTGACGATAAGTCAAAATATTATTCCACAATATTTCATGAACTGTCCCATGCTACAGCCCATAAATCAATGCTGGACAGGGGCGTTGACTATGCGGATAAGGATTCCAGGGCCAAGGAAGAATTAAGGGCGGAAATATCAAGCTGGCTGGTGTGTTCTCAAATTGGCATTGGCTATTCTGCCGAATCCAAAGAGAGCAATAAAGCGTATGTTTCGTCCTGGCTGAAAGCCATAAAGCCGGAAGATCGGGCAAAAGAACTCGGGTTTGCAATGAAAGACGCTGAAAAAATCGTTGAATACCTGATGGGGCCTGATTTAGAGAAAGGTAAAGCAACACAAAAAGAAGCGGAACGATTACAGGCGAAAGCCGATAAATACCGTATTGATCACAAAGATTTGTTTTCGTATACGGAAAAAATAACTGTGGCCATGGGCAATCCCGATTTGTTTGATGATTTAATGCCCGAGCACTATAAAAGTGATCCGTTATCAGCTTTTAACAAGGAACTGGATGATTCCCAGCGTGAAATAGTAACCTATCTGAAGAATATCGCCCCTTCCCTTGAAAAAAAGTCCAAATCTGTTCCATCTCCCCAGGTGCCCTCCCCTGCCCCGAAACTATCCAAAAATTCGCAAATCGAAAAAAGAGATCCGGCATTATCCAGGATGTATATCAACGTGCCGTATTCAGAGAAAGATGAAGCCAAGGCCCTGGGTGCAAAATGGGATAAACAGGAAAAATCCTGGTTTGTTGAATCTGAAATTGACCAGGCCCCTTTTAAAAAATGGCTCGAACCTGCCCAGGATAGTCTTGACATGAACAAAGTAACTGCTCAATTCCAGGATCAGGCTTCCAGACTTGGCCTGAAAATTGACAGCCCCCAGGCGGACGGCAAGCTGCACCGTGTAGCGGTTGAAGGAGATAAGGGCGGTAAAAAATCCGGGGCATATACGCTTTATCCCGACGGCAGGCCTGCGGGGTTCATTCAAAATCATAAAACCGGGGAAAAAGCCAATTTCAAATATGAAGGAGAACTCGGTAAAACAGTCATTACATCAGGAAATAAACAAGCACGGGCAGCCGAGCGGGACCAGGATCACGCCGCAGCAGCTAAAAAAGCGTTCGGCATTTACATTAATGCCGAAAAAACCACGTCCCACCCATACCTTACAGATAAAAAGATCAATGGCGACAAAGGATACCGGGTTGATAAAAACAACCGGCTGATTGTCCCTGCCAAAAATCTTAAAACCAACAAAATCGAATCCCTGCAGTTCATCGGCGAGGATGGGCAAAAGCAATTTCTGACCGGCGGGAAAAAATCTGGGAACGCTTATACCATAGGCGAACTCGACGAACAAAAACCCATACTGCTGGCTGAAGGATTTGCAACGGGAAAGACCCTTAATGATGTGAGCCACCTTCCAGCGGTGGTCTGTTTTGATGCAAATAACCTTGAAAATGTGGCCAAACAAATCCGGGAATTGATGCCCTCGGCTGAGTTGTTCATTTGTGCTGATAATGACCACGCCAAAAAAAACAATGTGGGTGTGAAAAAAGCCGAAAAAGCCGCCAAGGCCGTTGGTGCTAAAGTCATTATCCCCAAATTTACGGATGAATCAAAAAAGCTTGGGTACACGGATTTCAATGACCTGGCCAAGTGCAAGATGGGTAAGAGTCGAGTTCAAAGTCAGTTGAAATCCCAAATCAAATATCTTTCCAAAGATAAAGGCGTAGGGCTTGAACGATGAAAAAACAAGAATACGGCCTTAAGCAGGCCAAGGCAAAAAAAAGCAGGTATCCGCTTCTTTTCCCGGTTTGTTTTTTGTTGTGGGCCTTTGCATTTATGAGTTACGCCACGCAAACCGTAGCCAAGGCATTACGATACCATCCTGACCTGGGCCGACCGGCGTTTGATACGTATTACCTTCCCTGGAAGGTGTTTGAATGGAACAAATACATAATAGATACCCCGGTGGGTAACCGGGTTGACTTGATCTTCGGTACTTTTGTCCTCAGCACGGCCTTCGGCTTTTTCCTGCTTCTCAGGAAAAAGCCGAAAGGCAATTTAAATCTGCACGGCACCGCAACCTGGGCAAAGAAAAAAGAGTTGGCCGCTATGGGACTTGATGCCAAAGAAGGTGTATATGTCGGCGGCTTTCCATTGACCAGGGGAACCAAATACCTGATCCATAACGGTCCGGAGCATATTCTAGCATTTGCGCCAACCCGATCCGGTAAAGGTGTGGGCCTGGTTATCCCATCTCTACTTGCCTGGCCGGGCTCAAGCGTAACCCTGGACATCAAAGGTGAAAATTACGCATTGACATCAGGCTATAGATCCAAAGAATTACATCATAAACTTCTTAAGTTTGATCCTGCCGATGAAACATTCTCTTTTGCTAAATGGAATCCTTTGGCTGAAGTGCGGATTAATACCAATCACGCCATTGCGGATGCCCAGAATATTGCACAAATGATCTGTGATCCGGATGGTAAGGGCATGAAAGATTATTTTACCCAGGCCGGGTATGCCTTGCTGACCGGGTTAATTTTGCATGTCATTGTATCAAAGCAGGGTGCAACCCTTGCAGATGTCGTGGCCGAAATTACAAAAAGCGACAATGAGGGGGATGTGAAAAACCTGCTCTATGCCATGATAGACAAGGAACACGCACAAATTTTAAAAAACAGGTATCCGGATATGGATACGGATCTGGCAGACAACATACAATCAACCATTGACAGTTATGCCGGTGAAGCTGTGATCAAAGCTGACCGAGAGTTATCCGGGGTCGTATCCACCGCTGTTACAAACCTTTCTTTGTATCGTGATCCCATTGTCGCAAAAAACACCTCTGAGTCTGATTTTTTCATTTCAGATATCATGAATTCTGAAACTCCTGTTGATTTATACCTGGTTGTATCCCCTGCCAACCTGGACAGGTTAAGGCCTCTGCTGCGCGTGTTTTTCAATCTGGCGTTAAGAAAATTCACCCAGAAAATGGAGTTTGAAAACGGGCAGGCCGTAGTGAGTTATAAACACAGGCTGTTGCTCATGCTGGACGAATTCACCAGCCTGGGCAAGTTGGAAATCATGCAAAAGGCCCTGGCGTTTATGGCCGGTTACGGCGTGAAGGCTTATATCATTGTCCAGGATTTATCCCAGCTGCAGGAGGCCTATACTAGGGATGAATCAATTACATCGAACTGCCATGTCAGGATTGCATATGCACCCAACAAGATAGAAACCGCAAAACTGTTGTCGGATATGACCGGGAAAACCACTGTTGTGGACAAAAAGACCAGTGTTTCCGGCAAACGATTAGGCGGCATGGGAAATGCCTCTGTATCGGTCAGCGAAGTTGCAAGACCATTGCTCACACCGGATGAATGCATGCGGTTGAAAGGCCCGGTCAAAGACGAAAAAGGGGGAATCAAAACCCCTGGTGATATGCTTATATTCGTTGCCGGGTACAACACGGTATACGGTCAGCAGATACTCTATTTTTTAGATCCTGTCTTTCAAAAGCGGGTTAAAATCCCGCCGCCCGATCACATAGCGCAAGAGGTCTCGAAAAATGAAATATAAAATTTTGCTGCTCTGCAGTCTCTTTTTTGCGGTCTGTTTTTTTGTATCTCAATACTGTTATATCAATCGTTCTGCCAGCCTGCCCCGAGGTATATATTTAAAAACCTCCCGGGCAATTGCCAAAGGTTCCTTTGTTGTTTTTCATCCCACGGCTGCACAACAACCTCTTGTATCCAAGTACGTTAAAAATACACCTTTAATGAAACGTGTGGCTGCTTTACCAGGGCAGGCATACCGATTACCCCCTGCCTCGGATACAGACAGCAAAGGCCGGGTGATTACGCCCTTTTCCCCGAAAACAGGCATCGTGCCTTCTGCGCAATTCGTTGTAATCGGCGACACCAAATACTCGTTGGATAGCCGGTATCTCGGGTTTGTACCTCAATCTTCAATAATGGATACGATCACCCCTCTCTTTGTTTTTTAAAAAAGTATCAGAAAGGAATGAAAATGAGCGTTGTATTGGACAGTTTGAAACATAATTTAGGCCCCATTGTTACCCAGGCCCTGGATGATGATAACGTGATTGAAGTCATGCTCAACCCTGACGGCAAATTATGGCTCGATACGTTTGATAAAGGCATGGTGGAAGTGTCCGCCATTCCTGCATCTTCTGCCTCCGGAATACTGAGCCAGGTTGCGTCCATGCTGGGCGCGGTCGTTACAAAGGATTCTCCCGTTGTTGAAGGCGAGCTGCCCCTGGACGGCAGCCGGTTTGAAGGGTTGTTTCCTCCGGTTGTGGCCAATCCCACGTTCACAATCCGCAAAAAGGCGATCAATATCTTTACCCTGGATAATTACGTGCGGTCGGGAATCATGTCATCGGATCAGCAACAAATCATCTGTGATGCCATTGCAAACAAAAAAAACATCCTGGTGGTGGGCGGAACGGGTTCCGGCAAGACAACCCTGACAAATGCGATTCTCGCAGAATTGGCAAATATTGCCGGTGATGAGCGGCTTGTCATTATTGAAGACACCAGCGAACTACAGTGCCTGTCAAAAAATAAGGTGATGCTGCGTACAAACCGGAACACCAATATGCAGCATCTTCTCAAAGCCACCATGAGGCTTCGGCCGGACAGAATCGTTGTTGGTGAAGTAAGGGGCGGTGAAGCCCTTGACCTGTTAAAGGCGTGGAATACCGGTCACCCGGGAGGCGTGTGCACCGTTCATGCAAATTCCTGTGCCGGAGGACTGGTCCGGCTGCAGCAGCTGATTGCCGAAGTTGTGCCGAATCCCATGGATGATTTAATCCAAGAGGCGGTTGATCTGGTGATTTTTATCAAACGGACCAAAGAAGGCCGAAAAATTGAGGATATCGCCGAAATAGGAAACGATTATGGATTTCAATCGGAAACACAAAAACTAAGGATTTTAAAATGAAAAAGTTTTCAGCAACAATTACGATTTTTCTTTTTTGGATAGTTTTTTTAGGAGAAACGCCTCTCTCATGGGGAGATGATGAATTAACAAATGAACAGAAATTGGCTTGCGAATCTATTTTATGCTTGTCTTCGGGCGACAGGCCGGACGAATGTGACCCTGCTTTAAATTATTTTTTCAGCATCAAAAAAAAGAAATTATCCGACACCAGGGACGCCCGGAAATCTTTTTTGAAAAAATGTCCTGATTCAAATGCAGATGGGATGTCCAGCTTGATCAACGTCCTCGTTGATTACAATTGTTCTTCCTGCACTGTTGAACAGTTAAATAAAAATCTTGTCAAAGTGGTCATTTCAACGGGACGTAATTTTAGTTCTATTTCCAACCACTCTTCTGGTTATACGGTAATGGCAGTTGATCCTGAATTACCGGCATATTGTTTAAAGTATTATGCCGCCATGAACAGTAATCAATACACCGCCTACTCACAATATTCACAATCACAACCAGTCTATATCGGTTCCAATATAGGCCGAAAGGTCCAAGATGACGACGGCAACGAATATTATGTGATTTATGCAAAGTCACGAAACGAACAAGCTCAGATAACGGAGGCAATATCACAAAACCGTTGGGAATGGGCCAATTAACAAGGTAACACCATCAGGAATAATGGTGCAGGCAAACACCGTTGTTCTTGATGGTGTTTCATATAAAAAAACGCAGGGGTTTTACATGAAAAAAGATAAGCGGGAAATCATCCTCAAAGCTTATGTAACGAAAAAAGAATACTGCCAAATCAAGCTTCTTGCCAAACAGACGGGTTTTTCTGTCTCTGAATATATCCGCCGGATTCTAAATGGCCAGCGGATTGAATCAAGGCTTGATCAAGAAGCTTTTTTATCTGCGCTTAAAGTGAACGCTGACCTTGGCAGGCTTGGAGGGCTGTTTAAATACTATCTTGCCCAGGGGTTTAAAAAAGTGCCTCCTTCAGAAATAAGAAAGGTGTTGCATGACATTGAAGACAGGCAGCGGCAGCTTAGGCCGGTCATTTCTAAAATTCGGGATATGGTGTAAGGTTGCAGCCCTGTTTCCTTCCATATATTCAGGCAACACCGACATTTTTGATGTCTTTGGACCATAGTACCATCATCACAGTTTAATGCCATGATATCAAAACGAATCCATTGCGAACCGCAAAACGACAAGATAAAGCGTTTAGGGCTGTATATAGGCGCCGGTCATGAAAGAGAAAAGCTCTTTGCAAAATGGACAGCCGGCTGTTATGCGGGGCAGGATTATGATCTGGCCATTGATGAAATTAAAGCAACCCAGGCAATGAATACCCGGACAAAAAAAGAAAAAACTTATCATATGGTAGTCAGTTTTCATCCCGAAGATTTCAAAAAACTTTCCCTGGAGGATTTTAAAAACATTGAAAAAGAATTTGCTGCAGCGTTAGGTTTTGAAGACCATCAACGGCTCTGCGGAATACATATCAACACTGACAATCCTCATATGCACGTTGCTTACAATATGATTCATAAGGAAAAATACACTCGGCATGATCCTTTCTATGATTATTATAAACGAGATAAAACGTGCCGGCTCCTGGAGGAAAAATATAAGCTTAAGGTTGATATCGGTGTTGAACAGCAATTTAGCGATTACGTGAAGCTGCGGCAAGCAGATATTAAGCAGGCCTTTGACAATGCCAAGGATTGGCAGTCCTTGCACAAAGAACTTGCCGTTTACGGCCTAACTGTGCAAATGCGTGGGAACGGCTGTATTCTGGCTGCAATCGGCCACAAACAAAAAGATGGTCATCATATAAAATTAAGCGATTTTGATAAAAATTTGTCCAAGAAAAAGCTTCAAGACCGGTTTGGTTTTTATGAAAAATCAGCCGGGGATCATGAGGTAAAAGAATTTTTTCAACGGGAGCCCAAACGGGAAAACTCCAAAGCCAAAGATTTTGAAACTAAAACCGGGCTAAAATCCTTTGAGACCTTTATTTTAGAATCAAAAGAGTTTATCGCCCAGGCGGCAATTAAATCTGATACCTGGCAAGACTTTCATAGAGAACTGGCCAAGGTCGGTCTTGAAGTAAGGCCACGGGGAGCAGGTTATGTTTTAACGGATATAGGCGGAAAGACAAAAAAAAATTCAAGTATCCCTTTTTCTAAAACCGGAATGCGAATTGTCAAAAACGGCATTATCCTTGACCGCCCCAAAAGAAGAGATATGAACAATGAAAGAGAGACAAAACAGCCCGGAAATTTGAAAATTTTAGGAAAATTTGAGTCGTCCCAAGGCGGTTATACAATTGAAAATTCGTATAAATTTGAACCGGTAAAAAAACTCAAATCCGCCAAAGAAAGAGAAGCTTGGAAAATTTACATCCGTGAACAAAAACGACATAATTACAACTGGATAAAATTTAATAAAAATTTTCAGCGGTTTTATGGTGAAGATTATGGAATGTAAATTTATCATTTCCAGCGGTAGGAATCATGGCATAACTGTAATTTGACCGTAGCGCATTGACCTGGCCGATAGCAGGAACCAAATTATACATATCCCTCTGTATATAGCGATATGCCATATTCACCTTTTCAGCACACTTGCTGCCCGTGAAAGGCTTTCTGCCTATGCCTCAAAGGGCCGCCCAACTGTGATTTGTGCGGTAATGCAAACGATTTACTGTCGAGGTGATTGTTTTTAGAAAAACCCTCCCCTGGCTGTAACTTCTTATTCTGTAACAACAAACTTGACAATACTCATCCTAAATTTTAAACATCAGCTTTGATTTTAGCAAAATACCAGGCATAATAAACAGAGGAGCAAATTCCCTTGGCGCTTACCAAACAAAACATTGTTGAATCAGTTGCAGAAAAGCTTGACCTGAAACCCTTTCAAGCAAAAGACATAATAGAAGAACTCCTTGAGATAATGAAATCCACCTTGGCGGCTGAAGAAGACATCATGATAAGCGGCTTCGGTAAATTCCAAGTGAATAAGAAAGCCCCAAGGAAAGGACGGAATCCGGCCACCAGCGAAGAGATGATCCTGGATGGAAGGAAAGTCGTTGTTTTTAAGTGTTCCGGTAAATTAAGGGACAAAATTAATGAGGGACAATAAAGGATTTTCTTAAAATGGCAGGCGATAAGTGCACATACTGTGGCGCTGAAGTAAAAAATTATAATTCCATAATGATGCAATCCGAAGATGGTTATACCAAAGTATGCCTGCATTGCTATAACAAGGACATGGCTGAATCCGTCGGGATTGATTATGACCACATTGAACTCCAGCCCATCTTATTAAAGGATATGGATGGCAATGAACATAAATTCGAGTTCACCGTCCAGTTGATGGGAGATCAACTTGTGCTAAAAACGCATGAAGACACCCAGGATGATGTCTGTGCATATGAATTCAGTATGATCGGTGATTATGAAGACAGCCTGTTCAGTTTGTTCGCAAGCCTTTATGAACGAATGGTCAACACGTTAAATACCAAGCATATGTATAAAGATACTGAAACTGGTAGATGGCATGTCCAGACCGGCGATGGTGGCGAAGATGTCGTAAGGGGTAGGATTGAAGCGGATATGGATTCGGACGATTCTATTGAAACCCCATTGATTGTCGTTGACGGAAAAAAGATCCCCTGGGAAGAATTCGGCAGGATGTTGATGCCCTTCGAAGGATTCAATTTCAAACTGCAAATCTATGATCCGAGCGATGAGATGGATTAATAATCATCGCCGTTAAAATACCATACGACCAATATTGTGAAGAATTAAATTTTTATGCGTGAATTAAACAACAACTGGGCACAAGAGGCATATATCAAGGCCTACAGATTTGCTGCTGAGAAGCATATCGGACAAAAAGTTCCTGGAACAGATTGGTCTTATCTTGCCCATCTGAGCATGGTCAGTATGGAAGTTATGGCTGCTCTAAGCCATGAAACAGATAGGGATGGGAACCTAGTCGTTCAAGTTGCAATTCTCCATGATACCATTGAAGATACAGATGCCACTTATGACGAATTAAAATCAGAATTCGGACGGCATGTTGCAGAGGGAGTATTGGCTCTTACCAAAGACGGGGCTATTGAAAAACAGCATCAAATAGAAGACAGCCTGAAAAGGATCAAACTCCATTCCAAAGAAATCTGGATGGTCAAACTTGCTGAAAGGATCACCAATCTACAGCCCCCTCCTTCCCATTGGTCTTCTGAAAAAAAAAAAAAATATCTGAAACAGGCTAAATTGATTTTGAATGAATTAAGGTCTGGTAGTGATTTCTTGTCCTATCGTTTAACGGCAAAAATTCTGGAATATCAGTCTTATATTTGAGGTGTCTGCATGATAAAAGCCACCAACCCTACTTCTGTTATTGAACCCTTTTTTGGGGGAGGCATTCATGAAAACTCACACCATTATTGCGGTCTACTAAAAAATTTGAATTGGTAAGAATCGGAAACTCCGGGATACACATAATATTGCTCGCCGGTTTGGTGATTTAGAAAGTGTGGAAGTACAGGGAAAGTCCGGGGTGATTTTCACCTGGAAAATGGTTCTTGTCTTGGAGGTAGTCTGCTCTTTTGGAAATCTTTTTGGCCGGTCAAAATTTGTTATGAAAAAAGCGAGCCCTACGAGTTATAGGGTTCACTGACGTCTTGTTCAAACCTATGATTTTTTTGAGGAATTTATCGCTTTATTCAAAATCTTGCCGGTCCGGTTAAATACCATTATGTTGCGAGTTTGGCTAACTTACTAAATTTAATAGAAATTTTTATTACCTGTTGTGCAAATCAATATTGTTTTAGAATTCAACACGTTAAAGCCCATTTTAAAAATTTTAAAAATCAGTGGCAACATAATTTATTGTTTTACTACATACCCCTCCAAGGCTAGCAAAAGCTGCTTCAGTGGTTTATAAACTGTCAAGCCAGGCAAGGATTTCAGCGTTATTTTCCCAGTCGATTAACTCATCAATTTTTTTATCATGAGTTATTTTCGATTGCATGTATTCCATGAGCATATTTTGGATTTCCCGTTTTTTTGACAGATCCAGCTGCAGATAGGTCATTGTTGATTCAATACTTTGATGACCAAGACGATTTTTGATATCCGATACCGGAGCACCTGATGTGACCATATTGACCGCACACGAATGCCTGAAGCAGTGCGCCGGACTCAGTCCTTTCAGCCTTTTTTCCGGCAATGCCAAGGTCAAATATTTTCTGCAAATTTTATTAATTCCGTGCCGGGTCATTTCCCGCTTCCGTTGATTGATAAACAGCCTATGGGCAAATAACGGGATGGGATCTACCCTGTGATTGGCGATATAATCCGAGATCAACGAGGCGGTTCTGGAGCATAGATTAATCAACCGGTACCGGTTTCCCTTTCCCAGGACCGCAATGGTTTCGTTTGCAGGATCAAAATAATCAAATTCTAAGGTGGCAATCTCACTGGCCCGGGCACCGGAGTCATAAAGCAAATGTAGAATGGTAAAATCCCTCATGCCTTCTTTCTTTTTCAGATCCACGGCACTGAAGACTTTCATGATTTCTTCAGGATATAAAAATCCCATCACCTTTTTTTGAGCTTTTTTCTGCGGGATGTTCAGCAGGCCTTCGGCGATTCGTTTTTTGTCCGGATGCATGAAGCGGATCATCTTGGCCAAAGACTTGATCGCGGCCAGGCGTTGATTTCGAGTCTGCACGCTATTTTTCCGGTTTTTTTCCAGATGCTGGAGAAAGGCAAGCACTGCATCCACCGTTAAGTGTTCTATTTTCAATGACTTGATTTTTATTGAGTGATGATTCGCCAAAAAATGCAGGAATAAAGACAGGCTCTGCCGGTAGGCTTGAACACTTTGTTTGCTCGTCCCTTTTATTGAGGGCAAGTATTCATAAAAATACTGGTGCAGGCAACTTGTCAATCTCATGTACCCTCGCTTTTTGATCTCGCAAAATCAAACAGTTGCCGACGGTGCTCAGCATCCAGTACCTTTAAATAATAGGTTGTGTATTTGTATTTGCTGTGCCCCATGTACGCAGCCAGTACAGGCAGGGCATTTTGACAGGATTTTCCTTGCTGTTTTATCCTTTTCAGCGTGTTCACAGCAAACGAATGCCGCAGGGAATGATGTGAAGGCTGGCTGAAGTTGGTCGTACCGATTATTTTCCGGGAGTGATCAAGATTAATGTCTGTGAGAGCCTGTTTAAATCTGCGATTTATAAACATACGTACCAGTTTTTTCCCTTTTACCTTTACCAGCAAAAAAGGACTGTCATCCTCATCAGGGAATAACCGGCGGACTTTTAGCAGGTTGTTGATTTCATGGGCTACAGCTGTGGGTATAGGGATCAATCGATCTTTTCTAAATTTTGTCTTTTCAATATAGATTGTTCTTTCTTTGGGCCTGTAATGGGTTTTTAATAAATTGAGTGTCTCCGATGTTCTAAGTCCGCACCGGGCCATCAACAAAAAGGCAATATAAGCACTGAAATCTGACACATAGAATCTCTGGCTTATCCGCATCGACTTGACTGCAGCTTTGAGGAAAAGGTCTGTTTCTTCCGGAGAAAATATAAAAGGAATAACGTGATTTTCCTGTAGCTCAGTGATTTCCTGTAACGAATTCTCAAGGACCAAATCTTTGCGTAAAAGATAATTAAAAAATATCTTGATCATTCTAAAAATCATATTTATGGACCGGGGTTCAAGATCAAGATCTGCTCTGAACCGGATAAAAAACAGCGGATCAAAGGAAGCCAAAGTCACTTGTTTTTCAGATACATATCGATCAAGCATCTTAAGGCAGTATATCATTGAGGTGTTTGAGTACCCCAGTTGAAAACGATATATGATAAAATCCTCCATTTGTTCAGCCAAAAAGCTTTTAAAACGTTTCATCAAGGATAACCTCCCGCATCAGGCCGATATGAATGCTCAGATATTTTTTGGTAGAATCGATGCTTTTATGACCCATCATTTCTTTGATTTCATAGATGGACATGCCGGACTCCAACATATTCTGGGCAAATGAATGCCGCAGCCAGTATGTGCTCGATTCAAGATTGTTTTCCGTCATGCATTTTTTTATATATCGGGGGATATCGCATCTGTTGACCGGTTTATAAGGTGGTATCAATTGTAAAAATAGAACTCGGGATTGAGTTTCAGGCCTCCCGCCTACAATATAAGCAGTGATAGCTTTGATTATGTTGTCGGGAAGGGGGAAATGGGCAGGACTACAATTTTTTCTTGAACGGATAAAAATCTCTTTCTGTCTAAATGAGATGTCATCCAAGGTTAGCGAACTAATTTCTTGGGGTCTCAATCCCAGATAATACGCCAGGTGCATAGTGGCATTGGTGCGAAGGTTTTTTGCTGTTGATAGATCCAGGCTGTCAAACAGCTTTTGAACTTCATGGGAGCGTAAAAATTTGGGTGGTTTTAATTGTCCGAACTCCGGAGGGCTTACTATCAAAGGGGCGAGATCTTTTTTGATATATTGGTTCAGATAAAGATATCTCAAAAACTGCCTCAGATATGACCGGTTCGACTTAGCGGTCCCTATGGAATAATTGGTATTGTACAGGGCTAAAAATTGATCAACCTTCTGGATGGATATCTCATTCAGGGGAACGCCTGATTTTTGTAAATAGATATCCAGACCTGTCAGTATCCGTTGCATTCCTCTAACACTTCCCTGAGCACGGACTTGATGACTATAATAGTCCAAATACCGCTGACAGATTTCTGGCAATATATGATCAGGTGCCATGACCGGATTCCCTTGGGTTTAAAATAGTCTGCAGATATTTTACGCTGCTGACAAAATCGGTGTTGCGGCAGATCATTACCATATCGATGGTGTTAAAATTCTTTTCGCATCGAAAGCACCGGCTCAAGTTCGTTCTGGGATTCACTGCGGTCTGAAACTCGTTGCACAAGGGGCACAGAAAACGGAATACCCCTTCACTGATTTTGGCAGGAATACCCAGTTGTGTTTCGATCAACACATGAATGGGGATTGAATTTCGTAATTTATAAAGCTCCTTTGAAGAAAATAACTTGCCCATGTTGACACCTCTTCTTTTTGGTCAGTTCTTTCAGAATATCTGGCGTCAATTCTATCGTTTCCAGGTCCGTGGCATCAATAATCTCTTGTAACGCACTTTTGTTAAGAAGAGTGTCAACCCCAATAAAGACAAGGGTTTTGGCCAATATTAAATCTTGTAACGGTATTTGAATTAAATCTATCGAAAATCCTTTAGCAGCAATGCTTTTGCCGGTTTTCATCTCTTGTAACGTATCTTCAGTTAAGGATGGGGTTTCCGGGAGCTTTTTTCGCTTCCAGTAACCAGGATTACTTTGGCGCCACTCCTGAACACGGGCCACATTCTCCGGCCCTGAGAAATAATCCTGATTATTTGGCTTATTCAGCCATTTTTGCTGGCTGTGTTTTTTACTGGCAATTTTACATTCGGGTTTGTCACAAAATCTTTGCCGCTTCAAATGCCGGGGATCTGGTTTGAATAAATTTTGGCAGTTTTTACACCTGCGTTGTCGGATTTGTTTTTTCATAGACCTGATACCTCCTTAGATCTATGATCGGATGGACGATGGCGGGGTAGTATTTTTTCAAAATATGGCGGGGTCCGGCGGGGTTCGGCTGGATCGGGCGGGGTAGAACACGCAACAAAAAAAACTCGCTACATAAATACCATCAATGCTCAGTCTCTGAAAAATCGAATTGGTAGGAATCGTGTTTTGGGGAATAAATATTATAGTGGTCACCCTGTCAAAACGGAACTTGTCCCTAAAACCAGTGACACGCAATGCCTTTTAAAGACAATAAAAATTTGCATTGAAAATTCAGCCAGGCCGTTTGTTGGCGGTTTAAGGAGCTACCTTATATCAAAATGATGCTCAAAATACTCTTGGATCATATTTTTGTCATTTCTCCAAAGGTTATGCAAAAATGTTTCCTCCAATATCGCTTTTTCAAAGGCTATGTTCCCTTTAATAGTTGAAATTGCTCTAATGAAATACTCAGCAAAGACTCTGGTAATATACCTGGGTGCTGCTCAAGTGAACGCCGCCAGCCAAGATAATGTTGTAAATATTTCTTAGCAGCACCGTAGAATCGGTGCAGCTATCCTTTAAATCGGCTGTGATAGGCATTGACATTTTAGAGGTGGAAAGCACCCTTATGCACCGATAACGTTGTAATCCGTTGGCAGATCCTTGTCTGTAATAATGGGCAAAACTACAGAAAGGACATTTACAGTCTGCGTCAAAATGTGATTCAATACATTCGATAACCTGACTATTATCGGAGAGATGGGTAAGGGCATTCAGCAAGCTACTCCGTTGACGATGATCCATTTTGGTGATTTGATGCAATAACTGTAAAAAATCTGTATCTTTCATGATTTCCTCCTTCTTGGAGTATATCCAAAAGATAAAAATCATGGCTCTTGTTGTGCTTCAGGGTTGTATATATTCAATTTGTCCATAACTATATGAAATTATTTTAAATTTATCCGGGTCTTCAAGGACTTAAGGTGTTGGTGAATTATCATTAAATTCAAGCAGTTAAAGCTATAGCCGAAAATAAGACCCAGAAACGCAATATGAGCCAAAATCATTTATTGAATTTCAACAACATTTAAAGGGGACACAGCCTTTTCAAATGTGGAAACTCTTCAAAAATTTTCCGAGACACTCGACCCTTGACACTGAGCATTATTTCAGCCGGGGAAATATTGGGGGTTACCGAACACAGAATGTGAATATGATTCTGACTGACCACACCACGCAAAATGAGAATTTCGAACTTCTCACAAGTTTGTTGGGCGATTTCCCTTATTCACAAAGCAACATTTTCTTGGAATGGAACAGGTACTTCGCCACCCAAACCAGATGATATTCTATTTTGTACTTTGTATGGCTGTTTTCTACCGATACTCCACCCCAAGCACCATAAAACACCTATCAGCAAAATGCTATCCGCCTAAAGGCGAGGGTTTTAAACTTTAACAGAAAAATATAATTGACGAGGCAACGAAAAAGCTTAGGTGTATTTGTATGAAAACGCAGCTATGTTTTCGTGAGGATATTAATGATTGAACCTGGTGAGTTTCGAACGGAAATTTATAATTTGTGATGAATCTGCTATCAAGCACACCATATTTGATATTTATATCATAAAGCACCATATATGGTCGTAAATTAAACCATATATGGTGTGCTTGCGCCTAAAGATTCCTGTCCATCAAGGTATTATGGTGTTGGTATGAATTTGGCAACGTCCAAGGATAGTTATCCATTTAAGGAACTAAACGGTAAAGATTGGGTTATGGAAAGAGTACACCGGTTTTTACTGGAGAACGCATAACTAATGAAAGAAACAACTGAGGTTAACCTTGATTCCCTCATAATGACCGGTTTGAAATAGAGGAGTAGATGCTTATGCCTGATAGAGCAAGAATTCTTATTGTCACTCCGGAGGTGACTTATCTGCCGGAAGAAATGGGATCATGCTCAGGTTATTCCGCCAAGGCCGGCGGCCTGGCCGATGTTTCAGCGGCCCTGATCAGTGCCTTGTTTGATCTGAACTGCGATGTCCATGTCGCCATCCCTGATTATCGTTCCATCTATCATGATTATTCCACCGAAAAGCATGACCTGGAGGTGGAAAAAATCAGGCAATGCCTGAACGAGAAGCGGATTCATTTTGCCGCTGATCGGGCGTTTCTTTATAAAGAAAAAGTATATTCGGGTAGTTATAAAACAAATCTGAAGGTGTCCCTGGCATTTCAACGGGAGGTTATCAATAATATCATTCCCAGAGTAAAACCGGACATTATCCACTGCAACGACTGGATGACAGGCCTGATCCCGGCCATGGCAAGGCAGTATGGAGTTCCCTGCCTGTTTTCCATTCACAATATCCATACCATGACCTCCACCCTGGCTGAGATAGAGGACCGGGGGATTGACGCCGCTTCCTTCTGGCAATGGCTTTATTTTAAACGGCCGCCTGAAAGTTATGAGGAAAGCCGGGAAGTTAACCGGGTGGATTTTCTTTGTTCCGGCGTGTTTTCAGCCCATTATGTTAATACAGTCAGCCCGACGTTTTTGCAGGAGATCGTTGAAAACAAGCATCCTTTTGTGGATGCCGGGCTTCAGGCCGAACTTGCTCACAAATGGGAGGCCGGCTGTGCTACGGGTATTTTGAATGCGCCGGAACCGGAATTCAACCCGGCAGTAGATGAAATGATCCGGTTTAATTACGGCCCGAAAGATCACCGCGGGATGAAACAGAAAAACAAGGCGTTTCTCCAGAAAGCCGTCGGCCTTGAACAAAATCCGGATGCCCCTTTATTTTTCTGGCCTTCACGCCTGGATCCGGTCCAAAAAGGGTGCCAGCTGCTGGCCCAGATCATGTACGAAACCATATCACGCTACTGGGAGACCGGGATTCAGATTGTCTCGGTGGCAGACGGAGAATATTATAAGCACTTTAAAGATATTGCCGAATTCCACGACTTAAGGCATCGAATAAGCGTTCTAAGGTTTGACGAACAACTTTCCCACCAGGCCTTTGCCGGAAGTGATTTTGTTTTCATGCCCTCTTCCTTTGAACCCTGCGGCCTTCCCCAGATCATCGGGGCCATTTACGGTACCCTGCCCATTGTATTTGACACAGGCGGCCTCCATGACACGGTAAGGCCCCTTGATACAGAAAGCGCCAGCGGCAACGGTTTTGTTTTCTCCGTATACGATGCCTGGGGACTGAGCTGTGCTGTGGACCGGGCCATGGACTTTTTTGCCCTTGATCCGGATGAAAGAGAAGTCCAGATCCGGCGGATCATGATTGAATCTGTCACGGAATTCAACCACAGCCGTTGTGCTGAAAGCTATATTGGCCTGTATGAAAAAATGCTTAAAAGGGCTTTTTAAAAGCGTAGAGCTTTCCATGCCAAGGCTTATGTCAATGGGACGACCATCAACCCGACGTCCAACGAGAGAAAAACTCCCCTCTTAGAAAGGACAGGAAAGGGTAAAGAGTACGCCGCCGGTATTCCAGCCGTCATCCCCGTCATCCCCATCCTTGAACGGAGCGGAAATATGCTCGACCCCGTATCCCAGGCAGACCGCGACAGGGGGCTTTTTCTCCCGGTGGAACCGGAAACGGAACCCCGCCGATCCTGAGATAATACCGTGAATGCCGGACTCTGCGAGACCGGGAAGATTATTATCGTCGAAAAGATGAGCGATTCCCGCTCCGAATTTTAAAAAAAGGAATTTATAATGAACTTCGGCAAGCACCCTGACCTCCAGGGTCTCGGTATCCCCGTAATGATCGGTTTCCAGGTGACCGGCCCCGAGCAGGGTTTCAAAAGCGGCCCAAGTGGTCAGGTTTTTTCCCAGTGTATAATTGAGCGTAGTCCATTCATATTCGTCAACAGTATCGGGCCCGATACTGGTCCCGTCGCTCCGGCCGTGGAAAACCGAAAACCCCTGGTAGTCGATAAACCTGTTGCCGGCCCATGCTGTGGGAAGGTTCAACATCTGAACGAAAACAAGAATAAAAAAAGCAGATTTTGCGCGAATACCAATTTCCATTTGATCTCTCCCGGTTTTAACTTTTACAACTGGTTTACACTATTCGTTCGAATCATATCTTCAAAATACATGCCACTTACTTATTCGCTGTTCGAATTTTTTGAATTTGACTGCCAAACAATCTTTGATTAAAATCAGGCCATCTTTTTTTTGAAAAAATATAGGCCAATGGCGGCCCGGAGGGCCGTCCAACTGCTGATAAAACTATTGATTATTCTATGAAAAACGGCATTGGCAGTAAAAAATTACTCTCTATCTTCTTTCGTCGCATAGCGGGTTGCACGATCTTACTACTTCTATTTTGGGGTGGGGTGGTCTATCTCTACCAAACCCGCCAGATCAAACAGGAGTTGTTTCTGCAAGCGAAAAAAGTAGGCTCTATCTTTATTGAAGGGCGGGTCCGGCCTTTAAGTAAAAAGGATTCCAGGCTTTTTGAGCATATAATTAATCTATTGCACCAAAAGCTTACCCACTTTCGTGTTGTGATGCTGGACGTTTACGATACAGGCAAGCAAGACATCTTTCACTATGTCAGCGAGCCGGACTTTCCGGCTGTAAGCAAGGGGAAAAAAATTTTGGGGAAGGTGTTTTCCCTGGTCGATGATGAGGAATATATTTTCATTAAGTTTCAGAATGATCTTTATCTCCGGATTTTCAGCCCGCTTTACCATGACCAAACACTGCTCGGGTTTATGGACATCATGGTGGCGGTTGATCCGAACATATTGGATCGATTAAAGAAAACACGGACCATGGCATTGATAATGACCATCAGTACTATATTGACCATGACTCTGGTCCTCTATCCGCTGACCTATAATTTCTACCGAAAGCTTCAGGGAATCAGTCGTGAATTGCGTGAGAGCCACCTTCACACCATTCTTGCCCTTGGCAACGCTATTGCCAAACGGGACAGCGATACCGATGAACATAACTACCGGGTCACCTACTATAGTCTCTGCTTGGCTGAGCATGTAAACATGTCCCCGGCATCCATCCGAACCCTTGTTAAAGGCGCTTTTCTTCATGATGTGGGCAAAATCGGGATTAGTGATAATATCCTACTCAAGCACGGCAAACTCACGGAAGAAGAGTTCAAAGTGATGCAGACCCATGTGGAACTGGGAGGGCAGATCGTCAAAGATATTCGCTGGCTGGCAGACGCCAGGGAGGTCATCCTGTTTCACCATGAAAGATATGACGGCAGTGGATACCCTTTTGGTACGGCCGGAGAACAGATACCACTGACAGCCCGAATTTTTGCAGTGGTGGATGTGTTTGATGCCCTCACCTCCCAGCGCCCCTATAAGCAAGCGTTTTCTTATGGGGATGCCATTAAAATTCTGACCAAAGAGGCACAGGGATTTGATCCCAAAATATTGAATGCTTTTATAGAAATCTCTAAAGTGCTTTACGACGAGACGGCTCCCGCTGGTAAAATGGAATTGATAAAACGCTTAGAGGTAAAACTTTTCCATTATTTTGAGAACTAATGCTTTTTTATATGCCAGAGTATTGCCTCGCCATGGAGCTGGCTCTGGTCGGATTGGATTGGATTGGATTGCATTGGATTGGATTTATTTTACATCCGCAGGAAAAAGAAGGAAGCCTGTTTCAGACGCCCTATATATGACCAAGGCCGGGAATAGCCCGATGACCAGGACGATAGGATTCAAAGAGGAAGCGAGGCCATGGAAAAAGACTGTCCGTCGGTGGGAAGAATCCCGTGGTCATGTGGGTGCTGGACTGCGCCCGGCCTTGGTCGAAACAAGCGTCGTAATAATATCTTGTGCATACAGTCTATTGCAAATGCAGCAAAAGGCATGCCTGAGAAACTAAAATTAAAGCACTATAGCGATTTTATTAATCTTCGAATCATGATTGATAAAATCAAGTCGGGACCAGTTGATTTTTTACCGGCCCTTTCTTGCCTTTCCATAGATTACGCCTAACTTACGCATCCGATTGCGCAGCGTGCTGGGGGGTAATCCCAACAGAGAGGCTGCGCCGTGATCCCCCTGGATTTTTCCGTTGGTCAGATCGAGAACGGACTCGATATGATTTTTCATGGCTGCATCCATCTTCAGAACCGGGGGGGAGGCCAATGAGACAGCTGGTGCGGCAACGTTTTGACCGGAAGAGCGGTTTGGTCCATCAAAGCGCAGATATTTTTCCTCCGGATTGGCCGAACTTCGGATCAATGCCCGTTCCACAATATTTTCCAATTCCCTGACATTGCCGGGCCAATGGTATTTTTGAAGCTTTTCCATACACCCCGGTTCCAGCTTATTCGTTACGAGAAGATTCATCTCTTTTGATTTCCGGAGTACAAAAAAATTGATCAAGGCTGGAATATCCATCTTCCTATGCCGTAGGGGCGGGATGGTAATAGGAAATACATTCAGCCGGAACCAAAGATCTTCCCTGAATGTTCCTTTACGGACCATTGCAGGCAAATCCCGGTGGGTGGCGGTAATGATGCGGATATCCACGGGAACCGGACGGGCTCCCCCAATCCGCTCAATTTCCCGCATCTGGAGGACCCGCAAAAGCCTGACCTGGACTTTAAGGGGAAGCTCACCGATTTCATCCAGGAAGATTGTTCCGCCGTGGGCCCTTTCAAAGCATCCGCGCCTTTGCTTGACCGCACCGGTAAACGCCCCTTTTTCATGGCCGAATAATTCGCTGTCCACAAGGGATTCGGGAATTGCCCCGCAGTTGACCTTAATGAACGGACCATTCGATCTTGCAGACGTGTGGTGAATGGTGTTGGCAATCACTTCCTTTCCAACACCTGTTTCCCCAAGCAACAATACTTGACTGGAAAGGGGGGCAACCTGTCTGACCATCTCCATGACATCCCGAAGGCCAAACTCTTTCCCGATCATCTCGTCTCCGACTGCTTTTGACATCTGCCTTGTTAAATACCGGTTGTCATCGGCCAATATCTCTTTCAGGCGAATCACTTCCTGGTGTTTCTGTGCATTTGCCATGGCAATCGCAAACGGTCCCCTTAACAGGCTGAACAATTCGAGATCATGCCTTGAGTACCTATTATATCCCTTTGCGACCAAGGCTACTAAGCCCATTTTTTCTTCCCCCACTTTCAGCAGAGAGAATATATAAGATATTTCCTTCTTTCCCAAAGCCTCCCAGCCAATTTTACCCACCGGATCTTCCCTGGGATTATTAATAATAAAATTGGAATGCATGGGGTCTTTTTTTTCAAGATTTTTAAAGTGAGTGATGGCTTCCGATGTCAACGGCATGGTTTTCATGTTCAGGTCCAATTCCGGATCTGCAACGATTGAGAGGGCATCTGAAATTTTGGCCTCCAGATTATAAAGAGCCATGATTAAAGCGTTTGTCGGAATGAATTTTTCAATGAACGCATAACAGTCGGACAGCATTGCATCCAGATTGAGGTTGCCACAAATCCGCATGGTCGCCTGGTAAAAAAAATCCTGTTCTTTTGATGTCATAAATCCCTCCTTTAACAAGAGCCCCATATTCGGTGTTTTATACCACAAAACACCATATATGGCATAAAATTATACCTTATATGGTGCCATAGCCTAAAAAAGGACTGATCATCAGGGTATTACGATATTGGTATGAATTTGGCAACGCCCAAGTATAGTTATGATTTGAAGAAACTAACAGTAAAGGTTGGGTTATGAAAAGGGCACACCGGTTTTTACAGGAGACACATAAACAATGAAGGAAACAGCCGAAAGCCAGACAGAGATGATTATAGTTCGTGTTTACAGTATTAGTGATACTCATGCCGTCCATGACATTTTGAAAGAGATATCCAAACTTTCCAAGAGAAATGAAAACCGCCATCGTGCTATTTTCCTTTGCAAAAATGAACATGTGGAAAGTGACTGGGCGGTATGTTTTCAGAATTCGGCAATAGAGGATCATAGGAAATCAGTCCTGGCAACCTATGTGGCAGAAATGCTTCGCACTGTAGGTCTCGTAAATCATACGGTATGGAAACTCTACGATGCCCGGGATGACCAGGCCGTTGATGAATTAATTAAAACCGGTCCTAAAAATCAAAATAGTTATTAGATAGCAATCTATTATCTTAAAAACATTTTTAAGATAATTAACTCCATTATGTAAAAGGAAACAATACACATGCAACCTATCCATCAAAAGGACTCTATAACTGCAATGATACCGGCTTTGCTGCTGATTTTCCTGGCGGCGGGCTGCGGGCCGCAAGCCCCTCCCGGCACCGGCACGTCAGTTCCCAGAGTGTCAGTCATGACCGTGCAGCCCAGAGAGATCAGGCTTAGCACTGAACTGCCCGGCCGTACCTCGGCTTACCGCATTGCGGAAATCCGGCCCCAAGTCAGCGGTCTATTGCAAAAGCGCCTTTTTACGGAAGGTGCCGATGTCAAGGCCAGTCAGGTTCTCTACCATATTGATACTGCGCCGTTTCAGGCAGCCGTTGACAATGCCGATGCAAATCTTTCCGCCAAGCTTAAAAGCACCGACCAGGCGCGCGCGGCGCTGAAAGCAAGCATTGCCGATGTGGCCCGGCTCAGGGCCACTCTGAAACTTGCCGAAACAAATCGAGGCCGGTATGAAACTGCCCATGATAAAAAAGCCGTCTCAACGATCCAGCGGGACGAGGCTGTGACCGAGGCCCAGGCAGCCGAATCCACATTAAAGGCCGCTGAAGCGCAGGTGGAAAGCAGACGTGAAGCCGTGGCCGTGGCCCAGGCAACCATTGCCCAGGCCCGGGCCGAGTTAAAAACAGCCCGCATCAATCTGGGGTATACCAACGTCACTGCACCCATTTCCGGTCGTATCGGCAGGTCAGGTGTAACGGAGGGTGCCATCGTAACCGCCTATCAATCCGCAGCAATGACCACCATTCAACAGCTTGACCCCGTTTATGTGGATGTGCCGCAATCCACCACTGAATTACTGCGCCTGAAGCAACGGATAAAAGAGGGCCGGCTCCACCAGGACGGAACAGACCGGGAAGAGGTCAAACTCATCCTGGAAGACGACACAAATTATACCCAGGACGGCAGTCTGAAATTCAGTGACGTGACCGTAGACCCGACAACCGGCTCCGTTATTTTGAGAATGGTGTTTCCCAATCCGGACAGAATCCTGCTGCCGGGTATGTTTGTCCGTGCGGTTATCAATGAAGGTGTCAACCCGCAGGCCATCCTTATTCCCCAGCAATGTGTGTCCCGCGATCACAAAGGAAACCCGTTTGCGTTGATTGTCGATGCTGAAAGCAAGGTCGTACTGCGTATGATCACCCTTGACCGTGCCATCGGCGACAAATGGCTGGTCTCGGCAGGCCTTACCCCCGGGGACCGGGTGATTGTCGAGGGGATGCTGATGTTGCGGCCCGGAACAACGGTGAATACAGTCCCTTTTAATGAATCAAAAACCGTATCTGGGCCTGAGGCCGAATCCGGCACACCGGCCGTACCGCGTGAAGATGGGGGTGCCTGATGTTATCTCGATTTTTTCTGGATCGGCCTGTCTTTGCCTGGGTCATCGCCATCATCATTATGACCGTCGGCCTGCTTGCCATCTACAACCTGCCAATATCCCAGAACCCTTCTATCGCTCCGCCGTCCATCGCCATTGATTCATATTTCCCCGGCGCTTCGGCAGAGACCGTTGAAAATACCGTGACCCAAATCATTGAGCAGAAAATGACCGGTTTGGGCGATATGATCTATTTCTCCGGCACCAGTTCGTCATCCGGCGCATCCCGCATTGAGCTGACCTTCACCCCGGGGACCGATCCGGATCTTGCCTGGTCCAAGGTGCAGAATAAGCTGCAGCTGGCCATGGCAAGCCTGCCCGATGTGGTCCAGCGGCAGGGAGTCAAGGTCAGCAAGTCAACCCGAAACTATTTGATGATCGTAGGTCTGATCTCCGAGGACGGCAGCATGGACGGCCTGGACCTGCGAGACTACGCCCAGTCCAATCTGGAAAAAGTCCTGTCCCGGGTGCGAGGGGTGGGCGAAGTTGAAAATTTCGGCTCCCAATATGCCATTCGGGTCTGGGTCGATCCTGACAAGCTGACCAATTATCAATTGACCATAGAAGATGTTATCCTGGCACTTCAGGACTACAATGTCGAGGTTTCCGCCGGTCAATTCGGCGGGGCGCCTGCCCGGGAGGGGCAACGGATGAATATATCCATTGTCGTTCAGCATTTGCTTAAGACCCCGGAAGAGTTCGCCGCCATCCCCATCCGCACCAACACCGACGGGTCGGTGGTCCGCATCAAGGATATCGGCCACACGGAACTGGGGACCGAACGCTACGACGTTGTGGCCAGATACAACGGGAAAGCGTCCGCTGCCATGGCCATTCGCCAGGCGGCCGGGGCCAATGCCTTGGAAACCGCCAATGCCGTTAAGGAAACACTCAAGGAGATGGGCCGGTATTTTCCCCACGGCATGAAGGTGATCTATCCTTACGACACCACACCTTTCACCGTGGTGGCCATTGACGAGGTGGTCAAAACCTTGTTCGAGGCCATCTTTCTGGTCTTTATCATCATGTATCTTTTCATGGGTAATATCCGGGCCACCCTCATCCCAACCATTGCGGTGCCGGTCGTGTTACTGGGAACCTTTGCGGTTCTGGGACTTTTCGGATTTTCCATCAACATGATGACCATGTTCGCCATGGTGCTGTCCATCGGCTTGCTGGTGGACGACGCCATTGTGGTCGTGGAAAACGTGGAACGGATCATGGCCGAGGAAGGGCTTGCGCCAAGGGAGGCCACGGCCAAGTCCATGGACGAGATCACCAGTGCCCTGATCGGCATCGGTCTGGTGCTCTCGGCTGTTTTTGGCCCCATGGCTTTCTTTCAGGGCTCCACCGGCGTTCTTTATCGCCAGTTTTCCGTTACCATCATCGCATCCATGCTGCTTTCGGTGGTTGTGGCCCTGATCCTGACCCCGGTGCTTTGCGCCTCGTTTCTTAAACCGATACCCCAAGGTCATCATGCCGCAGACAATGCGGTTTTCTTCCTGCGCCCGTTTTTCAGGTGGTTCGACAATAGTTTTCTCAGGGTCAGGCGCTTTTATGTAGGCATCGTCAGCCGGTCATTTACAAAAACACTGCGCTACCTGATAATCTACATTTTGATCATAGGGGCTGTGGGGTTCCTGTTTCAACGGATGGCCAGCTCTTATCTCCCGGATGAAGACCAGGGAATTCTGATGGTTCAAGTCATACTTCCGTCGGGTTCAACCGTGGAGCAGACCCAGAAGGTCATGGATAAAATAAAGGATTATTGGCTTACACACGAAACAGAGAGCGTAGCGTCCTTTATGGCAGTGGCTGGTGTCAGCTTTTCCGGCCAAGCCCAGAACGTGGGCCTGGGATTTGTCAAACTTAAAGACTGGGAACGCCGCGAACGGCCGGACTTGAAGGTTAAGGCAATTATCGGCAGGGCCATGGGAGCCTTGTCACAGATAATTGAAGCCCGGATATTCGTGTTTTCCCCGCCCCCCGTCATAGAACTGGGCAATGCCAGCGGATTCGATTTTCACCTGCAGGATCGCGGTGGCCTGGGACACGAAAAACTGATGGAGGCACGGAACCAGCTTCTCGGCATGGCGGCACAGGATCCGAGGTTGACCAGGGTCCGGCCCAATGGAATGGAAGATGTCCCCGAGTACCGGATTGATGTGGACTGGAATAAAGCCGGCGCCATGGGGGTTCCTATAAGTTCCATCCACAACACGATCTCATCGGCCTTCGGCAGTGCCTATGTCAATGATTTTATTCAGGCCGGGCGGGTTAAACGCGTCTTTGTGCAGGCAGACGCTCCCTATCGCATGCTGCCCAAGGACCTGGAGAAACTTTATGTGCGTAACAATCAGGGTAAGATGGTCCCCTTCTCCTCCTTTGCCTCCGGTCGGTGGATGTTTGGATCGCCGAAGCTGGAACGTTACAATGCTTTTCCATCCATCAACATCTGGGGCGACCCTGCGCCGGGGGGAAGTTCCGGTAAGGCCATGTCCATCATGGAGGAACTGGCTGCAAAGTTGCCCCAGGGAATCGGCTTTGACTGGACCGGCCTGTCCTATCAGGAAAGAATAGCAACAGCCCAGGGACCAATCCTTTATGCCTTTTCCGTTTTCGTAATCTTCCTCTGCGTGGCAGCCCTGTATGAAAGCTGGACAATTCCTTTTGTCAACCTGCTGATGCTGCCTTTGGGTGTCTTCGGCGCAATACTGGCGACATCAATGCGCGGACTGCACAATGATGTTTACTTCCAGATCGGGTTTTTAACCACGCTTGGCCTTTCGACAAAAAACGCCATTCTGATCATTCAATTTATCAAGGAGCGCATGACACACGGAGAAAGCCTCATTGATGCAACGCTTGGGGCTGCCCAAACACGGTTCCGGCCGGTCATGATGACCTCTCTGGCATTCTTCTTCGGCGTTCTGCCGCTGGCCATGAGCACCGGCGCCGGCGCCGGTGCAATGAATGCCATTGGCACGGCCGTTTGCGGCGGCATGCTCTCCGCCACGTTCATTGATCTTATTTTTATTCCCATCTTTTTTGTCCTGGTATCACGATTGTTCAAGGGGAAGAAAGAGAAGGAGCTCGTTTCCGAACAGCATATGGATACTAACGCGTCCGAGGAGGTTCGCTGAGATGATAAGAAAAATACTGGTTGTTATAGGTGTCTTTGTTTTCCTGGGTGGCTGTTCCCTGGCACCCAAATACCAACAGCCCCGGACACCAATTTCCGATACCTGGCCCCAGGGCGAAGCCTACGGGGACACCCAGTCCGTATCCGGAATACCGGCAGCCCAGGAGTTGAACTGGCAAGACTTTTTTACCGACCAGAAGCTCAAAAAGATTATTGAAACGGCCTTGGACAATAACCGTGATCTGAGGATCGCCGCCTTAAATGTGGAAAAGGCGCGTGCGCAGTACGGTGTCCGGCGGGCTGAACTGTTTCCTGCGCTTGATGCCTCCGGCGCCGGGAGCAAACAAGGCCAGTCAAAGGACCTTATCGATCCGGGGGAACCCGGGACGGTGGAGCAGTATAGTGCCGATCTGGGAATTGTCTCCTGGGAGATGGATTTCTTCGGACGGATACGGAGTCTGAAAGATCAGGCTCTGGAGGAATATATGGCCACAGCGCAGGCCCGCCGCAGCGCACAGATCGCACTGATATCCGAGGTTTCCAGAACCTATCTGACATTTGCGGCGGACAGGGAGCGTCTTAATCTGACCCGGTTTACGTTTAAGAACCAGCGGGATTCTTATAATCTTATCCTGGCAAACTATCAGACAGGGCTGGCGACCAGGATTGACCTGCGCCGTGCACAGACCCAGGCAGATGCCGCGCGAAGGGATGTGCAGCGTTATATCCAACTTGCGGCACAGGACCTGAATGCATTAAACCTTCTGGCCGGTACGCAAGTGCCCGAAGCCATGTTGCCCAACGACCTCAGCAGTGTACCGCCTGTTAACGGAATCTGCGCCGGCCTGTCCTCCCAAACGCTTTTGAACCGGCCGGATATTGTTGCCGCCGAACACCGGCTCAAAGGGGCGTATGCGTTTATCGGCGCAGCACGGGCGGCCTTTTTCCCCCGTATTTCCCTGACAGCTTCTATGGGAACGGCAAGTGATGAACTCTCCGGGCTGTTCGGTTCCGGATCAGATACCTGGAATTTTGCACCCGGGATCTCCATGCCGATTTTCGATACCCGTGTATGGGCAGCCCTCCGGGTCAGTAAAGCAGACCGGAAAATCATCCTGGCCGAATATGAGAAAGCCATCCAGACAGCCTTCAGGGAGACAGCCGACGCACTTGCCGTTCGGGGGACCATAGACCGGCAGGTGGCGGCACAGGAATCCATCGTTGACGCGGCAACCGAGACCTACAGCCTCTCGAATGAACGCTACAATCTGGGGATAGACGGTTATCTCAGCGTGCTTGATGCGCATAGGTTTCTCTACGCAGAGCAGCAGAGCCTGATATCACTTCAATTGGCAAAGATGGCAAATCAGATAACTCTTTACACTGTATTAGGCGGAGGTGACGGCCTACGTCTTCAGCCTCAATAGTAACTTATGGTGGGCGCGCCAATGGAAACGCATATATATCCATTGGCGTAAAAAAAAACCCGACAACCGTTGGTCTTAGAGCCTGTCGAATCCCTTACAACTCACGCTTTCTTTTCAATACTGCACAGCAATGCAGAATGGGGCCAGCTTCCGGTTTCCGGGCTGCAGACCTCGGGATAGTCCGGGCACAGCATATTGGCACTGGATTCAAACACTTTAAAAAGGCCGGGCAGTTTTTCTTCACTTTCCGGAATGCTCTTTGAGCCGGGACAGTTTTTCGGCTACCTCATCCAGGGCCTGTTCCCAGGTCAGCCGCTGCCATTGCGCCCCGCCTTTTTCACCCTTGCGTTTCAAGGGATAGTTCAGGCGCTTGGGGTGGTGGACATGATCCGGCATCAGCCGTCCTCTTTGGCAGATAACACCCCGGGTGACCGGATGTCCGGGATCTCCCGTTACTTTAACGATTTTGCCGTCTTCAATGTGCATCAGCGCGGATGGCAAAGCCCGCAATAGCTTTTTCTGATTTCAAACATGGTAACCCCTCCTTTTTTAGCGTTGCTTGGGTAAGTTGCCTGATTACTCTTACATTTTGTGTGGACTATGCCTGTACTTAAGGGTAGCCCGGATGCATCGGGTCCAGACAGGACAGATAATGCTTCGGAAAAATCGCCGGTTGATACTCCTTTTAAATAAAGCCAGGGAATCAGCGCCTCCATTGTTTTTGTTTTCCGAAGATATGCGGGAGTATGGCCGAAGTGAATTTAATAATCCCTAAATCAGCATAAGCTTGTCTGTCTCTATGCTTTATTGGCCATAGCAACCTGGGTTCAACTCGGCAGACCATTGCAAGGATTCTTGCATCCCGCAGATCTGATTTATCCTTGCTGTCCCAGATAATCCTTAATTTTCTCGGATTACCAATATATATAGGGATGTATAGTTCGCTGCAGGAATCTGCAATAGCGTCCCGTTTGTTATTCCGTCCCGGCACTCAGTCGGGAAAGGTTGTGGGAACAGGAAAGATCGCGTCGTAAGCATAGTTGAAAATCAAAGTGAAAGTCCTGTAATCAAGCTTTTGAGGTATGCCAAATAATTATTTGCAACTCAATCTGTGGGTTGAGCTGCAAATAAATGGCTATGTAGCTAAAATCAATTGATTTCATTGGCTAAAAACTATCTGAACCATTGTTCTATCAGAAGCAGTGAAATAAGTTTAATGCAACAGCCTGCTGCCCCGCCGGCAACGAAGATAAATCGTAATAAAAATTGCAAGACTTGCTGCGACGGCACTGACTAAAAAAACGGATTCAAGCCCGAATTTTCCGGCCAGAAATCCCAGCCCGGGGCTGCCGAATCCCAGGGTGACATCGAGAAAGGCAAACACCCCATAGCAAGTCCCCTGTGCTCAACAGGGGCGCGTCTCAGCGCCTCAATGCCCAATCCGGGAAACACCAGGGCAAATCCCGCACCGGCAACAGCCGCCCCTACCATGGCCACCGGGCCATGGGCGGTCGTGCCTATCATGATAAGACCTGCTGCCTGGAAAACAAGGCAATAAAGTGAGACCGTTACTCCGCCGAATCTATCCGGGAGGTGCCCGAAAAAAATCCGGGTCACGATGAGCATGCACGCAAACACCGCAAACGCCAATGCGCCGTGATTCCAGTGATTCACCGAAAACAAAAGAGTTAAAAAGGTTGTCACGGAGCCAAAGGTGATGCCGCTGAGCGCAAACCCGACGCCTGGCCAAAACACTGCACTGAACACGGAGCCAAAGCCGGATTGTTCCAAGCTCGTCTCAGGTTTTGCACAATGAATCGGTGCAACCATGAGCAGGCCCACAAACGGTATGATTGAGGATGCCACAGCTATTCCCGAAAAAGACCAGGTTTCAAACACAAAACTTCCGGCCGGTGCTCCCACGGCCAGGGCTGCAAACATGGCCATGCCCACCCATGCGATCATCTTGGCGGATCGACGCGTGTCCACCAGTTGAATGGCCCATAATATGGAACCTGTTATGACAAGGCTTTCGGCGCCGCCCAGCAGGGTCCTCCCCACCAGCAGAAAGCCCACGGACACATTGGACGTATCCACAAAGAAAAGGGATGCGATGTAGCACAGTCCGCCGGCGATGGATATCCAAAGCCCCAACCTTACCGCGTACTTGGCCCCCTTTGAATCGGCCAAACGCCCGGCCCACAGCCGGGACACCAGGGCCGCCACAAACTGGCATCCGGCCACAATCCCAACAACAAAGGGGCCGAACCCCAGAATGTTGTGGACCTGCAGGGGCAGCACCGGCAGGGCAGCACCAACCACTGTAAAAAACAAAAACACTGCGGCCATGATGGGGAATGCCACCCCCAGGCCGTTTTGGGAAATATCCAATGGGGGGGGTGATGCAGCCGCACCGCCTCGGGCGACCGATTGTCTGCCGGGATTCATATGTTGTTGCTCTCTTGTTTAATTGCTTGCCGGCCTATGCTTTCTGGCAAGCAAATCTTGATTTTGTTTAAAGCTTGCAGATTATGCAACCGCAGCATGTTCAATCCTGTCAATCAGTTCATGCAGGATCACGGCATCCTGGAACGATGGCGCTGTGCGCGTACCATTATAGATATCGTCATACAGACGAGAATAAATCCGTGCCACATTCCTGACTGTAACCGATTCGGGCCATCCCTCATAGAGGGAGGCTGCCGGCATCAGAGGCATCAGTTCCTTTTCCACCTCCCGGGCTCCCTTCACCGTCAATTGGATCATCTGGGCATGCCCTATTTCGCCGGTGACCTGGATATCACCCTTAGTTCCGTTGATCTCCCATAAGAGATTGGTTCCCCTTGAGACGCCGCCGCGGTAGTGGCTGGAAACGGCAGCACCGCTTTCCAAGGTGCCGTGGATCATGATCTGGTCGGCTGCTGTTTTTTTCCTGGTCTCACCGGTTTCCGTAACCTTTACCGTATCGAACCGGCTGACAAAACGTGAGAACAACGGACCGAAGTCTCCAAGCACATCCTTCACGGCCGCCAGGGTATGTGCGAGGGGAATGGTCAGCATGGTCGCCCCGTTCTTTTTGTCGAACAGATAGTAAAGATCCTCAATGGTTTCATCCGCCCAGTTCCCGCCGGAGTCCACTATGGTGGTGGAAAGCACCTTTCCAACATATCCGTCAGCGATAAGCTTACCAAGATGTTCGATCTCCAGGGCTGCGGTCACAAGTTCCAAATGGTGGGGAACCTTTACCGTCACAACCACAAGATCAATTTCTGGTGAGTTTACAAGTGCATGGACATTGTCAAAGGCATGAGACAAGCATAGGGCGTCTGCGGTACGCCGGGCGCTATCTTTCGTGCTGTTGGCCACACCCACAACGGTGAATTTGTCACCAAGGGACCGGAGGACCGGGAAATGGGACATGGATGCACAGTGACTGTCCGGGTTAAGGCCGATAAATTCGATACGGATAATATTTTTCATAATCCTGCTCCGTTGCTTTAAAATTATATCAGGAACCTTCTTAAATACATTAAGTTAGGATGACTCATCATTGCTGTTCGTTTCTTCAGAAATTCACGTCCAGTGATCTGAAAACTGACACAAAAATATGCACCGTCTTAGGCAAAAACAATCATCTGATCCTACACAATCATTGCCTGATCATCCAAGATTCAAATACCCTTAAGCACCTCAACCCCGGCATAGGATTGTGAATATCATTTAAGATGATAACGGACTGATCAGACATGATATTTTATGCTTTCCACCGGAAACGGATCATTTCTCAAGTTGTATGGTGCCCGACATATCCTTAATATATTCCTGTCCGGATACGGCATGTCCCAGTTCGTACAATCCCGGGGCGGAACCGAAGTTTCCGTAAAACATCACCACGTCTCCCCAGGGCGCATAATAGGCAAGGGTTCCTGCTTTGGCATCGGCCTTGGGCGTGGCGTTGATATTCAGTTTTTGGGGCGGGTAGAAAATCTTTTCATTGTTGCTGTAGTTTTCCACTTTGATACTTAAGGGCAGCTGGGCATATAGATCTTTGGCTGCAGCATTGCCGTTCAATTCAAATACGGTTATTTTGCCGTTTCCCGTAACATTTAAGCGTATGGCTCCCTGATCCTGGGATTTATTTGTTTTGTTTTTTTCAATTGTTACCTTGCCTGACATTTTTTTATCTCCTGAATTCCGGTTACATTGATACCCAGGCGATGCATCTGGTCGCCTGCATAATAATCCTTGTAGAGCATGAACACATCCCCCCATGGGGCATAGTAGCTCAACTCTCCTTTTTTTCCTTCATGGTAAGCTTCCTGCTCAGTCACGGATAATTTTTCGGGCGGATAGAACATCCACTGAGCATCGCGAAAATTGGTCAAATCCAATTCAAGAGGCAGCTGGTCATAAAATTGTTTTGCTCCGGTGGTTTCATACAAATGGAATGTTGCCGTATGCCCCCTGGATGTGATTTTTATCTGCATATCCGACAGGGGTAGCGTTTGTGCCCTACAAGTCGTGGATGCCGCCATGCTAATACCTAAAAACAAAACAGCTAAAATTCGATTCATAGGTCTCCTTCAGATTGTTCGGCCTCCGGGCATTTGCCGGTTGCCTCCCACCAGCATGAAAATTGTTGAGATGGCTCTGCATCCAAGATCACCGGCCCTCCGATTTTCGGAGTCAAAAGCCGGAATGGATAGTCATCACTGTCTTCTGCCAACAGCTTAAATGGCTCATCCCATGAATGGTTGGCAATGGTGAAGCGGCCGACATGGGCGGGGATGAACGCTTTGGCCCCAAGGTCCCGGGCAGCCTGTACCGCCTCTTTGGGCGTCATGTGGATATAGGCCCAGCGGGGATCATACTGTCCGCAATCCAGCATCACCAGGTCAAACCCGTCAAATGCTTTTCCGATCTGTGAAAAATGTGATCCGTATCCGCTGTCTCCACTGAAGAAAATTCGATGTTCATGGGTTTCAACTGCGAATCCCGCCCAGAGTGTTTTGTTCTCCTTGAACAGTCTGCCCGAATAATGCCGGGCCGGCAGCACATGAACAACAACGTCTCCTCCCAGGGTGATCTTGTCATGCCAGTCCCCTTCCCGGATGTTTTCTTTGGGATACCCCCAGTGTTGGAAATAGGCCCCGATGCCCAGCGGGCAGATCACCTGTTTGACTTTTGACCGAAGGGCCATAATTGTCGGATAGTCCAGATGATCCCAGTGATCATGGGAAATCAGCAAACAGTCGATCCGGGGCATATCGTCGGCAGTGTATATGTTGGTGCCGTCAAATGCCTTATTCAAAAAGGAGAAGGGCGCCGCCGATTTGCTGAAGATGGGGTCGATTAAAATTTGTTTGCCGGCCGCCTGGATATACCAGGAGGAGTGCCCCATCCATACCACCGTATCTTTTTGGGGAGATCGTGCCGACAACGCTTTCAAGTCCGTTTTTACCGTTGGTACGGACCTATCGGGCGTCAGCCGTTCCGCCCTGTCAAATATCCCGCTCCATATCACGGACATCATGCCGTCATCTGTTGAGAACTTTGGTGTTGGAACCAGATTCCGGAATTTTCCATCCCTGTAATGGGGCGATTGTTGAATCCGGCCAAGGCGGTCTCCTGTGGGAAGTTTGCCGAACCTCTCCTGGTTGACAACCGCACAGGCCGCCAGTCCCAGGCAGACCGTCATTGCCGAAATATATATCAATGAAATCAATGGTCGTGTTCCCATGTTCTAATTCAGCACCGAAATATTTTTCCCTTTCGAATCCAATATCGGGCCAGAGACCAATGCTGTCAAAATAGCGGTTTTCATAATCCACTCCTTATTTTCCCAAATATTGTTCGTTGGTGACTTTTTCTTTATAGATGACATTTTTGCACTCAAATACACCGGAGATGACCAGGAGTGCCATGGGGGCATCCGGAGAGGCGCCATGCCAGTGTTCGGTGTCAGGCGGGCACCAGATTACGTCGCCCGCCTTGATTTCTAAAATTTTACCATCCCGGGTTCCGGTGCGTCCGAGACCTGAAGTCACAACCATGTATTGTCCTGCAGGGTGAATGTGCCAGGCCGTTCTTACGCCGGGCTGGAATGTGCACTGAGCTCCTGAATACCGGGCCGTCCCATTGGGGGGGAACAGTAAAGCTAACTGAACTTCTCCGGTAAATAATTCCTGTGGTCCTTTAAAGGCTTTCCGGGTATCCCCCCAAAGACCGTCTGTTGCATCACGCCGTTTGCCGGTGTTTTTCCGGAATCGCAGCAAAAAATACATTTTGTCGGGTTATGCATTTTTACCCATGGCATATGCCTGCTCAATGGCCCGAGTGCCCTTGACAAGGCCCGGGTCCCAGATGCCTGTGACTGAGATGACACCTTTTTTTGTATTCTCGGTTAATGGAACAATGGAGGGGGGCGTCTCCCCCTTCATTGCTGTTGTTTTATTTTAATTCAATTTTGAGCGATATCCCGGCAGGGAGCGTCTCCATGACTGACGGGTCTGTGCTGATCTTGCCTAACGTCACAAGGTTTCCAAACTCGGAGGATATCTCCTCGTCCTTGTAAAGGACGGCAAAATAGCCGCCGTCAACCGCAAAAGCGATCTCTCCGTTTTTCCAGCCGTTCTTCAAATCTTCCTTATTGTATGGAAGAGGCGTATCCATCACCCCGCAATAGTCATGCTCATATCTGTGAAGCTCAACCGTGCAGGGCAACCGGGCAATCAGTTCCCTGGAGGCCTTGCTGTCGTTTAATCCCGCCGGGATGGTTGTGCCGGCGGCTGTTAAAATAATCGGTGTCATGACCGTTCCCCTCTATCCCAGCGTTTTGGTAAAAAAGTCTGTCAGTTTATCAAAGGGAATCATATCGGTGCGGTCGTACAGATCAATGTGTCTTGCACCGGGAACGATATACAGTTCCTTGGGTTCTGCTGCCTGCTCGTAGGTATCCTCGGAAAAATACCTGGAATGGGCATTTTCTCCGATAATGAACAAAACGGGCCGAGGTGAAATTGTCTCAATGTAGTTGAGCAAGGGAAAGTTCATAAAGGCCATGCCGCTGGTTAAGGTAAAGGCGGCCGGTGCATTGGGGTGATGCCCCCGTTTCATGGCATAGAATTCAAAAAACTCACTTGTAATGGGGTCCAGCTCTTGGGGAATTGTCTGCTGGGGCGTGCTTGGGAATCCTGCCGGAATTTCAGGCAGCCCGTTTTCAAAATCTTTCCAACGCTGTTCGCCAAGTACAACCAGCGCCTGGCGGCGTTCATCATCGGTCATGCCGTCCATCCAGCCGTTGCGGGTGACCCGGCTCATGTCATACATGCTTGCCGTTGCAACAGCTTTAATGCGTTGATCCACCTGGGCGGCCTTGAGTGAAAAACCGCCGCTACCGCAGATACCGATGGCCCCGATTCTGTCCCGGTCCACATAGGGCCGGGTGCCAAGGAAATCCACGCCCGCGCTGAAATCTTCAGTGAAAATTTCAGGAGACGAGGTGCGCCGGGGTTCACCGCCGCTGGTGCCGTTATAGGATTCATCAAATGCAATGGCTACAAATCCCCTTTCCGCCATGGTTTGGGCATAGAGTCCTGCACCCTGCTCCTTGACGCCGCCGTAGGGGGTTCCCACAACCAGTGCCGGATATTTTTTTGAAAGATCAATATTGCAGGGCAGATAGAGGTCGGCAGATACGCTGATACCAAACCTGTTCCGGTATGAAACTCTTTCTACAATTACCTTGTCGCTTTTTGGAAAAATTTTATCCCACATAACAATCTCCTGATTTTAAATCGTTTATATTCATATTTGTACATCGCCGGCATTACAGATTTTTATTAAAAAAGGTGGTGAGTTTATCAAAGGGGATCATGTCGGTTCTGTCGTACAGATCAATATGTCTTGCACCGGGAACAATCACCAGTTCTTTGGGGTCGGCAGCCAACTTATATGCATCCTCGGCGAAATACCTTGAGTGGGCCTTCTCACCTATGATGAACAGAATCGGTCTTGGGGAGATGGTGTCAATGTAATTCAGCAGAGAAAAATTCATAAACGCCAGGTTGCTGGTCTGGGTGAAGGGGCCATGGGACCTGGGATGGTGCCCACGGGGCATGGCGTAGTATTCCCAGAATTCACTTGAAATGGGGTCCAGCCCTTCGGGGATGGAATCCGCCGCTTTTTCGGGGAATCCCTGGGGCAGCAGAGGGGTGCTGTTCTCAAAATCCTTCCAGCGCTGTTCAGCAAGCTGGTCAAGGGTTTTGTTGCGCTGCTCATCGGACATGGTATCTTTCCAGCCCTTGCGGATGACCCGGCTCATATCGTACATACTGGCTGTGGCAACCGCCTTGATGCGGTGGTCCACCTGTGCCGCGGTCAATGCAAATGCGCCGCTGCCGCAGATGCCGATCACACCGATCCGTTTTCTGTCTACAAAGGGTCTTGTCCCCAGAAAATCTACGCCGGCACTGAAGTCTTCAACAAAAATGTCGGGGGAAGAGAGGTGTCTGGGTTCGCCGCTACTTTCCCCGTTATATGATTCGTCAAAGGCCATGGCGACAAAACCCCTCTCGGCCATGGTCTGGGCGTAGATCCCGGCGCCCTGTTCTTTCACCCCGCCGTAGGGGGTGCCCACGAGAATGGCGGCATATTTTCTGGATTGATTCATGTTTTCAGGCCGGTACAGGTCTGCGGATATGGTTAAACCGTATCTGTTGGGATAGGACACTTTTTCGTGAATAACTTTGTCGCTTTTGGCAAAGGTCTTGTCCCAGCCGGCGTCTGCTGCAGCCGAAATACCGGCAGCGGATAAAAGAGAGACAATAACTGCCATAAGCGTATGAAAATAACGGGGCATTTGCTGTTTCATTTTAACACCTCTCAATCGTTTTGGTTTTATGTTAAAATTAAAACCACGGAACTTACCGAAGGCTCTGAAGATGAAATTCTGTGAATTCCATGGTTAAAATGCTTGTTACAGTTTGTCGTATTCTTCGTCTGAAACCGGTTCCAGCCATTCATTGGAGGCGCCTTCCGCCGGGACTTCCACGGCCACGTGGGCGAACCAGCTGTCCTTGGCAGCACCATGCCAGTGCTTGGTTTCAGGCGGGATATTGACCACATCTCCAGCGCGCAGTTCTCTGGCCGGTTTTCCCGCCTCCTGGTACCAGCCGCGCCCGGCAGTTACCAGAAGGACCTGGCCCCCCTTGTGGTGAATATGCCAAAAGTTGCGGCAGCCCGGCTCAAAGGTGACGTTGCCGATGACAACACGTTCCAGGGAAAGCATGTTAAGATAACTGGTTCCTGTGAAATAGCGGGCATAGGCCTCGTTTTTGTCTCCTATAGGGAAAATGCTTTCTCCGGTAAAAGGGGTTTGTGTTTTATTGTTTTCGTTTGATGCTTTCATATTGCCTCCTGATAAAAATATAGTGTTATTTAGAAAATTTGTTTTTATGCGTTTACTTTCCGTTGGTATTCAAAACCTGTTCAAGGCTCTCTTTTGCGTTTGTAGCCACCTCAGAGCCGCAAACCAGGTCTAAAACGCTTACAAAGTCATAAAGCTGCTCCGGGGTAATGTTGTTGTTCAGGCTTATGGCGAAATGTGCCTGAAGCTGGCTGTTGACGCCCTTGATGTTTGCCAGTGCGGCAATGGTTGCAAGTTCCCGTTCGCTCCAGTTGAGCACGTCCCTTTGAAAAATATCCCCGAAAAGATGGGCTTTCAGGTACTGGTCAATGGCCGGTGCAAAGTCGAACAGAGTGCCTGTGACAGGTTGGCCGACCAACCGGGTTTGATTTTCCGTGCCGAATTCAAGGCTGCTTTTGTCGGTCGGCAGGGGGGCTGCTTCTTTGCCTGTTTCGTCTTTGATGCCTTTGCCCTTGCGCGCTTCCATGACAGCCATAAACGTGCCGAGACCGTTCAAGCTTCTGGGAAAGCCTGCGTAGGCATACATCTGAACGAGGATTTCCTTGATTTCGTTCACGGTCAGTCCGGCATCAAGTCCCGCGTTCAGGCTTGCTTTTAATTTGTCGAGATTCCCGCCGGCGGTAAAAGCGGCAATGGGTATGATCGTACATTGTTTTGTGCTGAGTTTTGTTGTTGTCATGTTTATCTCCAATTTTATAAAATTACTCTCAGGTATCGAAGGTTGCCTCTCCCGGGCTTTGAACTGATTCCAGGTTACGCAGGTCTTTGTGTCCAAGGAGATGACCCGATCCGCACCCTGGTTCAAAGATACACCAGCAAGGGGGCGAGCTAATAGCCTGATCGTTTCTAATAATTGCCTGTTTGTCCAAAACCATAATCTCGTTGTTGAATCCAAGGAAGAAAATTCGTAAAAACGCTTTATTGTATTTCAGTGTCTATGCTTGATAACTGGCCGGCTGATCATAGGAATTACAACGAGAGGCCGTACAATTGAGACGAACGTTTCGAAAGGCCAATTGGGTGCGCATTGCCCGATAATACAGGGCCTGTGACAAAGTATTTGTGGGCAAAATACGACTATGTTAGGATTTAAAGAAATCAAGAACAAGGAAGGTGGCCTATGGATGACCATAAAATAAATTCGGTGGAGATACCGGAAAAAATGGCCGACGCATCCCGAAGACTGGCAACGAGTATTGCCCGATGGACGGGGGATGAGAATCAGGCGGATGCTAAAGTTCCGGGACTCAGGTTCAGCCGGTGGACGACCCCGACGGAACCGACAAGTTATACGCTTGAATCAAGCATCTGTCTGATCGCCCAGGGAAGCAAACGGGTCTTACTGGGAGAGGATGCCTACGTGTATGATGCAACCCGCTTTTTGATCACATCCGTGGATCTGCCGGTTGTGGCCAACATCATTGAGGCGAGCACCGAAAAACCTTATCTCGGGTTGGTATTGGAAATTGATTTAAAGGAAATCTCCCAACTCACCGTGGACAGCGGTCTTCCGGTAAGCCGCTCCGGGCAGGCGCAAAAGGGCATGGCCGTGGGGCGGCTGTCATTGCCCCTGCTTGAGACGTTCCAACGCCTCATTGATCTTCTGGATGAAGAAGAAAATATAAAAATCCTTGCACCGTTGATCAAGCGGGAGATCTTTTTTCGCCTGCTCACATCGGATCAAGGGCCGCGTCTTCAGCAGATCGCCGCATCAGGAAGTCACAGCCATCAGATTTCCCGGGCCATTACCTGGCTGAAAAATAATTACACCCGCCCCCTTAGTGTAAACGAACTGGCGGCCAGTGCCGGCATGAGCAGATCGGCATTTCATAGCCATTTTAAGGTGATGACCTCAATGACCCCTCTGCAGTTTCAAAAACGGCTGCGCTTGAACGAAGCCCGGCGGCTGATGCTGACGGAAAATCTGGATGCCATGACCGCAACATTCGAGGTGGGGTATGAAAGCGCCTCACAGTTCAGCCGGGAATACAGCCGTCTGTTCGGCGCTCCACCCTTACGGGACATAAATCGGTTGCGTGACACCGCGTCCACATAGTTGACGCTAATCCATTTCTCCCCATACCTTGGCACTGCGGTCAACCTTTTTACGCACGACCTTCCAGTCGTTGCCAACGTTGAACATGGAATCGGGCAGGGCCTTGAGCATTTTTTGATACAAGGAAAGGGGAACTGTAAAAGTCAGCTCGTCCGTTTTCAGGTATTTCCTGGCCGAAGGATCAAAACCGCCGAGTACAGCTTTTTCTTTTCCCTGTTCTTTGTAGAAAAGGGGCCACGAAATAATATTGGTGCATCCTGCACCGAATGGGGATGCGACACTGTCCACATCTCCCGTGGTAAACATGGTATGGGTGAAAAGACCGCTTAACACTTCGGGCCGGGCAAAAAAGATGACAAATTCAGGCTCCTGACCATCCGAAAATAGAGACAACGGCTTGAAGATACAATATTTTGCCGGTGCCTTTCGGGGATCGACCTTGTTAAGAAACGTTCTCATGGATTCAGGCGAAGGAAGATACCGTTCGCCATGAATGGGAGTTCCTTCAAACCCTGTGGTCACATAGTGCTCAATGAATCTGAGGTTGGGTTTCATCATGGAGCAATAAAAAACGCCTCCGGGACATCCATACTCTTCCGATGAAATATAGGCGGCACCGTGTTTTTTTCTGGCCAGCCAGATATTACCGATAACACAGGAAAAAGTTTTGAATACATCCTGCATATCTACCTGTCCCTGATCTTCCATTTCGCGGGAGATAGGAACGCCAGGTTTCGGGCCAAAGGCTTTTTCCGGCTTGGTGTCATCATAATACACGCCAAAAGGTTCTTCGTCCAAACCCAAGTGATCCAGAAATGCTTTTGTTTCTTCAAGAATTGATTGAAAATTCATTTTGCCTCCTTCAGGTTGTGCATACAACTATTAAGCTATTTTTTGGGGGGACTGTCTGTTAAGCCCCTTCATTCAGGTTTGATATGATGCGTAGCAAGGCGGACTGGCAGATCAATAGATCCTCTTCTGTCATACCATGACACGCTTCTTTTAAAATGGCTCTGGCAATACTTGAGCAATGCTCCACCGTTTCCAGAACCTTGGGCGTTGGCGTAACCAATTTTTGCCTGCTGTCCTTTGGATTCTTGGTTCGTACAATCCAATCTCGCCGCTCAAGCCCTTCCAGCAGACGGCTAACACTTGATTTTTCAAGACATAATTTTTCGCCAAGCTGCCCTTGGGTGATGGCTCCACCGTTGAGCAAAATGAGAACAGCGCCCCATTGTTCAGCTGTCATGTCTATATCCGCCGCTTGGAATCGTGCTGCAAGCCTATTGCTTAACATTCTACTGGCCAACCCGCTTAAATATCCCAAGGATTTATTATGGTCATAATCAAACTCCATATTTGGTTGTATACACAACTAAATATGGGATGTCAAATCATTTCAGATGTTTTATCCACATTGATTCTTTTCATGAGTGGCTTACTTCGGGATTCGCCATAAGATGGACCACTCATAATCAACCCTCAATTGTTAAATCTTACCAACAATTTTCCCGAAAACAATTTTTACGATTTTTTACTGTGGACTACATCAAGATCGAAAGGTTCTCAATGTGGAACATAAAACCCCAGACTATTATTAATAGTTATCACCATTAATAAACAAGCCCCTGGCGGTTCGCTGCCAGGGGCTATCATCAAAAATATAAACTTACTGAACAAATTTATTTTTAGTGCCCTGGACAGCTTCAATCCGTTTGGCTCTTTCCCTTTCCCAATCGTCTATCGGATCTTCCTTGGCCCAAGCCTGAAACAGTTTCCGGTTCTTTTTTGAAATAATCCCGCGCCCGGGGTAAGCATCATCCATATAAAAATAAATTCTGGCGATGTCTCCCCGGATTTCAGGCCGGGGTTCGGCTTTTCGGTCTTCTATTTCCATGTCACAGTTGCCAAAACGTCGGGGTTCACCCGGAATCATTGCATAAGAATAATTTGACCGCAGCGCATTGACTTGGCCGATGGCCGGGACCAGATTATACATGTCTGCCTGCATATACCGATATTCCATATTGACCTTTTGAGCGCAGTTTCTCCCTTTAAATGCCTTTCCTTTTTTATCCACACAGGCCGGGTCACCATTTCTCCATTCTCGAAACGATTGCCCAAAACTTTGTGCAGGAACAACATGCTCCCATTCAATTCTATCTGCCCGTTTTCGGTATTTTGTTGATGGAGAAAATTTATCAGCCTGCAGGCCCACCTTTTTTTTCATGGTAAATGGGCACCCACAATAAAAGGTTTCCCGGTGATCATAATAAACCTGATTCAACAGCCGTTTTTTAGCTTTATTGAAAGAGTCATTTGTTGTGTTGCCGCCAGCTATGGATAAGGCAGGGAATAATATCAGGCTTAGGAAAAGAATGGCTTTAAGGATTCTCATATGACGGTTCTCCTTTGATTATGGTCTGTAGATTTTAATTTAGGTTTTATACCTGGTATCCGCCTTGGCTGTCAAAAATCATTTAAAGTGTACGGCGTTTCATTTTTGCTTTTTGGGGTGGGGTATGTTGAATCTCCAAACAGTTGATTATGGAGGTGTCATGGGAGAGATGTACAAAAAAATGAGGCGAGGTGACCCCGGCAGGCCGATCCCACCGGGGCCTATCAATATATATATGGAGACGCTCGTTTAGAAGCGCTCAATATTATTGATAACTTGGATGGAATGGTTTGTAAATATTTTTCCATCGTCGAAACTCTTTATTTAAGCCCATTTTAGGCCGATATATTGTGGTCATTTTAGACTTCAACGATAATATAAATCAGGCACCAAGCACCGTTAAATAGACGATTTTATCATTCCTGAACTCAAAAACAGATTTCGTTTGGACGATGTCGGCCGATGATTTTTACAAAAACTATTTCATCAATATCCAAAATTCCAGTGACACAATATTGAAGTAGTCAACGCCTTGCCTGGAAAGGTTCTCGGGGTTCAATGATACCATTATGTTGCGAGTTTGGCTAACTTACTAAATTTAATAGAAATTTTTATTACCTGTTGTGCAAATCAATATTGTTTTAGAATTCAACACGTTAAAGCCCATTTTAAAAATTTTAAAAATCAGTGGCAACATAATTTATTGTTTTACTACATACCCCTCCAAGGCTAGCAAAAGCTGCTTCAGTGGTTTATAAACTGTCAAGCCAGGCAAGGATTTCAGCGTTATTTTCCCAGTCGATTAACTCATCAATTTTTTTATCATGAGTTATTTTCGATTGCATGTATTCCATGAGCATATTTTGGATTTCCCGTTTTTTTTTGACAGATCCAGCTGCAGATAGGTCATTGTTGATTCAATACTTTGATGACCAAGACGATTTTTGATATCCGATACCGGAGCACCTGATGTGACCATATTGACCGCACACGAATGCCTGAAGCAGTGCGCCGGACTCAGTCCTTTCAGCCTTTTTCCGGCAATGCCAAGGTCAAATATTTTCTGCAAATTTTATTAATTCCGTGCCGGGTCATTTCCCGCTTCCGTTGATTGATAAACAGCCTATGGGCAAATAACGGGATGGGATCTACCCTGTGATTGGCGATATAATCCGAGATCAACGAGGCGGTTCTGGAGCATAGATTAATCAACCGGTACCGGTTTCCCTTTCCCAGGACCGCAATGGTTTCGTTTGCAGGATCAAAATAATCAAATTCTAAGGTGGCAATCTCACTGGCCCGGGCACCGGAGTCATAAAGCAAATGTAGAATGGTAAAATCCCTCATGCCTTCTTTCTTTTTCAGATCCACGGCACTGAAGACTTTCATGATTTCTTCAGGATATAAAAATCCCATCACCTTTTTTTTTGAGCTTTTTCTGCGGGATGTTCAGCAGGCCTTCGGCGATTCGTTTTTTGTCCGGATGCATGAAGCGGATCATCTTGGCCAAAGACTTGATCGCGGCCAGGCGTTGATTTCGAGTCTGCACGCTATTTTTCCGGTTTTTTTCAGATGCTGGAGAAAGGCAAGCACTGCATCCACCGTTAAGTGTTTTATTTTCAATGACTTGATTTTTATTGAGTGATGATTCGCCAAAAAATGCAGGAATAAAGACAGGCTCTGCCGGTAGGCTTGAACACTTTGTTTGCTCGTCCCTTTTATTGAGGGCAAGTATTCATAAAAATACTGGTGCAGGCAACTTGTCAATCTCATGTACCCTCGCTTTTTGATCTCGCAAAATCAAACAGTTGCCGACGGTGCTCAGCATCCAGTACCTTTAAATAATAGGTTGTGTATTTGTATTTGCTGTGCCCCATGTACGCAGCCAGTACAGGCAGGGCATTTTGACAGGATTTTCCTTGCTGTTTTATCCTTTTCAGCGTGTTCACAGCAAACGAATGCCGCAGGGAATGATGTGAAGGCTGGCTGAAGTTGGTCGTACCGATTATTTTCCGGGAGTGATCAAGATTAATGTCTGTGAGAGCCTGTTTAAATCTGCGATTTATAAACATACGTACCAGTTTTTTCCCTTTTACCTTTACCAGCAAAAAGGACTGTCATCCTCATCAGGGAATAACCGGCGGACTTTTAGCAGGTTGTTGATTTCATGGGCTACAGCTGTGGGTATAGGGATCAATCGATCTTTTCTAAATTTTGTCTTTTCAATATAGATTGTTCTTTCTTTGGGCCTGTAATGGGTTTTCAATAAATTGAGTGTCTCCGATGTTCTAAGTCCGCACCGGGCCATCAACAAAAAGGCAATATAAGCACTGAAATCTGACACATAGAATCTCTGGCTTATCCGCATCGACTTGACTGCAGCTTTGAGGAAAAGGTCTGTTTCTTCCGGAGAAAATATAAAAGGAATAACGTGATTTTCCTGTAGCTCAGTGATTTCCTGTAACGAATTCTCAAGGACCAAATCTTTGCGTAAAAGATAATTAAAAATATCTTGATCATTCTAAAAATCATATTTATGGACCGGGGTTCAAGATCAAGATCTGCTCTGAACCGGATAAAAACAGCGGATCAAAGGAAGCCAAAGTCACTTGTTTTTCAGATACATATCGATCAAGCATCTTAAGGCAGTATATCATTGAGGTGTTTGAGTACCCCAGTTGAAAACGATATATGATAAAATCCTCCATTTGTTCAGCCAAAAAGCTTTTAAAACGTTTCATCAAGGATAACCTCCCGCATCAGGCCGATATGAATGCTCAGATATTTTTGGTAGAATCGATGCTTTTATGACCCATCATTTCTTTGATTTCATAGATGGACATGCCGGACTCCAACATATTCTGGGCAAATGAATGCCGCAGCCAGTATGTGCTCGATTCAAGATTGTTTTCCGTCATGCATTTTTTATATATCGGGGATATCGCATCTGTTGACCGGTTTATAAGGTGGTATCAATTGTAAAAATAGAACTCGGGATTGAGTTTCAGGCCTCCCGCCTACAATATAAGCAGTGATAGCTTTGATTATGTTGTCGGGAAGGGGGAAATGGGCAGGACTACAATTTTTTCTTGAACGGATAAAAATCTCTTTCTGTCTAAATGAGATGTCATCCAAGGTTAGCGAACTAATTTCTTGGGGTCTCAATCCCAGATAATACGCCAGGTGCATAGTGGCATTGGTGCGAAGGTTTTTTGCTGTTGATAGATCCAGGCTGTCAAACAGCTTTTGAACTTCATGGGAGTGTAAAAATTTGGGTGGTTTTAATTGTCCGAACTCCGGAGGGCTTACTATCAAAGGGGCGAGATCTTTTTTGATATATTGGTTCAGATAAAGATATCTCAAAAACTGCCTCAGATATGACCGGTTCGACTTAGCGGTCCCTATGGAATAATTGGTATTGTACAGGGCTAAAAATTGATCAACCTTCTGGATGGATATCTCATTCAGGGGAACGCCTGATTTTTGTAAATAGATATCCAGACCTGTCAGTATCCGTTGCATTCCTCTAACACTTCCCTGAGCACGGACTTGATGACTATAATAGTCCAAATACCGCTGACAGATTTCTGGCAAGATATGATCAGGTGCCATGACCGGATTCCCTTGGGTTTAAAATAGTCTGCAGATATTTTACGCTGCTGACAAAATCGGTGTTGCGGCAAATCATTACCATATCGATGGTGTTAAAATTCTTTTCGCATCGAAAGCACCGGCTCAAGTTCGTTCTGGGGTTCACTGCGGTCTGAAACTCGTTGCACAAGGGGCACAGAAAACGGAATACCCCTTCACTGATTTTGGCAGGAATACCCAGTTGTGTTTCGATCAACACATGAATGGGGATTGAATTTCGTAATTTATAAAGCTCCTTTGAAGAAAATAACTTGCCCATGTTGACACCTCTTCTTTTTGGTCAGTTCTTTCAGAATATCTGGCGTCAATTCTATCGTTTCCAGGTCCGTGGCATCAATAATCTCTTGTAACGCACTTTTGTTAAGAAGAGTGTCAACCCCAATAAAGACAAGGGTTTTGGCCAATATTAAATTTTGTAACGGTATTTGAATTAAATCTATCGAAAATCCTTTAGCAGCAATGCTTTTGCCGGTTTTCATCTCTTGTAACGCATCTTCAGTTAAGGATGGGGTTTCTGGGAGCTTTTTTCGCTTCCAGTAACCAGGATTACTTTGGCGCCACTCCTGAACACGGGCCACATTCTCCGGACCTGAGAAATAATCCTGATTATTTGGCTTATTCAGCCATTTTTGCTGGCTGTGTTTTTTACTGGCAATTTTACATTCGGGTTTGTCACAGAATCTTTGCCGCTTCAAATGCCGGGGATCTGGTTTGAATAAATTTTGGCAGTTTTTACACCTGCGTTGTCGGATTTGTTTTTTCATAGACCTGATACCTCCTTAGATCTATGATCGGATGGACGATGGCGGGGTAGTATTTTTCAAAATATGGCGGGGTCCGGCGGGGTTCGGCTGGATCGGGCGGGGTAGAACACGCAACAAAAAAAACTCGCTACATAAATACCATTATTGCGGTCTACTAAAAATTTGGAATTGGTAGGAATCGGAAACCCCGGGATACACGTAATATTGCTCGCCGGTTTGATGATTTTAAAATATGGAAGCACAGGGCGTAGCCCACAGTTTTTTTGATTGTAAAATAAAAAATCGAATAGGTATAAATCCTCGCTTAGGGCCACGGATTCTCACTCAGGAAGTTCGGGTTCGATTCCCGGTGGGATCACCATCGACACCAAAGGATTTCAGCAGTTTTGCCGAAATCCTTTTTTGCTTCTCCGGTCCGCCTCCGGTCCTTTAAAATTTTTTCCTTTGTGCTATTGGGATCTGTTGAGATTTAATACCTATTTAGGTTCTGTTGACATTTTAGCGAAGGCATATCACCCTATGTGTCAGGATAGTTGTCGCAAAACGAACAAAATACATATAATTTTTTGCCGACTTTTCAAACCGAAAAAATATTCGACGAAAGTGTTTCAATTTGCCAATGAAACATTCAATAAGATTGCGTTCTTTATATATGTGCCTGTCATATTCACGGATTTCCTTTCGATTTGATTTTGGGGGAATGACAGGAATAATGCCCTGGTGTTTAAACTGTTCAATCAGTTTATCCGCGTCATAAGCTCTATCCATCAATGCATATTTAGCTCGTACACCTTCAATGAGTGATCAACAAACTTGCGGCAGGATTCTTCCGTTCCGACGTAAATCGTTTTTAGGGTTTGAAGGAACACCCAAAGTTTGCGCCAAACAGAATCCGAAAAATTTGCGTTTCCCATAAGTCAAGTACCTCCGGCTCTGCCGGAGGTACTTGACTCCGTGCTATATGGATCGCACTTTTACCCTTGATAAACCCAACGACTTGGGCGACCGAATATTTCGGAGGAATTGAGATCAACATATGCACATGATCTGACATCATATGGCCTTCTATGATCTCACACTCCCTGCTACGCGCCAAATCTTTAAAAATTTGTCCAAGATATTATTTCCTGAGTTCCCCATACAAAGTCTTTCTACGGTATTTGGGAATCCACACAACGTGGTATTTGCATTCCCAACGGCTATGGGATAAGCTCGAATCGTTATTCATGAAAGTCTCTCCTTTGTGAATTTGAGCGGTTCACGTTTATTGGAGGGACTTTCATTTATTCCCTTAAATGTCAAACACTGGTGAGTCCCCCGGCAGAGCCGGGGGTTTACCTAAGGGCAATTATGAACAGTCCTTTAAATGTCAACAAAACCTAAGATTCACGGTATCCAAAAGCTGAATTAAGCTGTTCTAAGGCTGTTAGAATCTCATTCACGGTATGACGTCCAAACCCTTCTCTGTCTGAATCTTCATGTGTCCCCTTATTTACTCGCTGCTGCTCCATGTGCACTGCATCAGGACAACCATAGAATTCCATCTACAAGGCGGGAGTAGTGATAGCATCCAAAACAGTTCTTGAAGTCTCATATTCTTTGAATGCGTTATCAGGGATTGCAGGTTGGTACGCAGCAGTTTGCCGCTGTAAGTATTGGAGTTCGCTAGTGATTGCTTGATTATCATACTCTCCAACTGTATCAATCGCTGTAGAAGCGGCGTTTAAATAACCCGATGCGATTTTCATCGTTTCACTACCGGACAGTTCGGCAAAAATTTCTATGATATTGGCTACCACATTACAAGACTCCGTAATCAGTTCGTGTAGTGCTGCCTTTTTCATCATTGAGGCCAAAACCCTTGTGCCGTTTGTAAGAGATGTCTCATTGGCTAGAATGGCATAGCCCGCATTCCTTTTAGCAGCACTGTCTATATTTTGCCCCAGAACAGTTAGCTTAGAAAGATTAGCCGTTACCTTAGAAGGAAGATTTCCAACCCCTTCTAATAACATGTTTGCATCATTAATCAAGTCGGAAACAGTTGTTACATAAGCTAAAACTGTATTCGTTCCATTCAGCAATGATGGATCAGCAACAACTTCCATTAATTTGTCTTTAGTATCAATAGCGTTGTTAAAAAAGTTTTCAGATAAACCATATGAGTATTTGAGGATTTTAAAATCAGCCTCTGGCAAGGCAGCCTTTCCCAATTCTACAAAAGTATCTTGGAATGAATTTGATATAGCGGTCATTTGATTCGCAAAGCTTGGCTGCTCAAAAGTGTCCAGTAAACCAACATATCCAAAATTATTTTGTTCTTCTGAGATCAATCCCATTGAAACAGCAGCACGTGCCGCAGTAGCCGCCCGATCATATTCACTTACTGCTTTATTTGCCAGCATATGACCAACAATCACATCCATTGGACTATAACTTGCGGTATCTCCTATTTCAATAAACCCAATGTTTAAACCATTCTGCTCGAATACTTCATCCCTCATTTCGTATAATGCGGCTAACGAATCATCTGTCACGCCAGAAAAAGCTTTAATAACAAGAGGCTCGGTGTCATCTGCAAAAAACACCTTGCCGTCAATCATAGAGACGCTACTGCGGAAACTTCCTGAAGTCCCAAGGTATGCTGGTGCTAACAGACTATCCATCCACTGAAGTTGATATGATATTTCATCTGGCACTTGAGCAGAGTAAATGTCATCGGCCAACAGGTAGGCTCTATCTTCTAATTCTTCAGCAATCTCAATTCGATCAAGAGTCGAAAACTGCATTAAGTTGTCTCCAGAGACCGTTCTCCCATCAAAAACAAAAGGTTCATAAGGATCAGGAGTTAGGGGCTCATCGCGACTTCCTTCGTCGCCAGAACTATTTATTATTTGATTAACATCAGTGCTTCCTGTTCCAATAGTATCAGTGGTCCCATTGTCACCAGTGCCTTCACCGGAACTGGTATCAGCTTTCGATAAGCTTAAATAGCCTCGTGCCCAATCAACACTGTACGCAGTATCATCACCGCGCACATTAACATTAACGCCAGATTCACCATTGTTGCCGTAGCTTTGGTCCCAGGCAAAAAAGGCAATCGCGCGCTCGATACTTGTTCCTTCTGTCATGTTGTCTGGGGAATAGCGGACTTTTGTTTGCTGGTCGGCAGTTAAAAGCAGGGCGCTGCTGTCTGAGACACTCGGAAAGTTTTGCCAAGTAGTTCCGTTGTTCAGCGTGTATTGCCAGGTGCCGTCAGGGGCATCAAGATTGGTAACGGCAATGCCGATATTGTTGCTGTCCACATCCGTGACAAAGCCGGTTCCACCGGCTGCCATTAAATCTGTAACCAAAACTCCGGTATTGCTCGCGACATCCACAGTTGTGGTACGAACGCCACCGGTTGGTGTATTGCCGCCGTAAACACTCGTATCCAAGGCAGGGGCGTCGTTAACAGGTGTAACCGTCACCGTACTAAGCAGTTGTCCGGAAGCATCTTCTCCGTCGGTTAGAATAATGGAAGCGGAACGTTGGCTTGATGATGGTGCTTCACTGGTGTTGACATATTGAATTGAGCGAATCGCAGTCTGATAGTCTGCCAAACTCGCTGTACCGCTTAATTGTAAGATACCCGTGGCCGAATCGTAGGTTCCGCTGATATTGTTTTGATCAATAAATACAAGGCTATCTTCCGTTGCGAAGAAACCACTGCTTAATTTGAGGGTCGCACCGGTTAATTCAGTATTGTCTACATCATCAAGATTTAAATCAGGAAAAAGAAATACGCCGGTTGCATTTTCCTGGAAATCCACATCTGAAGCGTTGTCAATAATCGGAACATCATTTACAGGGGTAACGGATAGAGTGCTGTTTAATGGCAGCGAATCTTCTTCAATATCATTAACAGTGAGGGTAATGACACGTTCCGTGGAGGATGGATTTTGACTATTATTGCTGAACTGAATAGAATGAATGGCGGTTTCGTAATCTTGTATGGTGGCAATTCCAGTCAGAGTCAGAATTCCCGTTGCGGAGTCATAACTACCGGTGATTCCGGTTTGATTATTGAATAGCAGTAAATCATTTATAGGCTCAAATCCTGAGCTGATACTTATTTCTGCACTTGCGATATGGTAATCACTATCAACATCTGTGATTGAGATTAATGAGAATAAAGAAATGGCAGCATCACCTTCGTAGAAGGTAAGATCGGATGATCCCGACAGTTCAGCGGGGATATTTGCAACTAAATCCACTTTGCTGACAAAGGCAACACCGGCGTACGGAGTCGTATTAAAATCAGCTGAACTTGTTTCTCCTGCAATATATATATTTCCCAAACGATCCGTAGCAACGCTATTGGAAATGTCGGCGCCGGCACCACCTATATATGATCTAAAAATTAGTCCCCCAGTAGGTGACAGTTCTGCGAGAAATGCATCTGTCCCGCCATGGTAACTGGTGCCGTCACTGTACAAATCATAAAAAGAAGATGAATCTGTTTTGCCGGTTACAAAGATGTAATCCTGAGCATCAACAGCAACATCGTAGCCCCTGTCATCACCACTGCCAGCTAAGTATTTGGACCAGACTAATGCGCCTGAAGAGGATATTTTTGAAACTAATACATCCCAATTTCCATTAGGGAAAGCATATCCTGTCATGATACTATTATCTTGGCTGTCAACAGCTATCCCTAAACCCAAAACATCTTTTTTATAGCCAGTAATAGCAGTAGAAAAAACAAAATCCCCAGAAGATGAATACTTTGCAATAAAAGCATCTGAATCCCAAATATATCGGTAATAGTCATAATAAGGAGTATAATAATGGTATTCTCTTTTTACTGAAGCAGTTCCAACAATTATCGGATTCCCTTGAGAGTCTATCGCAATATCATATGGACTTTCATAGCTGCCATATGTGTAACTTTGACTAAGACTAAAACTTCTTGACCATAAAAGTTCTCCGCTATTTGATAATTTTGTAATGATACTACATTTATCTGTATTACTGGGATACTGGAATCCGTAAAAGTCCTTTTCGGAAACAATAAATATATTGTCATAATCGTCAATGGCAACAGCCCTCCCTGCATCATAATAAGTAGTTCCGGAAAGATAGGTCGAATAAACCATCTCGCCATTGGGATTAAATTTTGCTGCAAAAGGGTCTGTCCCTCCATTATTAACCTGATCTAAACTGTTGAGTAATGGGAGATTCTCGGACTGCGTTTCTCCAACAATGACAATATTTCCATTGCTGTCGATGGCGATACCATTGGCGCTATCGCTTCCACTGCCTCCATAATAACTGCCCCACAAGACAGTTCCATCTGAAGAATATTTTGTTATAAAGGCGTCAGTAGAACCATTATGTGAAGTATCTAAGCTACTACTTCCTTGAAAATAAGAAAACATACCAACAGAAGTTGTATGGCCAGTTGCAATCAAATCATAGTTAGAATCAACTGCAATATCTGTATAACTGTCACTTCCCGACCCCCCAAGAAAGGAACTCCACTTCAAAACCGGGTCAACAACCAACACTTGGCTATTATCGTATTCATCAAGCCGAATGGAAACATGATTATCCGTCAAGTTGTACCGACTCGGCACAATCACCTTGGCTTCATCCGTTACCTGATAGGTGAGAGGCGCTTTCTGAACAACCGTCTGCCCATCAATGCTAATCACCAAATCACCCATATCATTCAACACAACGCTGCTTGCACCCTGATAATTCAAGGTGATTTTGGATGGATCTGCTCCTTCGGACACCACCAGGTCGTACTCGATGTCACCGTTCTTGTTGCCGTAATAAATCAGATCGATACCGTCATAGACATTTTCGTATCGTACTGCACCAAAATGTTGTGCACCTTCCACCCATTGATCCGGATCATTGCCGATGTAGTAGTTGGAATAACTTTGCAGCAGGTTTTCACCAACGGCTGTCAGTTCCTCATTGGCCCCGGACAGGCTAAGCCCGACAGATCCCAAAGTATCATCACCCGTTTGCATGGCGACTACCGCATCAGCCGCTGTCAGATACATAATAGCGTTATCTGCGCGGGTCAAAAAGTCCACGCTGTCATCGGTCTGTCCGAGGTTGTCTTCAAACAGTACGGTGGCTTGATCCGGTTGCACTCCGGCACCATCCAGATTGGGATTGCGCATTAATGAAGTTGCAGTCGTATTGTTGCCAATGTAAAGCCAGCCGTTTTCCGCATCCGGTGCTCCGGCCAGAACAGAGTATCGACCGTTGACGGTCAATTGATTGCCCGCCGCAAGGGCAAGGAATCCTCCGTCTCCACCATCACTGCCGCCTTGGGCGGTAATGATGGCGCCATCTGTGACATTGAGTTGATCTTCAGCAATGGCGCGGATTTCACCGCCCATGGTTTGTTCCTGTCCACTTGCGTCCAATACACCGGAAACCGTGGCGCTACCTTCGCCGGCATTGAGAATAATCGTCCCACCTTGTTCTTTCACCGACTGTGCCTTGATGATGCCGGTCATGTTGATGGCATTATCCACCACGTTTTTAGCAACGTCGGTGGTCAGCAGCACATAGCCGCCATCTGCTTCGATAACCCCACTCTGCTCAATGGCGCTGTCCAGAGCATTACCGAAGGCGTCCTGAAGCTGTTCCGTAATTGTGTTGTCCGCTTCAAACAGGATGAGGTCGTCACCGTAAAGGTCGAGGGTAAATGTATTGGCCGAGGCAAGTACCACCTTGCCTAGACGTGCCTGAATCAGTCCGTTGTTCTGAACGAAGGGAGCAACCAGAGCGACAAGGCCGCCTTCCTGAATCGTCATGGTACCCTGGTTGATGATTTGAGCGCCGGGATTACCAGGGATGGTGAAGTTTAGCCGTCCTGCCATGAAGTCGTCATTGGTAATATCGTTGGTTGTGGCGATCATGGCGGCCACATCGACCTTGGAGTCAGGACCAAAGAAGACGCCGTTCGGGTTGACCAGAACCAGCTTTCCGTTTGCGGATAACTGACCGAGAATTTTGGATGGATCGTTGCCGACAACCCGGTTCAGGGTGACAGATCCGGCAGATGGTTGGACGAACTTAGTATGTTCTCCAGAATCGATATTGAACTGATCCCAGTTGATAATTGCTTTATCGCTGCTTTGATGGATGACGGTTTGTTTTGCCGTGGGGGTCGTGATCGTGGCATTACCGTCAACAACCTTGCCCCCTTGAGGGTTTGCCCAGACCGTTGTGGACAGACACAGGAAGCAAACCAGAGATGTAATATTCAACACTGTAAAATTGGACAGTTTATTTTTTATCAGATTATTCACAACACAGCCTCCGATTTGATTCAATATTTAGCAGTGACATTAAAGAAGACACGGGGGGAATCATCTCTACGGTTCAATTCAGAGATATGAGCCGTCAAAGGTTGGGCAACCTCAACAGATCCTGACAGATAATGACTCCAGGCAAAACGGACACCGCCACCGACGGACTGTCCCGTGGTGTTTTCATCTTTTAATGGGGAGTTGCTAAACGTCCGGCCTACATCATAGAACGCATATAGCTGATAATAATTCCAAGGATCAGTCCCGAAGCTCCGGATATATTGAAGCTCCAGTTTTCCGGCCAGGCCACGATCTCCGGTAATGGATGACGAATCGTAAGCGCGCCCATATTGTGTACCTCCATAGCCGAATTCTTCAGAAGAAAGCAGAGAAACATCCGCCCATTGTGCCGTTCCAGCGATCAATAAACTGAAGTTGGCGGGCAGGATTTGTCTGCGGTAGAGGTCCAACGTTACTTTGGCAAATTGGCTGTGTCCATCAGCGCGTGTCAGATGATCCGATCCGGTTTCCCGTGAGCCGAACATGTCCAGTCCGCCGTAATACATCAGATTGACCATGTTGACGCCCTGCCATCTGTCGGTGTAGTCGTAATCAATGCCGACTTTGACAATGCTCAGGCGATCTTCAGACTGGAGCTCATCCATGGTGTCGGTACGAGAATGGCGTACGGTCAAGGACGTTTTGCAGGAAAGGTTTTTGTTGCGGGACCGAATTAGGGGGTAGGCCAGTTCGACATTAAACGATTTATTACGGCCTTCAACATCGTAATCATCCAGATAATCTCCCAGATCCGAATAACTGATATTCCCTGAGAGGTTAAGGGTCAGTCCTTCCGAGTTCAGCAGTTGGCTATGCTGAAGAGCATAATAGCGCAATTCCTCAAAGTCGTCTGTCATCAGTACGGTCAGGTCGGTCTGCTCAAGCAAGTCAAATAACGAATTAGCTCCCAAGTTAGCCATAACTTGACGTGGTCCCATGGCTCGTGTACCCCGATTGTCATAAGTGATGTCGGCATCTAAGGGCTTATGCTCAATGACAAGAACCACATCGGAAGCTCCTGATGTGGTTCTTGATGGGCGAATAATTGATTTGACGGTAAGACCATTGACATCACCGGCAATCAATGTATACCGTTCCAGGACGGCATTATTTAATGGTTTGGATGCCTTGATTTTTTTTACCCAGGCATTGAAAAGCCCTTGTCTCCCTTTGACATCCCCTTCAATAAGAACATCCTTTGCATGGCCTTCAATGACTTTGATCAGAACCATTCCGTTGTTGATCTGTTGTGGCGGTATAATAGCTTGAGTCAGAATATAACCGGCATTGCGATAATGTGCCGTAATAGCATCGGCAACGGCATAGACTTGAGTCAGTGTTACTTTCTTACCAAGTAGATCCTGCCAGTAACCTAACAGTTCTGCGGCGCTATAGACCGTATTGCCCTGTAGGGTAATGCCGGAAAGTTCAAATTGAATTTCATCCGCCTTTTCAGGAGGAATCTGTTTAGCTGGAACGGGTAAGGACAGTCTGGGTTCTGATTTCGGTTTAGGAGTCGGTTGGAGTTGCTTTTCAATCCGACCAGGATCTGTTGAACTTGGAAGCTTCACATCGGCAAATGAAAAAACACTTGTTGAAAAAATCAGGCAAATACAGGCAAAAAAATTAAAAAATCGCAAGAACGCCTCCCTGTTGCATTAAAGACACATTTAATAAGGCTAAAAAAGTAGGATAGTTGGTATGTTGGAAGTTTTTCCAGATGCTATCACCACGCCCCTTGTTGATGCCCATGCTTGCGATAGTTGGGCTGATGCAAAATAAAAGGCATTCTGAAAGAAAATAGGGTTAAGATCAACCTCCGCCACCCATACTAAAAGGCGATAGTTTCGTCCCAATTGGTATCGATAATATTCTGCATAACAAATATCCTATTCTATTCCAGTTAATACTCTTCTCTTTACTGCAAACAGCCAAATCAGCTGAATTTTGTTTTTTTAAGCGACACTATTTTCCAGCAAATAGCATGCCATATATATGTTTCGAATTCAAAGACACACTACAACTATGCAGCCGATTGAGTATTGTTTCTTTTTATCTAAATAGGTTCGATCATAACAGAACAATAAATTTATCATTGTCTCCTTGGCAGGTAGAAACACCTACACCCACTTGCACAAGGATTTATGACAAATTATGACAAATTTTTGACAATTATTGTCCAGGGAGAATCTGGTTAATTTTTTTACAAAGGTTTTTACATTTAATAACTATCATAGGTAAGCCCCGGATCTGCTGGGGAGACCCCCAGAGTTTGACTTGAATACAATTGCTTGATCCTTGATCAGTCCTAACCTGGACAAGCCAGAGCTAAAAAGATTTCCGCACTTAAATCATAATTGTTATGATGGTCCATGAGATATAACAATGTTGAAGGGCATGGAACTAACAAAAAAGCACGACAGTATTCTCTGGTAAGTTACCTGAAAGAATAATGAGCTGCGGACTATTGTCTATGATTTTTAACATTTTAACCCCAGATATGCATTTAAAAGCCAGGACTATTATTAATATTCAACACTTTGAGATTACTTGTCTTTCCGGGTTGTTGCTTTGGGTAAAAAGCGACAGATATGTCTATCATTGGTGACTGTCCTTCATTTTGAAAAAGGCAGGACTGGCAAAAGCATTGTTGTGATTATCCAATACTTATCAACTTCAGATCCATCCAACGTTCGAAAAATGTTGCAGCTGGATCTGCCCAATAGGGCAAGACACGATGGAATACTTTACCCCCCTGCCCTTTTTCAAACTAAATTCTTTTTTCAATCCATCCCCTTTAAAACCGGATCATTACTCGAAAGTATTGTGGTGGTTTCAGTGCCCGGGTCAAAGACAATAACCGCTTTCCCTTCTCTGAGTTGAGTGAGCACCTGAGCAATTTTAGTTTCCAAAGAAACTTCAATTTCACCATAATCTGTGCCGTCCCTGGTGACAAATTCATCCACAACTCCGTGCAGAGGCTCGGGACTTAATTCATGATATGGAATTTTCAATGCAACCATTTTTTGAATCCAAGTCTAAAAGTGGGCTTAATAATCCACCCTCTCTTTGAGTTCCTTCCCACATTTGAAAAAAGGTAACCTCTTCGGCGGTATCTGAACTTTTTTTCCGGTTTTGGGATTCCTGCCAGTGTAACTTTTGTATTCCTTCATATGAAATGAACAAAACCCTCTGATCTCAACCCTATCACCGCGAACAAACGCATCAGTCATCTCAGAAAAGAAAATTCTCATCAGTTTTAGACTCCCCCCCCCGACCCTGCGGGCTTTTCAGAAATCCCGCAAGTTTTCTTCTGGCTTGCACTAAGGCTGTGATATATCCGATCCAATTTCAATGGCTCTTGCACTGCCATCTTTAAATCAACTTGTGAAGACACATCTCTGGAAAAAATCTTATATAACCCTGGATTGTACCCAATCCCTCTATCTTTCATTGAAGAAAAAACCCAGACTAAATCATTTGGTGGGAATGAACCTTTTTCTTTTACAAACTCAACAATATTTGCAAGTTTTCTCTGATCGGCTTCGAACATTACCCGGTAAAGTTTCCTCAATGGAACCAATGAAAGCTCAAATTTGAAGCGTTGAAAAGCTTTTTTTAAAGCCTGTTCCCGTTCAACACTGTTTGTAGTCACCCTGCCCTGTTCATCATAAACAGCGATTTCAGCAAACTTTAATATGCAGCTTGACCCGACAGATTTTTTTTCCTGAGTCTTCGTATTCTGAATAATATGCTCATACCGTAGCCGCTCATGGGCACACAAATCACAGGAAATATCCTTGGCTGGATGATCGTATATCTCGCCAGTAAAATGCCAATCAGAATACTGCATAGACCCCCTCGTTTGGGTTTGAAACCGAACTGTAAATCTAATATCCAAACTTTACATCATCAGATGATGTTCGACCGTGAACCGCATATCCTCATCTAAATCTGTGCCGGATAACCATTGCAAATAATCCTTCGGAATGTCCCTAAAAAACTGCCCTTTGTGTTTTCCGAAATACATCCTGCTCAATAATACAGGGTTACTCGAAATTTCTATCATTTTATTTTCGACAGCCTCTGGCCCAAAATCTTTGTTCATCCTTGCCAGTAATCGCTCAAACAATTTTTCAAGAATCAGAATATCACCCAGAGCATCATGAGCAGTTGCCTGAATGTTGATTTTCAAGAAATATCTCAAATATTGAAGGTTGTACTTGGGTATTTTCCCTTCAGGGTCCAGGTTCCTGGCGAGCTTTAAAGAACAGACAACCTTTTTAGGATTGATACCTTCCTTGATAAGCATATCAACATCAAATTTGGCATTGTGTGCAACAAGAACATTCGAACCATCACTCAATAAACCAGCTAATTTTTGACAATCAGGGCTATCCTTAAACGCTGGTTTGTCTTCAACCATCTCATTTGTAATGTGATGAACACACATGGCATCAATTGCAATTGGCAACGGCGGTTTGAATAGTTCATTAACAATCTCGCCGGTTTCCGTCTTATACGCAAGCTGACATAACCTGTCTTTTTCTGCAGTTCCAGTTGTTTCAGTATCAAGGAATATAAACAAGGGGTTGCTCCAAATTTTTATTTTAAATCCACTCCGGATGGATAACAAAATGATATTCAAGATACAATAATATATCTTATTTATGAATCTTTCTGTAATGGTGTGGCACCCTCATTCCCTGCCCTTTATAAAGCAATACCGAAACATTTAAATAGAAGCTTCACGTACATGGGGTTACCCCTATTAATGCATAATGAGAGCCCAGCTTATTTCGTAGTAACGTATAATCAGAGCCCAAAATCGGAAGTTTCTGTTCAAATGCCCCGCTGGTCCACACTGTAAAAAAAAGGGAGTGGGTGGGCTGAAACCTTGTTTTGGCCCCAAAAGGGAACCCTTTTGACACAAAAAATGGAGGGGTTTAACCTCTTGAAATAATTGTCCCTTGAAATAACCAAAAGGGTATGTCAAAAGCATTTGCATGAAAATAGGCTATGCCCGTGTCTCCACGGATGAACAAAATCTTGATTTACAAATTGACGCCCTCACGGCTGCCGGGTGTGAGACCATTTATACCGATGACGGAATAAGCGGTATTGCCAAGGAGAGGGACGGCCTTTCTCAAGCGCTTTCAGCGATTGGAAAGGGTGACGTTATAATTGTCTGGAAACTGGATCGCCTGGGGCGTTCTTTGGGCTTTCTGTGTAATCTGATCGAGCGATTCAAAACGCAGGGGGCAGGGTTTCAAAGCCTGACGGACGGAATTGACACCACCACGACAGGCGGCAAGCTGGTCTTTCATATCATGGGCGCACTGGCAGAATTTGAACGTGACCTGATAAGTGAGCGTACAAAAGCCGGAATGACGGCTATCAAAATGGGAAGTGAAATTTTAGCTGAAAGCCTTGGGTAAGTTAACATTTGATAAAATCCTATGGGGATTTACACCCAACTGTGCAATTACACCCCATGGTCTCCTATTTGGAGTGGTAATCAACTCGGTCTTTCAGTTCCTTTCCGCATTTGAATAAGGGGAGTCTTTTCGGCGGTACAAATGCTTTTTCTCCAGTTTTAGGATTCCGACCGGTGTATCCCTTATATTCTTTGATGAAAAAAGAACAAAATCCTCTTATTTCGATTCGATCACCATTGCTCATTGCATTGCTCATCTCAGAGAAGAAGGTTCTGACAACTTCATTGGCTTCGTATTTAGTCAGATTGCATTTTTCTTTGAGAGTCTGAATCAGTTCCAGTTTGTTCAAATGTTCATTCTCCGCTTTTATGTTAAAATTGACAGGATGCCTATAAATTTTCATTCGGTTTATGGGGCACTATCAGAGAATCAGGGTTACGGTCTACTATCTGCTGAGCAACTTTTGCTGGGACGATTTCATAGAGACCGTTTATTCAATTTATCAACAGTTCTTGCAGTGCTGTTTGTCTTTTACTTATGTCTTGGTTTTGAACGGCCATTGCCATTGCACGCCGGGTCCCCACAAATACAGCCAGTTTTTTTGCCCGGGTTATCCCTGTATATATAAGATTCCGAAACAACATTTTAAAGTGCTGCGTTAAAATAGGGATAATCACAACCTCAAATTCACTGCCCTGAGATTTATGTATGGTAATGGCATAGGCTAAATCGAGTTCCATGATATCATTTTGTTTATAATGAACCAGCCGGAGATCAGGGTAAAACGCAACAGAACAGGTCAGATCTATGTTGTCAATATCCTGAATAACACCAATGTCGCCGTTAAAAACCCCCAGATCATAATTATTACGCCGGTGAATGACTCTATCACCAATCCTGAAGATTCTTTCTCCAACCTTCAATTGTTTTTTGCCTTCAATATAGGGATTCGATGTTTCCTGGATCATTTTATTCAGGCTGATAGTACCGAGGCTTCCCCTGGTCATAGGAGAAAGCACTTGAATTTCACAGTTTCCATAATATTTGGGAATCCATTCCTGGTAAAGATTTCGAACGACATCTAACGCAGAAAGGCTGTAATGTAATGATGACCAGGGATGGACTTTTTTTAATACAGAAACCAACTCTTCAATTTTTGTTTCAGCCTGATAAACTTGATCCAGGTTGACGTGTTGGAATTTTTTAGGGATTGTTATTTCTGTCTCATATGGTACCACTGGCTCCTGGACCCTAAACTCATAGAGGTCTTCTGATTCTTTGTTCTCTATTTCAGCCTGGAAGTCGTAGAATCGTTTTATCCGTGCAATAAAACTGATTTGTTCTTGAGTAGCCTCATCTGAATCGAAAAACAAACAATCTGTCTTGTCCGTCCAAATCTCAGGTTTCTTGAAAGGAGACTTTATCCAGGGGAGATCACCACTGTTAATCTGGTGGGCGTATTTTATAATCAACGATTCCTGAGCCTGACGGAATATCTTTGTTAACCGGAAACATGGTACAGATTCAGAAGCAATGATATCTTTCAAAACATTTCCGGCTCCAACAGAAGGCAGTTGATCAGAATCACCTATGAACAATACCTGGGCATTTTTCGGTACCGCTTTTAACAATGACGCCGTTAAATTAATATCCAACATGGAACATTCGTCCACGATAAGAAAGTCTGTTTTCAGCGGTGTCTCTTCGTCTTTTTTAAATTTGCCACCTTGCCATCCAAGTAACCTGTGGATGGTTTTCGACTCTTTACCGATGACATCCATCATCCTTTGTGCAGCTCTGCCAGTGGGTGCAGCCAATAAGACCTTCAATCCCATAGCTTCAATCAGTTTAACGATGACCAAAGTAGTGGTAGTTTTACCACAGCCAGGTCCCCCGGTAAGGATAGAGAACTTTTCACCAACAACTCCTTTAACGGACGCCGCTTGTTCATGACTGAGTGAAATCTGTTTTATTTCACAGTATCTGGATATCCAGTTCTCAACCCTGTCTTCATTTATTTGGGGAGGATCACCAATATCGGATATCCTTCTGGAAACATAAAGTTCATCAAAAAATAAAGATTTTGAGTAGTAGCATGGTTCAGTCAATCCATTATCCTGCAAAAGTTCACGTACCATCAGAAGTTTTTCTTTTTCCATAAACTTCAACAGATCAATCAGTTTTTCAGATAGATCCAACTGCAATAATTCTTTAACCTCTTTGTCAATCTGTGACGCAGTCAGGTAACAATGACCAAAATTCCTGCTGGCAGCCAAGACATGTTTTATACCTGCCAATATTCTCTGCTGACTGTTAGGTTCCAGACCAATACTTAAAGCAACTTTATCCGCAGAAAAGAATCCAATTCCATAAAAATCATTGGCTAATCGATAAGGATCGTCAGTGACTAGCCGGATAGCATCATCCTCATACTCTTTATAAATTCGAACGGCGAATAGGGTGCTGATACCGTGGGATTGGAGAAACATCATAACTTCACGGATCGCCTTATGCTCTGTCCAGGCTTCGCTGATCATATCGAGTTTTTTATGTGCGATTCCAGGAACCTCAGTGAGCCGTTCAATGTCCTTTTCAAAAATATCCAGAGTTTCTTTGTGGAAATGTTTGACAATCTTTTTTGCGGTTTTAGGTCCTACACCTTTGATCAAGCCAGATCCAATATATTTTTCCAATGCAGCAGTTGTGGCAGGTTTATTTTCTTTTGCAACGGTTGCCTGAAACTGTCTTCCATACTTCGGATGAACAGTCCAGGAACCTTGGAATTCCATTGTGGCACCGGCGAATACTTTGGTTTGGTGGACAATGACAGTTTCTTGACCATTGGGATTATTGAACGGCATTACCCGGAGAATGGACCATCCGTTATCAGGATTATGGTATGTGACTCTATCTACAATCCCTTTAAGGACTTCATTGATAACACCGGTATGATTAACAGCTTGTGGCCTCATTTTTCCTTCGTCCTTTTGCTTTAGTAACAGTAGTTACACCAAATCAGATAATATTGAAAGAATAGTGGAGTGGTTAACCAACCTGGGGCTGAAACCAAAGATACCGTGGAGGAGTTGCTTGAAATTTATCAAATTCACATTAAATATTGCGTGCCCGTTTTTACTTTTCGGGGCTTAGGATGGTCATAACTATTAATAATAGTCTTCTTTGATCCAATCTTGATTGCGCCCACTAATTGCGCAAGAAGTCAACTCCATGGGTTGAAAGCACGCTGAGATTGTAGATAGGCTTCTTCTCAAAAATATCTTAACTTTGCCTGACATTTTTGGGCATAGGATCGAGACTCGGATTATGTGTCTGAGTTCCATCAAGTTAGACAAGAGTCGGCTTAAATCGGTAAAGATCATTTGACATCGGGTGATCAACTCGTATAATCATCAAGTGATTTAATCGGGATATCTCCGATTAGACTCTTAACTTTGCCTCTGGTAAGTTTATGGCTTAAACCCAATCTCCCAAAAGGAGCTTGAGAAATGACCGAGATGGAAGACCGCTGGTTATCGATAAGTGAGATTTGCAAGTACCTCGGGGTCAGCAATGACACCGTGTACAAATGGATTGATAAACATGGAATGCCCGCGCATCGAATGGGCCGCCTCTGGAAGCTAAAAAAGGATGAAGTGGACGACTGGGTGAAGGCTGGCGGCGCTGCAGATAATGCAAAAAGGAATATAGATAAAGAATGAGTAACAACAGATACAGCATGTCATTTACAACGGGCAGTCTCTTTCACCGTGAATCGATGAAGCTGGCAGTGCTGTATCTTGAACTTGGCGATTGGAATTTAGTTCGAGATAAAATTATTGCAGAAAATCTATTGCAGGCCAGAACTCTGAATACGCTCAAACGAGTATGCCGCGAAATCATTTCTCGGCTGAAAACTCTGAGTGCTGGTGAGCTTGAATTTTTTGTTGAAGGCAACCATCAAGAGCAAGGCTATATTTTATGGATTGCTGTTTGCCGGCGGTACAGATTCATTGCTGATTTTGCCGTCGAAGTGCTTCGAGAGCGCCACATCACCCTGAAGACGGATTTGACCCATAAGGATTTCGACGTTTTTTTCAACCAAAAGTCCGATTTGCACTCAGAATTGGATGGAATTAGCCCAACCACGAGAAGTAAATTGCGGCAGATCTTATTCAGAATACTTCGAGAGACGGACCTCTTAACGGCCAACAATACCATTAACGCTGCCATGCTAAGTGAGAGGCTGTTGGAAGTAATTACGCAAGACAGCAATAGGGATGTTTTGTACTTTCCTGTTTTTGAATATGATCTAAAGGGGATGATTTAGTGGCAGCAGATATAGCTATAATGTCAATGCAAGACAGATTTCAGCATCTCTATGCTGTGATTTCAGGTCAACGTTTCCTCAACAAGCAGGGGCTTGGAAATGAGGTGCCGTTTTTCATCTGTTCTTTCAAGTCTGATGAGTCCGTTGAAATGGAACGACTTCAGCATCAGCTGGTCAATCGTCTTGAACAGGCTGGTGTCCGGATCCTTGAGATCAATCTCTATGACCTTTCCATAGAAATACTCAAAGAGCGTGATATCTGGAATCAGATTCTCGAAATTGAGACGTCTGTCTCCAAAGGAGAACTCAAGGAACTGCTACAGGGAGTGCTGGATCCAGAGACGCATTTGGTTCCGGTCATAGCCGCCAAGCTGGCAAACACGGATTTTGATGTTCTTTTCCTTTCTGGGGTTGGCGAGGTGTTCCCCTACATTCGTTCACACAATGTACTGAATAATCTGCAGAGCACAGCCAAAGAAAAGCCTACCGTCATGTTTTTCCCGGGAGATTACACCCATTCCCTGGAGTCCGGAGCATCTCTCGATCTTTTTGGAAGGCTTCATGATGACAAGTACTATCGGGCATTCGACATCTTTCACTGCGAAGTATAAACAAGGGAAATATGATGACGCTTAAAACTATTTTTCACAAGCCAGTTGATCGACCGATTGAAGGGGTCATTAAAGCTGATGACGAAGCAAGTCTTCGCCTTGAAATTGAAGAATACGTCCTGACAAACGAAATTGAAAAACGGCTTGAATCCTTCCTGGATGCCTACAACAATTACGAAGGTGCCAACGGCGTTTGGGTTTCCGGCTTCTTTGGGTCCGGTAAATCTCATCTTTTGAAAATGCTGGCACTATTGCTCGGAAACCGGCAGATAAACGGGGACCGGACTCTTGATCTCTTTTTACCTAAATGTGGTGACAACGAGATTCTGCGCGGTGATCTCAAGCGGGCAGTTGCCATTCCATCGAAAAGCATTCTGTTCAATATCGACCAGAAAGCGGACGTCATCAGTAAAACACAGATCGATGCTCTCCTCGCCGTTTTTGTCAAAGTCTTTGACGAGATGTGCGGATACTACGGCAAGCAGGGACACATTGCCCAGTTCGAACGAGACCTCGACAGCCGTGGCCTCTACGAAAAGTTCCAATCTGCCTACGAAGCAACTGCCGGCAGGACATGGCACAAAGGCAGGGAGCAAGCTTTACTGGAGGCAAAAAACATTGCCAAAGCTTATGCACAGGCAACGGGTGAAGGTGAGGCGCAGGCCATAGGAATACTGGACAAATACCGGAGCCAATACCGTGTCTCCATAGAAGATTTTGCCGAACAGATAAATTTTTATATCCAACGGCAATCGAGTCAAGAGAATCAAAAAGGATTCCGGTTGAATTTCTTTGTTGATGAGGTCGGGCAGTACATTGCTGAGAACGTCAAACTGATGACCAACCTTCAGACCATTGCCGAAAGTTTGGCAACCAAATGTCGAGGCCGCGCCTGGGTCATTGTGACCGCCCAGGAAGACATGGGGAAGGTTGTGGGCGAGATGGGGAAACAGCAAGGTAATGATTTCTCCAAAATCCAGGCCCGATTTGCCAACAGGATGAAGTTAACCAGTGCCGACGTATCAGAGGTCATCCAGAAGCGCCTGCTTATGAAAACAGAAGATGGCATTGGCCTCCTAACGGATATTTATCAGGCCCAGTCCAACAATTTTAAAACCCTTTTTGACTTTGCCGACGGCTCTCAAACTTACCGAAATTTTCAGGATAGCGATCACTTCATTGACAGTTATCCATTTATTCCGTATCAGTTTGCACTCTTCCAGTCAGCCATTCAAAATCTGTCCCATCATAACGCATTCGAGGGCAAACACAGCTCAGTGGGTGAGCGCTCTATGTTGGGTGTCTTTCAACAGGTAGCTGTCCAGATAGGAGACTATGAAATAGGCCAATTGGCTACCTTTGATCTGATGTTTGAGGGGATTCGCACTGCGTTAAAATCCAACATCCAGCGCGCCATAATCCAAGCTGAGAATCATCTCGATGGCCCCTTTGCGATCCGTTTGTTGAAATCGCTATTCCTTGTCAAATATGTCAAAGAGTTTAAACCGACGATTCGGAACCTGTGCGTCCTGATGCTGGACTGCTTCAATCAGGATCTACCCGCATTGAGAACGCGCGTCGAAGAGGCCTTAAGTCTTCTGGAACAGCAAACCTATGTGCAACGTAATGGCGAGCTGTATGAGTACCTCACCGATGAGGAAAAAGACGTCGAGGAGGAAATTAAAAATACAGAGGTGGAGTCGTCAGATGTTGCCGCCGAGCTTGAAAAAATTGTTTTTGACCACGTCATCAAACATCGAAAGATTCGATATACTGAGAACGGCCAAGACTACCCATTCTCTAAAAAGCTTGATGATCGGCTGTACGGACGGGAGTATGAGCTGACCATCCATGTCATCAGTCCGTTCAACGAACATACTGATGATGAAGTAACCCTGAAAATGCAAAGTTGGGGACGTGATGAGCTCCTGATCCTGATGCCTGCGGATGAGCGCCTTGTTCGTGACATCCTCATGTATAAGCGAACTGAGAAATACATCCGCCAAAACATCTCGATCACCCAACAGGAGGCGGTTAGACGTATTCTAACCGACAAGGGCTTCCAAAACCAAGAACGGTATACCGAACTTCAAAAGACCATCCAAAGCCTTATCAGCAAAGCCAAACTGTTCGTTGCCGGTGCCGACATCGAAATCGGTTCCAAAGACACTCAGACCCGTGTGTTAGGAGGATTCCACGAGCTCGTCTCCCGTACATATCCAAACCTTCGCATGCTGCGCGGCATCACCTACAATGAAAACGACATTGCCAAATGCCTAAAAGCTTCACAACAGGGGCTGTTTGGCAATAATGCCACCGCTCTGGCCGAATCCGAACAGGAACTTTTGGCATTCATCCAGAGCAATAACCGGGGTGGCGTGCGCACCACACTGAAAAACATGCTGGAAAAATTCGAGCGCAAACCATACGGCTGGTACTACGCTGCCGTGCTTTGCACCCTGGCCCATCTGTGTGTCCGTGGTAAGGTCGAGGTCCGTACCGACGGCAATTTATTGGAAGAGGGAGACCTGGAACGAGCCCTGCGCAACACCCATGGTCACGGCAATGTCGTACTGGAACCCCAAGTCGAATTTACCGCGTCTCAAGTCCGAGTCCTCAAGGAATTTTTTGAGGACTTCTTCGACGCCCCGCCCGCTGCCTCCGAGGCAAAGGCGCTCGGCCTGGAAACCGGAACAGCACTCCAGGAACTCATACATCAACTCACTCCGCTTGCTGCTCAGGCATCCCAGTATCCGTTTCTGAATACATTGACACCGGTGCTTGAAAAACTTAAAGGACTCTCCGGCAAGCCATATACCTGGTATCTCACCGAACTTCCCCGTCAGGAAGACACGCTGCTCGACATGAAAGAAGGCGTCATTGACTCGGCCCGAAAGTTCATGAACGGACCTTTGAAAAGGATCTTTGATAACGCCCGGAAATTTGTCCAAACCCAGGAACCCAACTTTGCCTATATCGAGGGTGATGAAGCTACTCAGGTAGTCGCCAGCCTAAACGATCCGGAATGCTTTAAAGGCAATTGTATGCAGCAGGTCAAGACTCAAGTCGAAACCCTACAGGAGAAAGTCGACGCCCAGATTAGGGCCGAGATTGCCAACGCCGAGGAGACGGTTGATGACCTCAAAAGCCGTCTCTGTGGCATGGTTGAATTCGCTACTTTAAACGGAGAGCAGCAGGAGCAGATCACCCAACCTTTCAGCGAATTTAAAGCTTCTATTGGGCGTCAGAAGTTGATTGCCGTTATTCGGGACTCTCTGCGCCGGTTTGAAGAAGGCGAATATCAGCGTCAGCTCTCTCGGATAACAAGCTGGGCACAACCGGCACCATCGCCGAAGTCTGCACCTGAAACCGGCAGAACCGGCACTCCAGATAAAGGCAGTACACCCACGCCACCGCCCAAACCCGACCCTCGCATCGAGTATGTGCCAAGCCGGTCAGTAAAGGTCTCATTCGAGAAAGCCTGGCTGGCAGACGAGACTGATGTGGATGGCTATCTTGCATCCATGCGTGAGGCACTGCTGGAAGAAATTCGAAAAGGCAAAAGGATTCAAATATGATTGAACGACTCGAACTGAAGAATTTCACGGTTTTCAAAGACCTTACACTGGATTTTTCACCCAAGATCAATGTGATCATTGGTGAAAATGGCACGGGAAAAACCCATCTGCTCAAGGCAGCCTACAGCCTTTGCGCTGGTGCGCCGATGTTTAAAAGCAAACATGATACCAGTGAAAAAGAGATCGAAGAGATGCTGACAGCCAAGCTGTGCCGCCTTTTCATGCCACTGGATGACAAATTCGGCAAAATGCATCGTCAGGGAGCGACCGACAAGGCCTATCTGTCGGCTCGGTTCGTTCAGGGGCAAGAAATTGCCGCGACCTTTTTCAACAATTCCAAGAAGCTGGCCATCCAGGATCGTGTCAACTTCGAGCAGTACCAAGCCGAAGCTATCTTTATCCCGACCAAGGAAGTCCTCTCCCTGGTGAAAGGAATGACCGATGAAAACCATGATCAAAACACTGTAGACCTTATTTTTGATGACGGATATGTGGACTTGGCAAATGCATTGATGAAATCTCCTCATGAAGATATAGAGGCCAAAATCAACCTTGATCCACGTCTTAACACAATTATTCCACAATTGGTTAACCTAATCGGTGGACGCTATCAGTGGGATAATGGTGGTTTTTGCTTTCAGGAGGGCAAATATGTTGAGAAACCATCGCCCAAACGAACACAAGCCAAAGCCGCACAGATTTACCAAGATTCCATAGTTACTGAGTTCATGGCAACGACTGGGCATCTGTATTCAAGCAGCATGACAGCAGAAGGATTCAGAAAGATTGGTATTCTGCATCGACTCTTGAGCAACGGAACAGTATTCCCCGGTTTGAGTGGCCCACTGTTCTGGGATGAACCTGAGTCAAACATGAATCCTAAACTAATGGAGCGAATCGTGCGTATCCTGCTGGAGCTGGCACGCAACGGCCAGCAGATCATTCTGGCAACCCATGACTATGTCCTGCTCAAATGGTTCGACTTGCTCATGGACAAGGGCAAAGATGACCATGTGCTTTTCCATAGCCTTTACTGTGACCCGGAAACATCCGAGATCAAAGTTGCCTTCACCGAGGACTATCAGGAGATAACGCCAAATCCAATTGATGAGGCCTTTGGATTTCTCATCAACCAGGAGATCGAAAACGACATGGGAGGCCTCGGTAAATGAAGATTGTTGAGGCTGATGGTTTCGAATTTCGATTTGAGGATGCTCTGGATGCGTTCGTTTTTGACGAGACGGACAGCTCAAAACACTCATTCCACGGTGTACCCATGAAAGGCGTTGACATCGTTGCCGAGTTTGAAGAAGCCTATGTTTACGTGGAAATGAAGGATTATTATGACTCGTCTATTTACGACGTCCTTGGCGCGGCGACTGATGAGGAGAGAAAACTACGGCAAAAAAGCTTCAAGTGGCTGAAGAACTATCTGAAATACAAATTCAGGGATTCCTACCTCTATCGGTACGCCGAACAGAAGGTGGAAAAGCCTGTTCACTACGTCTGCCTGCTCACCTTTGACAACGCCTTGAACAGCCGGATGCAGAAATCTTTGAAGCGGGAGTTACCTGTAGGTAAAGCATCACGCCGCTGGGTCCTGGCCCTGGCCAAAAGCTGTCAGGTCGTAAACGTGGACAAATGGAACGAAAACTTCCCGAAATGGCCTGTCACTCGCTTGGCCGATGCTGCAGCCGGAGGAGCCTAAATAGATGAAAACAGCAAAACTCAAAAAATTCGCCCAGTTCGCCCGGCGCAGCCTTATGGAGCAAGTCTCTGCTAAGGTAAAACTGGTGCAGGCAGAGAAAAGCGCAGCCCAACGTGGAAGCACGGAGGCCATCAAGAAGTTGGAAGAGGCGATCAACGCCAACGGTAAGGAACAGGTCATTGAACGGGTGGCCTATATCTGGTTCAACCGTTTTTGTGCCCTGCGTTTCATGGATACCAACCGATATAGCCGCATCGGCGTGGTGTCTCCTGCTGAGGGGCAATTCCAGCCTGAAATCCTCGCCGAGGCTAAGATGGGGTACATCGATGAGGAGATGGTGACGGAGAAAGCCAGGCAGCAGATCTTTGCCCTTCTCGACGGCAAATCGCCCAGCCGTGATCCTCAGGGCAAGGCCTACCGCATGCTGGTGGTTGCTGCCTGCAACTTCTGGAATAAGGCCATGCCGTTCCTGTTTCAGCGTATTGATGACTACACCGAATTGCTGATGCCAGAGGACCTGCTCTTGGGCAACTCCATCCTGGCGTATACCCGCGAGGCAATGACAACCGATGTCTGTAAGGATGTGGAGGTGATCGGCTGGCTTTACCAGTTCTACATCTCTGAGAAGAAAGATGATGTGTTCACGGGGCTCAAGAAAAATAAAAAGATTACTCCAGATAATATTCCCGCCGCCACCCAGCTCTTCACTCCTCATTATATTGTGCGCTACCTGATGGAAAACTCCTTGGGCCGCCTGTGGCTGCTCAATCGCCCCGACTCCAAGCTGATTAAGCAGATGGATTACTACATCCCCCCTGCGGGTGATAAGCAGGTTGAAACTGATTTCTTGCGCATTGCAACACCCGAAGATATCAAAATTTGCGACCCGGCCTGCGGCTCCGGCCACATGCTCACCTACGCCTTTGAACTGCTATATGCCATCTATGAGGAGGAAGGCTACGAACCTGCAGAAATCCCGGAGAAGATTCTCACTCACAACCTTTACGGCATTGAGATTGATGAACGCGCCGGAGAATTGGCTGCCTTTGCCTTGACTATGAAGGCCCGGGCAAAACAGCGCCGGTTCTTCAATAAGAGGATCAAGCCGAACATCTGCGTGCTGGAAAATATCCGGTTTGACGAGGGTGAGCTTAAAGACTACACGGATTTTTTGGGACATGACCTGTTCACCGTACAACTATTATCCACCCTGCGCCAATTCGAAGAGGCCGATAACTTCGGATCCCTGATTCGCCCGGAGGCCAACGATGTGAGCAATATTCTCAAGACTCTGGAATCAAAAAACACTTCCGGGCATCTATTCCTCAACATGACCCATCAGAAGGTACTGCAAGCCCTGCGGCAGGCCGATTACCTCAGCCCAAAATACCATGTGGTGATTGCCAATCCGCCGTATATGGGAGGTAAGGGGATGAATCCAAAATTATCAGCATGGGTCAAGGATAACTACCCGGATAGCAAATCTGATTTATTTGCTATGTTTATTGAGCGCAATCTTGAACTCTCAAAAAAATTCGGCTCGGTCGCCATGATCACGATGCAGAGTTGGATGTTCCTTTCTCGTCATGAGAAATTACGGCGAAAGATTCTTGAAAATGCTCCTGTTCAAGATATGGCTCACCTCGGAACCAATGCATTCGACAGCATCAGTGGAGAGGTTGTTTCTACAACCGCCTTCATCTTGCATAATGCTGTAAATATAAGTCTTTACGGTCGATTTATTGACTTAAAAGATGGAAGATCAGAAAACGAGAAAAAGAATCTGCTTTTTGACGCAGCGGCAGGTAGTAGGCCAATTTATTCCACTTCGGCTAAGGAGTTTGTTTCAATTACTGGGGCGCCAATAGCATATTGGTTGTCTCAAAATTTCCGACGTAACTTTCAGGCTCTTCCTGCAATTAAGGATGTTTTCAAACCAGCGGTCGGTCTTAATACTGGAGACAATGATAGATTTTTACGTCAATGGTTTGAAGTTTCATTTCAAGGGATTTATTTTTCATGCGATTCTATTGAATCTGCTAAGGAGTTACCTCAAAGGTGGTTCCCATACAATAAAGGCGGATCATATAGAAAGTGGTATGGGAACCAATCATTTATTCTTAATTGGGAAAATAATGGGTTTGAGCTTAAAGAGTTCGCCAGGAAAAGAAATGCCGGCAAACATTGGTCGAGATATATTCAGAATTTAGACCGCATGTTCCAAGAATGCATTACATGGTCAGATATAACCACTAATTCATTTGCAGCCCGGTATTCTCCAAAAGGCTTTCTATTCGATGTAAAGGGATCTTCTGGCATTCCAACTTTTGAGGGAAGGATTGATGTCATCCTTTCGCTCCTCTGCAGCAAGCTAATGCCAGCATTCATGAAATGCGTTAATCCAACCTCAACGTTTCAAGTTGGTGATCTTTCTCGCGTACCATATAAATGTCCATCGACCTTAACCGTGCAGAGAAGATCAACCGAACAATTCAGTTTGGTTGCCATTTCGAAAAGGGATTGGGATTCCTATGAAATCTCCTGGGGCTTCACCAGTCCGCCTCTCATAAATCCCGACTACCACGAGCCAACCCTGAAGGCCACCTATCAGAAGCTACGCGCCCATTGGCAAAAGATAGCACTGGAGATGCAGCGGTTGGAGGAAGAAAACAACCTTATTTTTATCAATGCTTACGGCCTACAGGATGAGCTTACACCCGAGGTGCCGCTCAACGAGATCACCCTAACCTGTAACCCGCATTACCGCTATGGTAAAGACAAAAGCGAGGAAGAACTTGAAGCTTTGCTACTGGCCGACACTATGCGCGAGTTGGTCTCCTATGCTGTGGGCTGTATGTTTGGCCGTTACGCGTTGGAAAAGCCGGGGCTGATTTTGGCAAACCAAGGCGAGAGTATAGAAAATTATTTGGAAAGGATTTCGGAGCCTCGTTTTCAGGCTGATGACGACAACGTCATCCCCTTGCTAAACGGCGACTGGTTCTCTGATGACATTGCCGAACGGTTCCGCAAGTTCCTGCGTGTGACCTTTGGTGAGGCCCACTACGAGGAAAACTTAGAGTTTGTTGAAAAGGCGCTTAATATTAAGGGCAAACGCAACTACAGCATCCGCAATTATTTTCTCAGTGAATTTTACATCGACCATTGGAAACGCTACAAGAAGCGTCCCATTTACTGGCTGTTTTCAAGCCCCAAGGGCAGCTTTAACGCGCTAATATACATGCACCGATACCGCCCGGATACGGTCAGCGTGGTACTCAACGACTACCTGCGCGAGTTCAGCACCAAACTTACTTCCCACAAAAACCATCTGGAGGCTGTCAGCATCAGTGCAAGCAGTAGCCAAGCTGAGAAGACCCGAGCCATCAAGGAGATCGAAAAGATAACCAAAATGATCGCCGAGATGGAGGAATACGAGCACGATGTGCTCTACCCGTTGGCCACCGAGCAGGTAGATATCGACCTTGATGATGGCGTAAAGGTCAACTACCCCAAATTCGGCAAAGCTTTAAAGAAAATAACCGGACTTAGCAAATGAACAACCGTATAGCCAAGGCCCTGACCAAACTCTTTGACCGGTACCGGATAATCTTCTGGTATGATGCCAAGCAGGAACTGCGTGGCGACTTTGAGGCGTTGTCGCTGCCCTGTGTCGAGAAGCTGGAACTCACCAACAACGAGTACGGCATCAAATACCGGATTTTGCGAGAACAGCCAGAACAGAAATTCCTGCTCTACCGAGAAGGCCCTCAGCCTCCTGATATGGATAACTGGCTACTGGATGTACAACTGGCCCACGGCGAGTTCCGCACTGATCAGGTAGCCATCTGGCTGTCCGAGCTTGCACTTGGCCTGGAGTTCACAGATGTAGTGCAGGCCCATGCAGAGTTTTTCCAGGCAGTCAAACGCAAAGATGCCCTCAAAAAAATGCTGAACTCAGACGACACCGCAGGACAGATTCGCCTGAAGATGCTGGCGGTATGCACAGGCAGTGAGCCTCGCATGGATGCGGTGGTGGAAAACCTGCTACAGGAACTGGCTAACTGTAGGGATGCAAAGATCAACTTGGTCGGCCGGTGCAACCTCGATGGGTTCCTCTGGGAACAGATGACTCGCTGCTATGGCTACAAGTCTGGCGAGCCGGGTATCCGTGATTTTTCAATCGAGCTATTCAAGTCATGCTATGCCATGGGCACTGACGGTCAGGTGAAGCTGACCGGAGACGCTTTGGTGTATCTCAAGCGTTGGAAAGACAGTCGTCAGTTTGAAGGCGGTTTTGAAGCTCTCTCTGGAGAGTGTGCGGAGGTTCTTGGCATTGAACAGGATCTGGCCAAACGGGATTTCCGAGAATTGATGGAACTGGATTATTTTCGCCTGATCGATCAGAAAATCATCAGTGATTTGGTCCGGGCTGTGGCATCGTCCACGGTCACAAGCCCGGATGTATCGCTCTGGATCCGCCAGCGGCGGCAAAGTCATTGGTATAAAGAATACCGCCATTTGTACGAGACTGTCGATTACGCGGCCCAGTTTACCCATGCCCTGGCCGAGGTTAAACTCACCATGGACAGTCTGGCCGAAGGCGTTCAACGCTACAGCCGATTCTGGTACCGGCTCGATCAACTCTACCGCAAGTTCACATTTCACGTGCGCATGTCTGGGCAGGCATCACTGATAGGCAGCCTCACTGATCAGATTGAAAATCTCTACGCCAACAATTACCTGCTCAAGCTGGGAGACCGCTTCCAGACTTTTGTTGATGAGGCATCCAAATGGGAAGCCTTTCCAGTGATCAAACAGAAGACCTTTTTTAAGCACTGGGTGCGTCCCTTCCTGCGCAAGGACAACAAGATCTGCGTGATTATCTCCGATGCCATGCGCTATGAAATCGGAGATGAGCTGCTGAGTCTCATCCGCCAGGAAGATCGGTACAGTGCTGAACTGGAACCAGCACTTTCAATGCTGCCCAGCTACACTCAGCTCGGTATGGCGGCGCTACTGCCCAATGAGGTGCTGGCGATTGCTAACAACGAAACCGGCAGTGTGTTGGTAGATGGGCAAAGCTCTCAGGGAACGGCAAACCGCATCAAGATTCTCGGTCAATCCGCGGGGGCTCGTGCAACGGCCTGCAAGGCCGATGAATTGATGGCTATGAGGGGAGACGACTGCCGGGCGCTGGTACGCGATCATGACGTGATCTACGTCTACCATAACCGAATCGACGCCACCGGAGACAAGCGGGAGTCTGAGGAGCGGGTTTTCGAAGCAGTAGAAGACAGCCTGCAAGAACTCATTCGTCTAATCAAAAAACTAAACAATGCCAATTTATACAACTTCTTAGTTACTGCTGATCACGGCTTCATCTACCAAAACCGAGCTATTGATGAAAGTGACTTTTCCGGAGTGGATGCCGAGGGCGATCATATTCTGTTTCGTGACCGCCGCTTCGTGCTGGGCAAGGGACTTGCCGAAGCACATAGCCTGCACAAGTTCACCTCCGAGCAACTTGGCCTTACTGGTGAGGTGGAGGTGCAGATTCCCAAGTCGATTAACCGCCTGCGCCTGAAGGGTTCAGGCTCTCGCTTTGTGCATGGCGGAGCATCGTTGCAGGAGGTGGTGATCCCGGTACTAAAGATTAATAAAAGGCGCAAAAGTGATGTGACCACCGTCGAGGTGGATATACTACGCGGAGCCAGCTCGGTGATTACCTCCGGGCAATTGGCGGTGACCATGTACCAGGCCGGACCAGTAACGGATAAAATCCAGCCGCGTGTGCTGCGGGCTGGTATCTATACGGAGGCAGGTGACCTGATCTCCGACAGCCACGACCTTACCTTCGACCTATACTCGGATAATCCCCGGGAACGAGAACTACAGGTACGCTTTGTACTGACCCGTAAGGCCGACGACGTCAACGGTCAGGAGGTCATTCTTCGTTTAGAGGAAAAGCATGCGGGGACGTCACATTATAAAGAATACAAGACGCTCCGGTACTTGATGCGGCGCTCATTTACCAGCGATTTCGACTTTTAAGGATAGGTGACCAATGAACGAACTTGACCAGAAAATAAACACACACTTCCCAGGACTCGTTGTCCGTAAAGATCTTGTCAAGACGGTTAAAGGAAACGCCATTGTTCCCTCCTACGTTTTGGAATACCTACTGGGGCAGTATTGCGCCACCTGTGATGAGGCAAGTATCCAGACCGGCATCAAGACGGTCAAAGAGATACTGCGCAAGCATTACGTTCATCGCAACGAAGCGGGGCTGGTCCGCTCGAATATCAAAGAGAAGGGGCGTTACAAGGTAATCGACAAGATCAGCGTGGCGCTGAACGACAAGGCAGATGTCTACGAGGCGGAGTTTTCCAATCTCGGCATCAAGAAGGTGCTGGTAGATTCGGGTACGGTCAAGATCCACCCCAAGCTGCTGGTCAGCGGTGTGTGGTGTATTGCAGACATCGAATATGAATTCACCGAAGAAAAGAACGCCAGCCCCTGGATCATGTCGACGCTCAAGCCGATTCAGCTATCTCATTTCAGTTTTGATGATTACGTAGAGGCACGTAAACAATTTACTACCGACGAGTGGATTGACCTGCTTGTTCAAAGCATCGGCTTCAACCCAGATATGTTCGGCAAACGCAGCAAGCTGACCCAGCTGGTCCGCCTGATCCCATTTTGTGAGCGCAATTACAACCTGATTGAGCTTGGCCCTAAGGGAACCGGCAAATCACACATCTATTCAGAGTTTTCACCCCACGGCATTCTGATTTCCGGCGGAGAGGTCACGGTTCCAAAGCTGTTCGTAAATAACTCTACTGGAAAAATCGGTCTGGTCGGCTACTGGGACTGTGTTGCCTTCGACGAGTTTGCCGGAAAGAAAAAACGCGTGGACAAGGCTTTGGTCGACATCATGAAGAACTACATGGCCAACAAGTCCTTCTCACGCGGCGTTGAGACGCTGGGTGCTGAGGCATCTATGGTCTTTGTGGGCAACACCCAACACACAGTGCCATACATGCTCAAACACTCAGACCTATTTTGCGAACTACCCGAAAAATTCTACGACTCAGCATTCCTCGACCGCATCCATTTCTATATCCCTGGCTGGGAAGTTGACATCATCCGAGGCGAAATGTTTTCCAGCGGTTACGGGTTTGTAGTGGACTATCTGGCCGAAATCCTGCGTTCGCTGCGCAATTATGATTACTCGGACCGATACAAAAAGCACTTTACCCTCTCCTCCGATATTTCAACCCGAGATCGTGATGGTATCAACAAGACATTTTCAGGCCTAATGAAAATTCTCTTCCCGCATGACGGGGCGACCAAGGAAGAGATAGAGGAACTGTTACGGTTTGCCATTGAAGGCCGAAAACGTGTCAAAGACCAATTGATGCGAATGGATTCTACATACAACAATGTCTGTTTTTCCTATATCGATGCAGAGGGAAAAAACAACCCTGTCACCACCCTTGAAGAAGAGGAGAATCCCAACCACTACCACAAAACCATTGCTGTGGAAGAAGATGGTATAATACCCGATACGGCAGAACCCATCGTGCAACCGGTTAATCACCAACCCTTAACAGTTCTCAAGGAGCAACATCTCACGTTTCAGGAAAACCAGAAAGGAATCTCTTTTGATACGCTGTTAGGCCCCTATCTCATTGGTGCGACTGAGATTACGGTTACCGATCCGTACATCCGTTTATTCTACCAGATGCGTAATTTCATGGAATTTCTGGAAACGGTAGTTAAACATAAGGCACCGGACGAGGAAGTGGACATTCATCTATTGACTTCGGAAGATGATTTCAAAAGTGAACAGCAGAAGGAAAACTTAGAAAAGATGAAAAAGTCTGCCAGGGCTTTGGGGATCAATTTCACCTGGGAATTCGACGACACTGGCACCATACATGCCCGCCACATAGTGACCGACTGCGGTTGGAAAATATCTCTTGATCGAGGTCTCGATATCTTTCAGCATTATGAGATGAATGATGCTTTTACTTTCACAAATCGACTGCAGCAGTTTCGGCCTTGCAAGGCGTTCGAGGTAACGTTTATAAAATCAGAGGGTGTTGAGGCTGGCAATTGAATGGATTTCAAAATACAATAACGACTGAAAATTCCGTGGATTTGTCTGGCCACAAGATCTGGTATCTTTTAGTTTTTTTCTTCGGCCATAAGAGCGTGTCTGAAAAACATTTCCCCTTTTATCCCTCGAAAGCCAGTCTACGAGCCATTATTCGAATCATAGCGATCTGAATTGGCCTAACAGGAGGGTCGCTGTTCTGAGATACAGTTTATGAAGCATGGGCGTTATTTCCCAGATGGAGCGGGAAATTAAGGCTGAACGCGCCGCTGGCGGTAGAGCGGCGGCCAAGGGAAGAAGAAGGGTATTTTGGCACAACGCCCGAAAAGGTATATTTTGGAGATTATGCGTCAAATTTTTCACTGATCGCGCCTTTGACCATTTCCTAAATAATTTCTTGAATGTCGATGGCATCCCCCGATCCTGGGCTTTGGTGAGTTCGCAACGGCCACCATCAAAATGAGAGATCGGCTTGACGTTCTTTGGGCGTTAAGGCGGTGTACGGCCATGAAAAGCGCCAAAGTAGAGTCGATCAAGGTCGCCAGTTGAGGGCTGGATCACAAAATGCTCCTTTTCGGGCGTTGTGCCAAAATACCCTATTGCAAGTTTCGGACACAGAGACTATTCAAAATCCGGCAACTGTTTTTCAGGAAACGCCCTTGTCCAAGAGGTATTAGTAAATTAAAGCCCATTGAAATAAAAAAAGCCAGAATACCAAAACATTCAATGGAATAAAAATTATAGCCAATGTTTTCTATTGTAAGTTTTTTGAAACTAAATTTATGACTGATTTTACGCCAAAATAAACTATTTTTAATTATTACAGTGAGATAAAAGTATCAACGAAAACGGCCTTTCCGATGTATTCAACCAATTTCTGTCACATGATATGCCAAATTTTGTAACATCAACTTACCATTTCCATTGGGGTCTCCTTACTCTATGATTGATCAAAATGCTATCCAGGCTTCGAATATAAACTGTCAGCATATTGGTGGAGATACTGGAAAAATACACGGCATATTATTTGCAGTGACTTTCTGTTTGAATCTATGAGTGTGAGACCATACCAAACCGGTGGCAAACCCTAAGGATTGAGGATTTAATAACACCCGAAAGTGTTTTTATTTAAGACCTGTAATCAAGCAAGTCAAACGCTCAATTTAGGAAATAGTTAAATCCGCAGTCCTAAGCATGGGCCTGGAGAAATCATTTCTACTGCCTTTGTTGAATCAACTGTGAATGAAGTGGCACTGGTACCCTTGAATAGGTAGTCTATTTATCCGAACGAATAAGGATAGATCGTGTGAGGAACGAACCACGATCTTATCCGATTGTTGAACAAGCCCGGCCAAAATGAGCCGGGCTTTCCATATATATGAAAATATCTTTTTGAGGATTAAGGATCTGAAAGGATTGTGATTTCCGGGCGCCGGAGGTAAGACGCACCTATAGCGTGGCCCTTTTTAGGGCTTTCTAAAAAAACCGGATTATTTCATAGTGTTGTTCACCTCCAGTTAAATTGAGATTTGGTTTCTACCTTTTGTTTATTCTATCCTGCACCGGTAGGTTTTATTCCGAGGATTTTCATAGGCTTCCCGCAATGGGGGCATTTAAAAACAGGCCTTGGCCGACGCACTATTGCCATAATCCGGACGTGGAGAATCATCTGTACCAGGAAGAGCAGTTTTTTGGCATTTCCGTGAAGAAAGCCGTAATCCCTTGCCCTACGAAATCCCCGGGGCAACACGTGAAGCAGGATCAGGTGCAGAAAATCTTCACCTTTAAGAGTTCGACTACACACCTCCTTGGTTTTGCCGTCAATATACCTGAAGGTAACCTGGCCGTCCTGGTTGGCAATAATATTACGTTCGCTGATCACTCCCCGGTATAAATATCTGGACAGGTACTTCAGGGCTGAGATGCCGGTTCCGCCCCTGGCACAATCGACAACCCATTTGGGACGGGCACCTTTGGGAATCGGCAATTGTTCTTTGTTCAATCCGTCCAGAAAACGTGCCCGAAAAACCTTGGCCAGGGCTTTTTGGTTAAACAAATACTTGCCTTTTTTCTTTTTCCATTGCCGCCTGGATGGATCAACACCGCCACCTGGAACAACTACGTGGATATGCGGGTGGAAATCCAGCCTTCTGCTATGAGTGTGAAGAACCATGGTCATACCGATTTGAGCCCCAAGGTGCCGGGGGTTAAGCCCAAAGTCTTTCAATGTGCTGGATACACATGAAAACATCAGGGAATAAACTGCCCGTTGATTCCGGTATGCCACATCCCTGAACTGACAGGGCAAGGTAAAAGTCACCATGAAATATTGGACGGGAAGCTGTTTATTTTGCTGCCGGTCGATCCATTGGCTTGTCTCATGGTTCTGACAATGGGGACAATTACGGTTTCCGCAGGATAGTGGATGCTGTTGTGTATGATTGCAGCCTGGACAGACCGTATAAATCTGCCCGACGTCTGGTGTGCGGCAACTAAGTATGGCGTTTAAGGCTTTAATCTGTTCCGGCAATACCGTATCCCCGTAACGAGTCAGAAATGCATCATAATATTCGTCAATGATATTAAAAAGTCGCATGATTACACCTTCCAGAAATCTACATGAATGGTGTTAATTAAATCATTGATGGTCGTCCTGCAGTCCTTTTCCGTGACATCAGTAAGGTGTGCGTAACGTGCAGTTGTTTCAGGGCGAGCATGGCCGAGAAGGGCCTGGATGTGGCGAAGGCTTAAGCCATTTTCAAGAAGATGGGTGGCAAAACTGTGTCGTAAAGAGTGTATGGAGACTTTTTTTTAATGCCGCATTCGGCAACGACAACCTTCATGGCATTTTGAACACCACCCCGGTCCATATGGGACTTTGCCTTTTGGATGGTTTCCAGTGAGCCTTTGGCATTGGGGAAAAGAAGCTTGGGGTGCTGATGTCTTTTCCATAGTTCCCGCAGTCCGATCAGGGTGCGGTCCGGTAGGGGAATTAACCGGTCTTTATGGCCTTTTCCTCTCCGGATATGGACAAGTTTTCGTGCTGCATCAACATCTCTCACTTGTAGGGACAATGCCTCTCCCAAACGCAGGCCCATGGAATAAGTTGTCAGCAGGAAAACCCGGTAACGCAGTTTGCGTGTCGAACCGATCAGCTTTTCCACCTCACCAGGAGTCAAAATGTCCGGAATGGTTTTAACCTTAGGCGGCTTGACAATATTCAACCAATTCCATTCTTTTTTCAAAACATATTTCCAGAAATGCTGGAGTCCAAGGCGATCAATTTTGACTGTACTCCATGAATGTGAGTCAACCAGATCGGAAAAGTAATCTTCAAGTTGTTCGGGGTCGAGTTTGTCCGGGCAGCAGTCAAAGTAATCTCTTACCCGTCGGATGGCCCTGGAATAAGCATCAATGGTTTTTTGAGCCTTTCCCTGAAGTTTAAGGGTTTTTAAATGGCGCTCATAGAGTTCGTTAAAACGATTTACTTCGGATGTGTTCATGGTATACTCCTTTAATTATAGATATTTGGGATCTTCCGTTTGATCCCACAATTAGGAGTATACATAACTTTGGGGTTTTCCGCCGCGCGAGCGGCTTCGTTCAACAACCTTTAGAAGAAGGGGTTCAGCATCTCTTGTAAATCATAGCAGTTGGAAATAGACTTGTTTTGGGCTGTTTTCTGTACGTTAAGACGGAGGTTATCCAGTATTTTTAACTTTATACGCTACCCATTAAAGGGTACCAGTGCCAACAATACCAATCGATGATATTTGCAAGACGTTGGGAATATCACAATCAACTCTTTATCGGTACCTAAAAATTCGGGGAAATAATAAATGAACTTTGAACAACCCAAACCTGACTCTAAAAAATATTCTGACCTTATCTCGGAAATCCAAAAAGGGATTATCAAAATCCCCAAGTTTCAACGTGATTTTGTTTGGAGTATCGATAAAACCGCTAAATTGCTCGACAGCATTCTAAAAGGCTATCCTATCGGAACCTTTATCTTATGGCAGACCGATGAACGTATAAATGACATAAAAAATGTAGGAAATCTCAATATACCGCCGACACCGGACGGCAACAAAGTACAGTATGTTCTTGATGGACAGCAACGCATTACGTCACTTTTTGCAGCCTACCTGGGTGCAGAAATCCAAAAAATAGGCGAAAAGAAAACCACCGATTACAACAATATCTACGTTAACCTTGATGTAGATATCGAAGAGAATGACGAACAGGTGATTGCCCCTGAGCCCATCGGTGATCATTTCCTTTCCTTATCTGATGTGTTGAACTTCATGGACCGGATGACCGATATTCAAAACCGTTTTAGTAAAGAGCACTTCAAACAGATACATGCTTATTCACGTGCCTTTGACACCTACGATTTTTCAACAGTACTGTTGCGTAAAGAAGATATCGAATCCGCCATTGAAGTTTTTACCCGTATTAATACTGGTGGTCAGACCCTCACCTTGTTTGAAATTATATCGGCAAAAACCTATGACGAAAAACAGCAGTTTGATATGCAATCTAAATGGGGCTCTCTTATTAAAGAGTTAAAAAAAATTAAATACGAAAGTATCTCCAGTGCCGTTGTTCTAAGTATATTGTCACTTGTTTTAAGCCGCACAAAAGAATGTAAACGTAAAACAATCCTATCCCTGAATAAGCAGGAAATTATTGATACATGGAGCAAGGTTATTTCTGCCTTAAAAGACAGTATCGATTATTTCCGGACCACATACAGAATCCCTGTCTCGCATCTATTGCCTTATGACTCTCTATTAGTACCATTTGCCTATTTTTTCTATTACAAACAGGATAGACCAGAAGCGGGGCAGCGCAAATATCTGGAAGAGTTCTTCTGGCGAATGTCACTCTCTTTCCGTTATTCAAGCTCTGCAGAATCTCGACTGGCTCAAGATATCAAGCGTATAGATAAAATTCTTGCGGGTGTACGTCCTGAATATAGCGATATCAAAATTTTCCTCGACTCACCACAGTCTCTTATCGACACCAATTTCAGTGCAGGCAATAGTTATTGCAAGGCTGTTATATGTTTATTGGCTTATCAGGAACCGAAAGATTTTCGAGATAATAGCAAAGTGATTTTAGATAATTCTTGGCTTAAGGTAGCTAACAGCAGAAATTATCACCACTTTTTCCCAAAAGCATATCTCAAAGGAAAAACTACTCTTGAGAGTAACAGCCTGATGAACATAACGTTGGTAAGTGAACATCTCAACAAACGAAAAATTGGAGCTAAAGCACCTTCAGTATATATCGGAGATTTTGAAGTTCAAAACAGCGAAATCAATACGGCTCTCAATTCTCATTTTATTGATATTAAAGGCCATGGTATTGAGTCCAATGATTATAAACAGTTCCTAACTGCCCGAGCTGAGAAAATTTTCACCCATCTAAAATCTCGCATTGAACTAACCCACACAGAGCCAGCAAATGAGGAGATTGAGGAACTAATACTTAGCGGGGAAAGTGAATCCGTGGAATTCAAATCCACGCTGCGCTATGATCTGCGCCAAAAAGCAGTGAATAAAGCATTGGAGTATGTGATTGCAAAAACCATTTCAGCTTTTTTGAATAGTACCGGAGGAAATCTTTTTATTGGTATCGATGACAATCAAAATGTTTTGGGTCTTAATGATGATATAAGCACTCTAAAAAAGCGTGATATCGATGGATTTGAACTGCAACTGGTTGAAGTTATAAAAAAATATATCGGTAAAGAATTCAGTTCCCATATAAAAATAAACTTCCCAGAATATGACGGACAAAATATTTGTCGTATTTCGGTGTCCCAAAGTAGTCGGCCTGTTTTCGTTAGCTTTAAAGACAAAGAAAATTTTTTTATTCGCTCTGGTTGTTCTTCTCAGCCATTAAGCCGTGAAGAACAAAGTATTTATGAAAAAGAGCATTGGAGTTAATAAGAAAATAATACTTAACCCATGCGATATTTCGGGTGTGTCCCACCTTTTACATATCCATTATATGGCCTCATGAAAACATAGCTATTTTCACCCAATATAGTGGACCCCATAAACTGGACAAGATGTTAAGATAAAATATAACTGTCCAGAAACCAGAAAGGGGTCCATTTTGAAACGAAAAAATTACAATAACGATTTAAAAAGTAAGGTCGCATTGGCAGCCATAAAAGGAAATCAAACTGTCAATGAAATTGCCTCTGAGTTCGGTATTCATACGAGCCTTGTAAATAGATGGAAAAAAGAAGCAATAGAAGCCCTTCCATTGGTATTTGGCAATAGCCGGGCAAAACAAACGAAAGAAACCGAGATTGAACGTGACCGTCTATATCAAAAGGTCGGCCAACTTCAGGTAGAACTGGATTGGCTAAAAAAAAACACCGGACACCTTTAATGAGTATTGAAGAGAAAAAGCAGCGGATTCAACCCAAGCACCCCAAACTCAGTATTCAAAGGCAATGTGAGCTGATAGGACTTCCTCGTTCCAGCTATTACCGTGAAGGCCTAACCGGACAGGAAACACCTAAAAATCTGGAGCTAATGAGACTGATTGACAATGAATATACGGCTCATCCTTTTTATGGCACCCGCCAGATGCGCAATGTACTCAGACGCAAAGGACATAAAATTGACCGCAAACGGGTTCAGCGATTGATGCGGAAAATGGGAATTCAATCCATTGCACCTAAGCCGAATACCAGCAAAGCTCATCCCCAAAATAAAGTGTATCCATATCTTTTGAGGAACTTAGATGTAACCAGATCAAACCAGGTGTGGTGTACAGACATCACATATATCCCGCTTGCAGGTGGATTCGTTTATTTGACCGCAGTCATGGACTGGCACAGTCGTTATGTCCTCTCCTGGGAGCTTTCAATCACCATGGATAGTGAATTTTGTGTATCCGCTCTTGAGAGAGCGTTAAGATGTCATGGAACACCCGATATCTTTAACACGGATCAAGGATCTCAATACACAAGTCATGAGTTTACAAAGGTATTGAAAGATAAAGACATTAAAATTAGTATGGATGGGAAAGGCCGGTGTCTGGACAATATTTTCATCGAACGGTTATGGCGCAGTGTGAAGTATGAAGAAATTTACGTAAACGAATTTCAATCCGTTGACCAACTGCGCAAGTCCCTGAAAAAATATTTTAATTTTTATAACCATGAACGACCGCACCAGAGTTTTAAAGGGCAAACGCCAGCCGAAACATATTATGGTCAGAATCAGTTGAAATCGGTTGGGTGATACGGACGCTCTTCCCCAAAACCCGCTCCAGCGGAAGCCAATCCCTTCCGACGAGCAGATTTGGAGTGCCCATTCTCAGGGCCTGGCTTCCACTTCCGCTAGCTGTTGGAGAAAACCTAAGAGATGACGCTTAAATTAGATAGAAAACTGTCTTGACATTGGGGTCCACTATACAATACAACCAAACTTTTTCGTTGACTCGTCAATTTTATTTTCTGGCCGCGTCCTCTCATCTCCCATTTCAAGGTCGTCCCTATATAATAATGTTGCATGAAAAAAAATAGTGGCCGGATTCTTGGTGGATATTTGTTAGACATAAAAGGCATTATGTCTAACAAAATTATTGCCGTGATTTTTGGGTGTGATAGGGTAGGATGAAAATTTTTGTTATGGTTTTGTAGTTTTTGGCAGATGAATTGGAAAAAAGGAGCAGATGGAAAAATGGATAAGGATTTGATTGTCGGATCTGAAAAAAAAGTGTCTGTCCTGAACGCGCTCAAAGAGATCCCTGAAGAATTATTGTGGAAAGCCAATTTTAATTCTGATAATTCCATTGAAACGTACGATAAGGCGATTCATTCTTTTTTGGCGTTCATCGGAGTCTCGTCTCCAGAAGAGCTGAGAGATATTCACCATGGCCATGTTATCGCGTTTAAGAAATTTTTACAGAACGAGGGTCACAGTCCCCGGACGATCAACAACCGGCTGTCTGCCATTTCATCCCTGTTCAATCACCTGATCGATAACCAGGTCGTTAAAATTAATGTGGCCCAGGGTGTTCGGCGGATGCCGGTGAATTCCGACCGGGTGGAAGCTAAGGTGCTAACGCCGGAGGAGGTCCGGAAGATGTTGAATGCGCCGAATACTGATAAGTTGCAGGGGCGGAGAGACAAGGCAATTTTGAGCACGTTATTCTTCACCGGCTGCAGGGTCTCTGAAGTCTGCACGCTTACGGTCAAAGATTTCTACCAGGAACAAGGTTTTTATGTTCTGGACTTCTGGGTGAAAGGCGGGAAACGAAACCGCCTGGCCATTAATCAAGAGCTGCAGAGTGCCATCAGGGAATATTTGAGGATTGCCGACCATGAAGATGAAAAGGAGCGCTTTTTGTTTTTGCCGGTAAAGCCTGCCCCCGGAAAATCGGATAAAAACAGAAAGCTGAACCGGAAAACCGTTGATTATCTGTTTAAGAAGTATGCCAGGTTGGCAGATGTTTACGGGGTAACACCCCACGCCGCCCGGGCCACCTTTATTACCCAGGCCCTGGAGAACAATTGCCCCATTGAGGCGGTACAGAAAACGGTTGCCCATGCCCAGATCAAGACCACCCAGATGTATGACAAGCGGGTGGCCCGGTACCGGGAAAGTGCGAGCTTTGCGGTGAGGTATTGATCGCTCCCCTATATAATAAGGTATAACCCAGCGTAACTTTTCGTTCCATTGATTGTCAAACTCCAATACTTCCGGGACAAAAGTTTCCAAATTGAAACGGGATTACACTAAAACCGGCATGGATACTATGATTTCATCTTTTTTCTAAAAATGCGATTTTTTGAAAACCAAATTCTTCTTAATATTCAATGATTTATAGAATTGGTATTAGCGATTTTTAAAATTGATTTTGGCCTTGAAAGGCTCTATTGACAAGGGTTTTAAGAGGGTCCGAGGAAATTTGGCGGTTTTGTGTGAAAACCCCCAAGAGGATTTGGCAGATATCATCAACATTGCCATCGAGGAGCTGGTTCGCCATAAACATGAATTTCCAGCGTTTAGCGCCCTACGCCGATTTGCGTATGAAGGAAGGGCCAATGTTAATGAAAAACTATACCGGCAAATCACACGCAAGCTTACAAAAAAAGATAAAAAAAACCTGGATCGGCTTTTTGTTGTTGAGGAGGATCAGCAAATAAGCCCTTGGCAAGCCGTTAAATCCGAGCCTAAAAATTTAACTCGTCAAAATTTGAAAGAGCGGATTGAATATAATACGTGGATTGATCAATATGTCACCGGTCTCAATGCTCTAAATCTCATACCGGATGTAAAGATAAAGAAATTTTCATCTGAAGCCAAAAGCATGAAGGCTGCAGAAATGGAAGACCTCAAGCTTTACAAGAAATACGCATTGGCGATTACACTCATCACGGTCCAAAAGGCGGTCAGTCTCGATGACCTGGGCGAAATGTTTATCAAACAAGTCACCAACCTCCGGCAAAGCCGGAGGCTTGAAAAATGTGAACCGCTCAAAGCGGGTAAATTATTGGCCGCCTCAAAGGCGGCATACGGTTACCGGACTTGGCTGAACAAATCTAATTGTTCCAAGCGCCTGTCTTCTTTCTCCTGATTTTGTATGTAGGCTCGAATAACTTCCTCATCACGTCCCACTGTGGAAACGTGATACCCTCTTGCCCAAAATTTTTGTCCGGTGAAATTCCGACGACGTCCCATATAATTGCGTGCTATGGATATAGCACTTTTACCTTTGATGTAGCCCACCACTTGAGCTACTGAATACTTTGGCGGTATTGCAATAAGGATATGCACATGGTCCGGCAATAAATGTCCTTCCAAAATCTCACTTTCTCTATCTTTTGCCAAATCCCTCAAAACTACCCCAAGGTACTGACGAAGTTCCCCGAATAGCTGTTTCTTTCGATATTTTGGAATCCACGTTATATGGTATTTACATTCCCACTTACTATGGCTTAAACTACATACACTCTTCATAAAAGTCTCTCCTTTTAGAACTTTGGCGGTTCACTATGGAGAGGCTTTTTAAAGAGTTTCCCGTAAAAGTCAAACTTTTGTGGGTCCCCCGGCAAAGCCGGGGGTTTACTTTCAATTAATTAATAAGGTCCATGGAAAAGGTCGAGACGCCCTGGATAAACGGATTAAAAAAAACGTGGATCGAACAGACAAGCTGGTTGATACGTTACATCAAATTTTGATTGCGCATAATGAATACGAAAATGAAAAAGATCGTGATATTGCGATTAATTCCATTATCGGAGATAGAAAAGACAAGCTGATAAAGGACTGCGAGGAGCATGCTATATATGCCGGTAAAAACTATTTCCCGTTTCTCTGGAGGTTTCATGCATCTAATCGTGTTGCTCTGTTTGATATAATCAATTCAGTTAAACTGATTTCATCAAACCAAGATAAATCCTTGATTGAAGCCATTGACTTCATAAAGGACCACAGAACAAGCAAAAAGGCCGTTATTGAGATCAGCGAGGATGTAGCCATACCGAATTTATCTTGGGTGCCAGAACGCTGGCAGAAAGCTGCTTTTGGCCAAGTTCTGAAAAATGAGAAACCCGCAAAGGTTAACCGGCAATATTTTGAGCTATGCATATTTTATCAACTTATGCTTGGATTGAAATCTGGGGACACCTGCATTGAAGGAAGCGACCAATTTTCTGATTATCGAGCTCAGCTTCTTAGTTGGCCCGATTTTTATAAAATGATTGATCAATTTGGCCAACAGATTGGCTTACCGATTGAAAGAAAGGCATTTATTTACCATGTTCGATCATGGTTTGAGGGTATTGCGCAGAAAGTTGACAGCTCGTTTCCGAAAAATGAGTATTTAAAAATCGAAAACGGAAAGCCGATGCTAAAAAAATCGCCTAAAGCCTCGACCATCCAAGGTTTGAAAAGATTGGAATCAATAATTGCAGAGCGTTTAGAACCGGTCACGATTTTAGATGTTTTAAATGACACAAGGAAGTGGCTGAATTGGGACAAATGCTTGGGACCTATTTCCGGCTTCGAATCTAAGTTGAAAGAACCGTTTAAAAACTATATCGTTGCCATGTTTTGTTACGGCTGTAATCTGGGTGTGACTCAGACATCAAGATCGATCAAAGATTTCTCTCGTTACCAAATTGCATGGGTTAATCAGCGTCACATTACCGAGGAAAAGCTTAACGATGCGATTGTTAAGGTAATCAACGCTTACGATAAATTCGACCTGCCTAAGATTTGGGGATCTGGAAAAAGCGCATCAGTCGATGGCAAGCTATGGGATTTATATGAAGCAAATTTGTTTGCGGAGCACCATATCAGGTACGGTGGGTATGGGGGAATCGGATATTATCATGTAAGTGACCAATACATTACTTTATTTAGCCGATTTATTCCATGCGGTGTCCATGAAGCCATCCATATTTTAGATGGGCTATTGGAAAATGAATCAGATATTCAGCCGGATACAATTCACGGGGATACCCATGCACAAAGTGAAACTGTTTTTGGCTTGTCATATCTTTTGGGGATTAAAATGATGCCGAGAATCCGGAATTGGAAACATCTCACTTTTTATAAGTCCCGGAAAGAGACGATTTATAAGCATATTGAAGATCTTTTTTCAGATAGAATCGATTGGGACCTGATTGAAAAATATTTGCCAGATATGTTAAGAGTGGCATTATCTATCAAAGCGGGAAGAATTTCAGCCTCATCGATTCTTAGAAGATTGGGAACCTACAGCCGTAAAAACAAACTATACAAGGCATTCAGAGAATTGGGCAGAGTCGTTCGGACAGCATTTTTGCTTGATTACTTGAATGATAAGGAGTTACGAGAAATTATCCAGGCCGCGACATGCAAGAGTGAATCTTTTAATAAATTCGCCAATTGGATATTGTTCGGTGAAGGTGGCCTGATCACCGAGAACAACAGGGATGAACAACGAAAGATAATTAAGTACAATCATTTTGTGGCGAACTGTTTGAGTTTTCACAACGTGGTAAATCTCACAAAAATTATAAATGACTTGGTGGATGAGGGCTACCCCATAAACCAAGAGGTAGTAGGCGGCTTAAGTTCCTACATGACAGCCCATTTCAACCGTTTTGGTGATTTTCGATTAAATTTTGATGAAGATGTGCGTGAATTGGTACATGACATCCATATACCTGAATTTGTAGACTAAACTGAATTAAATGACGGGATTTTGCACGAATCCTCCCCAGACCCCAGATTGTTCATATTTTTATTGACAAGGCTTATTTTGGTATCGTATACATAATTGAATTAAGCTGACTCGGTTGTGTTGCTTAGATAAATATACTCAAGACTTACTTTTCTATATTAGTTTGGAGCAGAGCTGAATCACATACCCTATTTGTAAATGACAATTTGACTAAATTCGACGATTTAAGGGTACCACGAACATTCGCGTGTAAATATACGCTAATTGTGCCACGAGAACAAACGAATGTTTGTTCGTAACTATAAGAGAGAAGAAGGAAGGCCCTTCGATTTCGCTTTTTTAGGAAGTGATATCAAATCGCCTCAAGCGGCTTAGATCAAAAGTCTCGGTCGTGAGCGTTGAGGGAAAAGTCACTATGAAGTGGTAGGTGTGGACTAAGAAGATGAGCGATGAGTGAACCATTGTAAGCGTCGAAAGTTTGATGATGATGTCAGAACCAGGATTTTTAGCGTGCTCTGGAATAAGTCTAAAGGAAACCTAATTACTTGTTCACGGCGGCGGAGCCGCCGTGAATCGCGGTGCTGACTTCGTCCAGCACCGCGATTAGTGCACCACAATGACTATCTCGCCAATCTCGGCATCGGTGAGGTAGACCATATCGTGGTCAGCCATTGCGATGGCGACTATTCGGAGGGCATCGGGGCCTTGCTCAGCGCCGGCAGCCTCCGCGGTTTTGGGTTTTCGAATCTCAACGGAAACAGTCAGTTCACTTTCAGGGAATGGATACATGGCCTCACAAAGCATACCGGATAAACTATTCTCGTCATTTCAGTCAATAGCGGCCCTCGGCAAGAAATACGATAACGAAGACTCTCCTACCGAGCAGTATTACGGGTTTCTTACCAAGATAGAGGATGTCAGTTACCAGGCGCAGTGGTCTGTCCAGTTTGAGCTGGTTCCCAAGGAATGGATGGATGTCGCTGTATTGGGGTTGAAGAGTACGGTCAGATCTCAACCGCCTGCATCACCCGCCACCCTCCTCGTCTTCGAGGATGCATCTCCTGACGACATTGCCAAGAACCTGTCTAGGGATGTCGACGACATCAAGGAGGGTGATTGGTACATGATCACGCTCGGCAAGGGGAATCCTGCCCTACGGCTTCGTTTAAGAAAAAGTTCCTCATCACCTTACAAAACCAAGGCGTGCGGAAAATTTCTTGGCATCAAGAAATCCAGAAAGCTCAGCAGAAGGTTCAGGGCCAGGGGCAAGATATCTGTGAAGGCAATAATGAATATGCTTGCACATATGCAATGTGATGAAATCGGCGTGATGGATGTAGGCGCAGGCGGTTGCAATCTGGTATACAACGATAACGGCGTGCCCCAGTTCTATGTCGATGTCGGCCTTCCGATGTTTGCCAATTTCAATAGTATGCCACCCGCCAACCCGGTTACCGGCTTCGTCGGCATTTGTAATCCTGGTCCCTGCCTGGCAAACAATCCGCCAGTAATACTGACACACTGGCACTGGGATCATTACACCATGGCCCATTTCTCCAACAATGCCGCAGCACTAAGAAATCGACACTGGGTGGTTCCCAACCAGGCATTTGGCGGTTTTGCCAATAATGTTTTCAGTGGTATCGCACCGATGAACCGCCATGTCATGCCTGGCCCTCTTCCAGGCGTGCTGGGCGGCAATGTACACGTCATCCAATGTGTTGCCTTGGCGCCGGCGGTAGGCTTCAACAATACAGGGCTGGCCGTGGTTGTTAACGTCGACAACATAAACAACAGACGTGCCTTGCTTCCAGGCGATGCCGCTTTCCAGTGCATTCCCGGCGTAGGAGCCATCGCAGGACTTCGCTGGATAACGGCCACACACCATGGTTCTGATACCAACATCATTGCCGCTCAAATACCCGCCGCCCCCAATGCCATCATAGGCAAGATTGCCTATTCATACGGCATCAGGCCGAACGGGGTTCACTGCTACGGCCACCCACGAGCTGCCGCGATAAATGCATACCATGCCAGAGGCTGGGGACCGAGGGGGGCACTTGATGAGCCGGCCACGGCTGAGAACCGCCCCAATTCAGGCGAGAATCCGAGACAGAGGGGAAATATTCTGATGTGCAATAACGTCATTCCGCCTCCCTGCGGAGTAGCCAACTGCCCGTTTCACGTATTTCCGAAGACGCTGGTTTAGACGATTCACGAGGAGGCAGAACAATGGCAAAAACGACCACCTATACCGAACTCTTAAACCTTGTCACGGGACTGAAGGCAGGTGACGTGTTTACCGTGGGGCCGAAAGACATCGTTCCAGACATGCTGGATAGCCTTAGCGGCTTGTCACTTACCTTCACGCTCACGGTAACAAGCAGTTCCGTGGATGACGCTACCCATACCATCACAGTGGTCGGAAATGCGACCTTATTCGGCATTGCCTCCATGACGGCCAGTCTGGAGTTTTCGCCCAAGATCCCGGACACGGTTTCGGGGCCTTTCATCATGAGCATGAACGCTACTCCCCCCTCGGGCACCAAGTGGAACCTCCTGCCTGACTTCGTGATTTCCGGTATGACAGTCGGTTTTCAAGCTGACCCCGAGACAGAGGTTTATTCGGCCTTTGTCGGTGGTGACCTGGTGGTGGGATCGGACCATCCCCTTAGCCTTCCCATGCAGCTGGACATACCGGCCTATAACGATATCGATTGGTCGATTACCGGGACTGTCGACAAACAGCCGCTAAGTGTTGATGCCTTTTCCGCGCTTGCATGTGGGATGAATCTGTCAGACTACCTGCCGCCACCACTCAACACGCTTGCCAAATTCGGCATGAGCGATTTTGAGCTCGCCTTCAATCCATCGGCGGGTAAGCTGAGCTACACCTATCTTATTATCGAGTATTCGGAGCCTTGGTCAGTTCTTGACGTCATCTATGTCCAGCGCGGTGGCGTGCAACTGAAATTCATGGTCGACTTTCTGGAGTCAACGAATAGCTACGTAGAGCTGGAGGCCCAGTTTTATATTGAAACGGTACCGGTCGATATCGGTGCCCATTTTGCGCCTGATGACTTGATTGTATGGGGGCGGCTGCAGGAAGGTAAGAGCGTCAACATATCGGATCTGTTCAAGCACTTCAATGTCACGCTGCCATCCGGCTTTCCCGAGGTGGTCATCAATCGGCTTGGCGTCATGGTTTACCTATCGTCCAACACCTACAGCTTTGACATGCAGGCTCAACTATATGCCGGCTGCACTTTGAAACTAAATGACCTTACCGCCAAGGTGTCGGTCGCCAAGCCAAGCGGCGAAGCCGTCACAAATATTGACGGTAACTTCTATGGAACCATCGTCATTGACGACAAAACCACACTTTTCCTCGAAGCAAAATATGATGGTGAAGGCGGTGGTTTAACGCTCTGCGGGGATGCCGAGAACATCCCTATCGGTTCAATCATAACCTATTGGGGAAACGTATTTGGCATAACGGAGGTTCCCAAGCCGATAAGCAGCTTGAAAATCAGAACCCTCTCAACGCAATACAATACATCAAGCGGAGACTTTACCTTTAACTGCACCGGTTACTTTACGATTTACAAAAAGCCGGTGGAAGTCACTTTCAGTATCGACATCACCCACACCAAGAACGGTGACGAACGGCTGGAAAGCACCATTGTCGGCAACGCGGGTTACAGTGCAACCTTCGCCGGCTCGGTCAAATTCGCCAACCTGGAATTTGACATTAAATTCAATACCCAAAGTGGCGGCATTGATATATTTATTGCCGACTATCAACATACGGGAAAGGATTCCGAGGTCAGGCTCAAGGATCTGATTGCCGGGGTCTCAAAAGAGCTTGCCAGCCCCATCCCTGAAGATATCTCCATTGGTCTCAAGGCCGTCAAGTTTGCCTTCCTTGAAGAGGAAGATAAGGAAACAAAGAAAAAAGTAAAACACTTCCTGTTTGGCGTCGAGCTGGGCGCTTCCATCGGCCTGACCAGCCTGCCACTGATTGGGGACAAGCTGCCCAAAGACGCCACGGTCGAGTTCAACGAACTGCAGTTTGCATACTCGAATCCAGGCTTTGACAAGGATCAGGTGGCGCTGGTGAATCCGCTTCTCCCAACAGGGCTGATCAAGCTTCCCAAAGATGGCCTGGCTGAAGGTGTGCTCATCTCAACCAATCTGCAGTTGGGTGATAAGAACAAGACACTCTCACTCACCATACCCACCGGCGGATCTTCTGAGCAGGAAATAATCGAAGCCGAAACAAACATGCTTCCGGTCACTGCACCCGCATCTTCATCAACCCCGCCCGTGACCTTGTGGATGAATGTGCAGAAGCAGTTTGGCCCCGTCGGCATACAAAAAATAGGCCTGGAGTATAAGGACACCAGGTTATTTGCCGTCGGTGACATCACGCTCACCGCACAGGTGCTGACCATCGGGCTTCTCGGTGTCGGCATCGGTTCGAAAATCAACAAATTTGACCCGGCGGCCACCCTGGATGGCCTAACCATCACGGTGGCCGAGGGCCCACTGGCAATCAGTGGTGGACTCTATGGCTCGATTGCCCCGCTTAATTTTGATGGCGCACTGATGGTCGAAATGCCTTCGATGACCGTGGGTGCACTGGGCGGCTATGCCCAGAAGGGTTATAACCCGTCCTTCTTCATGTACCTGGCGATCGACCGCCCCCTGTTCGGCTATCCCTACTTCTTCCTGGACGGGCTGGCCGGCGGTGTGGGCTTTAACCGCGATCTTATGATTCCGGATATTGACGGCGTCGCCTCCTTTCCACTGGTCGAGTGGGCCATGGGAACCAACACACCCGGCATGAACCCCTCCGGTAATATTGCCGAGCAGATCGATCAGGTGCTGGGATCTCTGGCGGCCGACATCCCGCCAAAGGTTGGTGAATACTGGATAGCGGCGGGTATCAAATTTTCATCCTTCAAGGTATTGAACTCATTTGCCCTGGTCACGGTCGCCATAGGGACCGACTTCAAGCTCGCGCTGCTGGGCCTGACCAACGCAAGTCTGCCACCCAATGTCGGTGAAGGCGTGCCCCCCATAGGCTATGTAGAGATGGCCCTCAAGGTCACCTTCTCCCCGTATACCGGCATCCTGGAGGTCTCGGCCAAACTGACACCGGCCTCATATATCCTGACCTGCGACTGCCACCTTACCGGGGGCTTCGCCTTCTTTATGTGGTTTAAGGACAACCCGGATGGGGATGCCGACAGCTATCATGCCGGTGATTTCGTGGTCACACTCGGTGGCTACAACCCGGCCTACAAGAAACCAAAATACTTCCCGACCGAACCACTGCTCGGGCTCAACTGGCAGGTAGACAGCCATACCACGATCAAGGGTGGTATCTACTTCGCCATGACGCCATCGGCCTTGATGGCCGGAGGAATGCTGGAGGCGGCCTGGCACAGCGGTGACCTCAAGGCCTGGTTTACCGCACATGCCGATTTCCTGTTGCCGTGGAAGCCCTTTCATTACGAGGCAGGCATCGGGCTTAGTATCGGTGTCTCCTATAAACTCGATCTCCTCTTCACCAGTAAGACGATATCGGTCCATCTCGGTGTGGACTTGTCGCTCTGGGGGCCATCGTTCGGTGGCAAGATCTATGTGGATCTCACCATAATCTCCTTTACGGTCAACATAGGCAACACATCAAAACCCTCGGCCAAGGCAATCTCATGGAGTGATTTCAAGACTTCCTTCCTGCCGGTAAACCAAGCGACCAATACCCTGCTTGATTTGGATACCAACTCAGCTATCGAGACGGACAGCTACTGCCTGTCCTCCGTCTCGGCGGGCCTGGTAAAGGACCTGAGCACCTCCAAAGCCTCACCGAATGACCCCGACTGGGTAGTGAATGCCGAGACGCTGGAACTGGTGACCATGACTGCCCTGCCCACCAAAACCGCCAAACTGATTTCAGCCGGTGACAAACAAAGCAATCTACACGTGGGTAGCTCGGATTTTGGTGTGGGCCCGGTGGGTATTGGCATTGAGGACTTTGCATCCGATCACACCATCACCGTCAACCGGATAGTTGATGGCGCAGCCGACACAAGCTTTAACCTGGCGGATCACGCCACGATTGTGCCGGTAACATCCAACCTGCCGAGCGGCACCTGGGGCGGCAAGCTAATCATCAATCCGAGCATCAACGACGTTAACAAGACACCCGCCAAGATAGAAAACCTGGTGGTCGGCTACTCGATCAAGATGAAACCAAAGGAGCCGGATCACACACCATTACCGATAGCCTTATCGATTCTGCAGCAGGAATGTGAAGGTACGATCAAGTTCAAATGGATGAGCCCGATCATACCGACGACAGACAGCTTTGATCAGAGCAAATCCATGCAAACCTTCCAAAACTCACTCAAGGCAGCTAGCGACACGCGTAGCAATATTCTAAATGCGCTGAATGCCTGTGGACTGGACCTCGACACCACGGTTGATGTGGATGCACTCGCCGAATCGGCCGATACGGTGCTCTGGGGGCCACCGGTACTGAGTTACCTGGGAGAAGAGCGCGCTGCCTGATGGCATTTCGAGCAAAGACCGAAGGAACAACAAGAAAAGGATACATCATGGGCAATGCAAACCCGCCACTTGAGAAAGGGAAGATAACTTTTATCAATAACCATCAGCCACCGCTGCTTGATGGAGAGTACGTCATTACCGTCGAGCAGAAACTGCAGAACAAGAATGCCGCGCCGTCACCAGCCGCTGCCATCAATGAAGCCTATACGAATACAAAACGGTTCCAGGTACGTGGTGAGCGTTTCTCCATCGACTCGACAGAGATAGAAAGTGTCTTTCCGCCCTCCAACAGCCAGGGTGAGTATGAAAATGTCCTGCCGCATATCGTCTTCAGCCGCAAAACACTGCCCTGGGAACGTACAGCGCATGACCAGGCTGACAGCTCATGGCTTGCACTCCTGCTCTTCGATGAAAATGACCCGATCCCTGAAATCCAAAATATCATGGTCGGAGACCTGCAAAGGTCTCCCTTCCCCCACGAAGAAGGTGGTGCAAACCAGGACAGTACACTGCCGGGTACGGCCGTATCCTACCTGGATATCAGCCTGGAATACAGCGAACTGATGTATGACCCCTGCATGGCCATCGATATTCCGGTATCCCTCTTCAACAATATCGTACCGGGGCTTGTCGACCTTCCCTGGCTCACGCACGCCAGAAGCGTCACCCCGGAACAGCCTGCCAGGATGGGCATGGCGGAGACTGACGACATCTCCGTGGAGAGCGCTGTGGTGGTCGGCAACCGCCTTCCCGAGCCAAATACCAAGTGTACGGTTCACCTCGTTTCGTTGGAAAACATGGCTCCCTACCTCCCGAGCGGAGACGATTACACACCGGCCGACATCAAGCTTGCCGACGGAAGCGCTGCGGAAATGGTAAGGCTGGTCTCACTGAAAAGCTGGAGCTACACCTCGGTGGACCCGAAAGAGACTTTTACCGGGTTGCTGATGGATCTGGACAAGGAAGACGGTCTCAGGGTATTCGCCATAAATAATCCCAACCCAAGTGACACCGAGGCCGACAGCTACGTCGCCAATGGCCTAAAAATGGGCTATACGGCAATGAACCACCATACGCGTCAGGGCTGCAAGACGGTCTCCTGGTACCGCGGACCCTTTGTTCCATTTGAGGTGCCACCGACCATTTTCGTGCCGGTGCCGAATGGTGATCCCACGGACATGCCGATTCAGACGGCCGATGAGGCGGTCAGGTATAACCCGGAAACCGGCATGATGGATATTTCCTATGCCTCGGCCTGGCAGATAGGCCGGCTGCTTGCCCTTCAGGACAAAGGCTTCTCCGTCGCCCTGTACAACTGGAAACGCTCCTGCACCCTTGCCACGGTGATGGAATTCGAACGGCAACTGCTCGAACAGGGAGTAGGGGAGACACTGGGGCTTACGGCAAAGGCGCATAGAGATGACCCGTTGGTTATGCATCACGCCGTGGCGAAATTCATCAAAACCAGGCTCAAGCCGTATTTGATAAAGGAACCACCGGAAGACAATGATCCTCCGACAGGCCGGCAGTCCCCACCGGCCGAGATGATGCCTGATATAACCCCTACAGCGTTCAACACACCACAGGGAAATACATTCCGGGAAGGAGACTAGGTCGTGCCGCGATTAAGCCAAAAAAAATCCAAGCATACACATTACCTGCAGTTCATCTCGGATCCGGCCAGGCTGGCCAAGGCCCTGGCCGACACGGAACCGACCGAACAGTTGACGGCATGGCTCAATCGCCTGAAGCGCCTGTATGGTGTCCCGTTCAATTACCTGGTACCGAATGAAAAGATGCTCCCCAACGAGTCGATCCGTTTTTTCCAGGTCGACTTCAACTGGATAGATGCTCTTCTCGAAGGTGCCTGCAGCATTGGCCATGCTAACGAAACCGAAGCCCGGCACGCCGCCCTGCTGACGGCAAAACTGCATGCTGCCTGCGGAATGACCGGGGCGACCGGGAATATCTCAGCCCCGACCCAGGTAACAGGCTTCCTCCTGCGTTCACAGGTCGTCTCAGGCTGGCCCAAGCTGGAAGTCGTGGCCTATGGCCAGGACGGCACGGAGCTGACCAATGTACTTCGGATGGAACATATCTCTCCCTCCCTGCTGCTCTATCTCGTGGAAGGAAAGATAGATCACCTACTACTGCGAGAACCTGCCGTGGGACTGCACTTCGGAATCGACATCAACGGAGAAAAAAATCTCCGTTACGTCACGGTGCCGGCCGACGCCCCGGCCGGAACCAAACCCGGTGATCAGATGGCGGTTGAACCCGTGCCCCCTACTTTCCGGGATAAAGGCAACAGAACTCTTAAGCTCAACCAACTTGCCGCCAATACCGCCACCACACTTTACGCCAACCAGGCGAACAATGCCCCAGACGGCTCAAAGCTACCGTTTACATCGGCCGAGTTCGCACTTGAGATGGTTGAAGGAACACAGGAAGTCGAGTTCCAGAGCAATGGAAGCCAATAAAATAAACGGAGGCTATCACCTGTATGAGCACTCTCTCAAACACCCTTATAGTACCGGTGGATCTGGCCGCCCTTTGTGTGGGGAATACGGATGTTAACGGGTCGGTACAGAGCCCTTATGGCACCAAGGACTTCTCACGCCTGGCACCGGATTTTTCCTTACTGCCCTATGCCGCAGACGGCACCGCCCATAACCAGGGTCCCTATATAAGCAACCAGGTCGTGGCGGAGAGCTTTCAACCGGTCTCGGACCCGCTGGATGTGGGCATACACCTGCACTGGGCCCTTCCCGATGCCATAGCCCACGGTGCTCAAGCGGAAGACAACGGCAGTATCGAGTTTCCACCTGCACCCAATCGCTGGCTGGTGGTACGCATCGCCACCAATAGTGCCGATTCGGAACAGCCCACCAGCGACCTCAAGGCCTGGGTCATAGAAAGCGACCGTCTGTGGGACAAGAGTGGTGATTCGGTCCCGTTGAACAAACAAAACCGGAAGAGCCTCGACGTACCGATCCAACCCAATCCCAGCACCGAAAACAATAAGTCGTCAAAGACAATGGGCTGTGCCTTTCCCTTTGACACCTGGTCTGAGGACCCCGGCGCGGAGCGCGGTTCCCTGACGGCCCTGGGTTTCGGGGAACCGACCTATGCGGCGGCCTATGAATTCTGCCCAAACGTCTTCGGCTTCTGGGATACGCTGGAGGATCTTGACCCCACCGACTACCCGCCGGACAGCACCCGAATATCCTATATGTTAAGCGGATGGCACGCCGATGCCTCGGAAGACCCGATGATACGCATCAGCTACACTGCAGAGGCAGATCATGCGCAAAAAACCGCCCATATCAAAGCCTTGTACAAATGGGTCTTCGACGATGATGGCAGCAAGGATGTTCCGACCCGCACGCTGTATAACGCCCTGATGACCGGTATCACCTGGAATGAAGATACCCACTATATAGAACAGAAAAATCCCGGCCCCGATCTGGAGATTGCTGTTGGCAATACCACGGTCGAGGCCCTCTCGGCCCTGCTCGCCGCCCAGCCCGATCTGGCATCACTGCCTAACGTTGAAACGATTCTAAATGCACTGCAGCTCGGCCTGCTCAGCCGCACCTCCCTGCCCGGCGGGCTCGCCGACATGGACGAGGCCCTACATCAGAATGGTTTTGCCTCTTCAAACCACGGCACGATATGGAACGTAAAGACTAAATCGGCGGGCATGGAAGACAACGTGGTGATTACCGACGAGAGCATAGCCGCGGCGGCAAGCAACAAACTGGACCGGCTGCCGCCGGAGATCGGCAACGCCCTGAACACGCTAAATGCCAGTCAACAGGCCCTCGACGAAGCCGCCCTGGTCATCAGCTCGCTGAGGGCCAGGATCTTTGCCGACTGGTATCGCTACATGAAGATCGAGTACGCCCAGCTGCCGCCGGCCAACGTCGAGATCAGCAGCAACGAAGCGATGGAATTCATTCAAAGCGAGTTGTCGCTGTTAAACGACAAGATCAACGACCTGGCCACGCTGCAGGCGCAACTGGAACAGAACAGGCAAACGCTGAACGGGCTTATCGGTGACGACTATGTGCTGCTCCCCACCGCTTCAGCGCGCTATTGGAACCCGAACGACCCGGTGGTCCTTTTTTCCGGCGAAGATGTCAAGCCGCCCTACCGCTATAACCCCGTCGATGCCTGCGATAGCGACGGCAACCTCATCTGCCGTCTCAGCAGCAACATCATCTCCGCGATGATGTTCAACGGCGGCGCCTTCACGCTGGAAGCGGCCAACCTGCCCGGTCTGCCGACCTCGTCGGCGCTGGTCTTTGTGGGGCCGCTGCAGGCCCTGCTGGGCGAGGCCTTTTTCATCGACACCAACCAAGCCTGCCTGCTGGCTGCCGGTATCGCAGCGCTCGGCGGTGACGACAACCCGGCGCTAAGCAACCTGTCCGCGTTTACCGAAGCGGTCAAGGCGGCGCAGCATAATCTCTTCGCGGATGCCAGCGCCTCAAGCGACATCGCCTTTACCGGCCTGGTGCCAAGCTTCGCCTCATTCAAGCAATGGCGCGCACCGTGGATACCCATCATCATGCAGTGGCAGACGACGCATTATCCAAACGTCCTGCCCCCCTACGCGGAAGATGTCATCACCTCGCAGTATGGGCTGGATGCTGACGACATCGACCTGACCTTCAAAGGGACCATCCCGGTGGACCGCAGCAACGCCCGGACCTATCAGGGCACCATCGTGCTGACCCACAATACCGAGATCAACATCAAACAGCAGATCAGCAACTACATCGCCAACTTCCCCGACGACGACCGTGACGGCGAACTGCAGCAGATGCTGGATGAGATAAGCCTGTCCATGCAGGCCCAGGCCCTTAGCGGCTTCAACCAGGACTTCCTCATGCTTGACCGGGTGCTGCAAATGGAGGTGTCCGATCCACTGGCCATCCTCAAGGGGCTGTTTTTCTCCAATTTCACCAACAAGAAGGTCAACCAGGCGGTCGGCGGGGAAAATATCGATTCACCCAAGGAGAACAACACCTTCTGCCCATTGCGCAACGGCGCGATGGAGCTCAGCCGGCTCAGGGTCATTGATGCCTTCGGCCAGGTCATTGATATCGAGAAGCCCGCCGTTATCCGTGCCGCCGCTCTCAAGACGGCCAGCGACCCCTCCGGCCTGATCAGCCTGCCGCCGCGTATCACCCAGCCGTCCCGGCTGCTGTTCAGGTGGCTGTCTGCCCAGGACGACCAGGTTGAAGTGAACAGCCATCCCGCCACCACCCCGGTATGCGGCTGGGTGCTGTTCAATCATCTTGACGAGTCGCTGGTGATCTACGATACGCATGGCAACGCACTTGGCTCGTTCAACCAGCATGGTCAGTTCTGGCAGGGTGCCCCCGGCAACCAGGATACCTACAATAAAGACATCGAAGAGGTCTTCGCCAATGCCAATCCACACCTCAGGAACTTCGCCCTGGGCATGAATGCCAGTGCCGACCCCGCCGGCTATCTCGGTGAAATGCTGCAGGTCATCAATGACAGTGTCACCGGCATCTCTCCAACCAATTACAAGGAGCAGAAAAATCTGTCGGTTCTGATCGGCCGCCCGTTGGCCCTGGTGCGCGCCTCGCTATATCTGGATTTGATGGGCCTACCGTCAATGAACCAGAACAAAGACGCCTTCAAGGCCGCCATCGATGGCGGTGACCCGTCGGTGCGTGACGAGGGTGGTCTGCCGCAGCTAAAGGTTCCGGTGCGCCTGGGTGACCTGAGCGATATCAATGACGGCATGATCGGCTACTTTATCGATGACGGCGCCAAAACCGCCTATCGGACGTTTTACGCCCCGGCGGCCACATCCTCTGACCGCCATGGCGTGGTGGAACCGGCCTTCGACCAGATCGTGGTCACCGCCGATCCGGCGGCCCCGCCGGTGCTCATCTGCATGCTGATGGATCCCCACGCCTCGGTCCATGCCACCACCGGCGTACTGCCGATGAAGGAATTGACCATCCCGCCGGCCATCATCACCGACGACCTGGATGCGATGACGGTCACCTTCCTGACCACACCGGTGCTCAACAGTGGCGAGGCCAGCATGCCGGTGCCTGATGAGAGCGGCTACATCTGGAACTGGGTCACTGAGGAACACGGCGTCGGTCAATGGACCATTAACCCAATCAGCGCAGCCGGACCCAGCGGCCCTATTACCCTATTACCACAACAGGCGAGCGAAGGGTGGCTGAAACTCCAGCCGAACCCTAAGCCCAAAAAGGAGAATTGAGCATGAGCCAACAGCCACCGGTTGAGTTCAGCATCGTCAATAAGTCCAATGACGAAAGTGTCATTTATATCATCCAGGACGCCAGCAAGAATGAGCTGGTCTTTACCTTCACCTACGGCGGTTCTTCACCGATCACGCTCAAGGGCGGCACCCTCGTGGATGAGGGGAGCATCACCTCAGCCGGACCAACCTCTCTTTACTTCACCATCACCACCATTCTTACGTCCGAGGAATTCGCCGCCCTAAAGGTCACCCCACCCAAGGGATGGCAGGCACATCGATTTACCAGTTGGGCATTGACCCCGATAGAGGATATCGTGGTAAACAGCGGTGACAACTTCTCGTTTACCCTAAGCAACATCAGCGCTGGCGGACAGGCGGGACCGGGCTCGTTCAATGTTGACTATTACAATATTCCGGGTGTTGCCGATTTCGGCATTCAGCTGAATCTGTTTCTTGAAGAGCTGCCCACCACCCATAACAAGCTCAGGGATGTGCTTGCACTGTCTTTCGTCGACGGCAACGAGGTCTTCATCAATGTCAACGACCAGGATCAGATACCCTCCAACACGCTGATACTCAGGCTGGACAATACCTCGGCAAAGCCCATCGTACCGACCGGCACCACACCCACAAAGACACCGGTATTCTACCTGAGCTTTGTCACCGCGAAACAGGCACCCGGCTATGGCGCCTTGGCCACCATCGACAGGACCAAGGATATCAGGGTCGGGATATACAAGGATTATGGTACCCAGTGGACGATTCAGGACCGCACCCAGTTCGACCCGCCCCACTGGGCAATCTACCCGAAAAGTCCGGAGATACTCGGCACCGGTGCAAAAGCCATTGCCGAATTCAGGATTGAAAATATCGTGACCGACTTTGAACCCTCATCCACCAATCTCTACCTGCAGTCATCCAACATCCCCAACTATGATGATGGCTGTCAGGCGCTGGTAATAGAAAAACAGGTACCAAAACTTGCCATCAAGGTTCTTGAGGCACAGCAAAACAATGTTGAGAGCGGTACCGAGGTCGAACTTACCTGGAAGACATTCAACGCCAACCGGTGCACGTTAAGCCCGGTAAATGACGGCAACATTGATGTACCGATTCAGGAAAACGGTGGTTACAAGGTTTATCCCGCCAGGACGACAACCTATACGCTGACGGCCTATGATGATCAGCTTGCCACGAAAACGGCAAAAACCGTTACCGTGGACGTCCTTGATGTAAAAATAATTAATTTTCAGGCCACCCCGGCAACTGGGGCGCATTACGGTGACCCGGTCACGCTTACCTGGGACACCCTGTCCGCCGTGACCTGCACCGTAGAGCCACCCATTAACGGTACACAGAAAGTACCAAATAACTCAACGGCCACCATCATCCATCCCACAGACACCGTTCACTACACCCTCACGGCAAATGGTCAGGGTGGGCCGGTCAGCAGCGAACTGGATGTCTTTCCGATACCTAATGGCTGGAAAAAAAAGGAGATAGCCGGGCCTTGGGATACCTGGGGACGCCCGGTGATACTGTCATTCAGCAACCGCCTGTGGTTCCTTGCTGGTGGTACGGAGGATGTGAACAGTTGGGTATTCAATACACGTGACGGCTTCAACTGGCATGTCGTTACCAACAATGCTGCCTTTTCTCCCAGGGGCCAGTCCGCCGGCTGTGTCTTCGACAACAAGATGTGGCTCATGGGTGGTGAATCCAGAATCGATGCCGGAAGCAGCCGTGTCGTCGATGAAATTTGGTATAGCACGGACGGTGCTATCTGGACACAGGCCGCAGCTACGGGGCACTGGAGTGCACGGTCAGGGCTGGGATGCATCGCCTTTTCCGGCAAGTTATGGGTCATGGGCGGTGTGGATGCCTCCGGAACACGCTTAAAGGATGTCTGGAGTTCGACGGACGGTGTCACATGGGAACAGGAAACAGAGGCCGCCATCTGGCCCGCCCGTAGTGAATTTGGCCTGACGGTGTTCAACCAGAAACTCTGTATCGTTGCTGGCATGACAGCGGATGGTGTATTGGCTGATGCCTGGCAGAGTCGCGACGGTATTTACTGGAGTGGCTTAGGGGGCTTAATAAACTGGCAGGCCAGAAGTGGTGCTAATGTTCATGCCATAGGCTCAAACCTGTATGTCATTGGGGGTAAGGACCAATACGGAAACACCATTTCCGATAATAATATTCTAGGCAGTGATGGCAACTGGAATATGGGCCTTGGTCCAGGCTGGCGCAATTCAGACAATGAAGGTTCCGCAACCTTCTATGGTGCCATATGGTTTACTGGCGGCACGATAAATGGTGCCAGTAATAATAAGACGGTGTGGGCCTTCGGGCCACCTTAATCGGGCCATCGCAATTCTTAGAAGCCAGGCCCATATCGCTATTCTATTTATTTTGAACGGGACGTGTTCCGAGGCTTGACAGCCTGTGAGATGAACTATACTCAGCAGGCTTTTGTAGAACTTACGACTCACGAGTAAATTACAACAAGGAGGTGAACATGGAAGACAATGCACCGACATGGACGCAGGCGGTTTCTTTTATCAGCTCAGCCACGGCAGAACACACCTTATTTTATCTTTACTGTAAAAATGTACCCGTGGGTTCCGCGGTTTCATTTTATGCAGACAACGAACTCCCCGATGGGCAGAAAATAGACCTGCCGATAACACCCGTTATGAAGTCATCCAGTTTCCAGGCAGGTGTGAGCCTCCTCATCCCGGCCAATTTCAAGACCACCATTCATTACTCATGGTATTCCAATGGCCATGCACCCTTGCCCGGTTTCAACATAGCCATGTGTGCCGCAATCATGGTTCAAGCAGGGGAAGACATTCTGCATACCACATCGATTTAACAAAGACCCACCGCGGGTCAAAACCCGCACGGCCCAGGCCGGAGCAAAATAACATCAATAAAGACAAGGAGGATTAAACCATGGCTCAATATGATGGAATTCTTATTAGACAAAACTTGCAGGACACCGGATCAGTACCGCGTACGGGTGGCTGGACCGCCTGCCCCGACCTTATACCCTGGGGCACCGAACCGGTACAGAAACCCACCAGTTTATTCAAGGGTAATTATGATAAAAATGTCGGCCAGGCCCTGGTCGCCAAGGCACAAAACTATATTTACGTACGTGGAAAAAATCTCACCAGCAGTGCATTAACCGGCACGGCCAGGGTATTTTTCGCCCCGCAAAGCATCTTTCTGTATCCAAGCCAGTGGCTTAAAAATACAATGAAAACCACAAATGGCAGTGAAACCAGTGATATAACGGATGTGGCACCGAATGACATAGGCGTGACAATAGATCCCTTTACCTGGATACCCTCCGATATCAACGAGCACCACTGCCTCATTACCATTGTCTCCACCCCAGACCATCCCTATGAAAGGCAACTGCCCGGAGACAACATCACCTCCCTGAATGACCTGGCCGCATGGATTGCCAAGACCGGTGGCACAGGCTGGCATAATATTCAGATCACCACAGCCGGCGCCCCCACCTTTACCAACAGCACAAAATACCCGGGTTCCAGCACCGCCGAAAAGATCATATTCACCCTCACCGCCGAAAACCTGAAGATCGGAACCGAGATATCATTCTCGTGTGGAACGCCCCTACCGGACGGGACATACATCAACCTGCCCAAAACCAAAGTAACCAAAGAGACTCAGTTTCAGGTGAGCCTGACCTACGACGTGCCTGCTGGCTGGGAATCGGAAATGTCTTACTCATACTATGAAAACGGACTAGGAAAACTGCCACGCTTCAGGGTGTCCATGAGTGCATCGGTCGTCTCACAGGGGAAGGATGCGGTTGCAGCATATGCAAAACCGGCCCTGGAGGTATTCCCAAATTCACTTCACCACGATCTAAAGACAGGCATGCTTAGAGATATGCCCGTATACAACATTGTCCCGGTGGGTAGTGACTCCACCCAGGTAAAGTAAAAAGGAGAATAAAAAATGTCGATTAGATACCTAGACCTGTTCGTCAGAAGCAATCTCAAAGAAGACAACGACCTGCCACGCAACGGCAAAACTCTCTCGGACTCGCCTGACATCATTGCCTGGGGGGATGGCTCGGCCGAAGACCCGGCCAGCTCATTTTCCGGTAACTATGATCAGTACGTCGGCAAAGCAATAAGTTATGGGGAGGACAACTACATCTACGTCCGCGCCAGGAATTTCAAGGATGGCGCACAGAGCGGAACAGTTATCCTTTACCAGTCATCAAAATCCAACCTGTCTAACCCCGATGCCTGGACACGCATATCAACAGGCACGGGCAATAACAGTGTTCCCATCGCTGTAAACGATGAAGGCGATATCGCCGTGACAGAACAGGCTTTTGTATGGACGCCGGACAAGCCATCGAGCGAAAACCCATACTCACTCATAGCCGTCGTATACACCGACGACAACCCGAACCCGGTGAACCCGGATTCAATGAATCCAATGGATATAAAGGATCTCGTCGTCAACAATGGGGGGGTAGGCTGGATGGAATATGCCGTCCCCAAGCCGCCGGAAAAAGGCCTGACCAGCACCACGACCACGTCAATCGTCCTGAATAATACAGCAGGTGATAACCTTTCGTTTATGGTGAGATGCAAAAATGTACCTGTTGGTGCCCAGCTCTCATTTTCCTCGGACAATAACAATGCAAATGGCGAATCCATATCATTACCCAGAACCACGGTGACCACGCCCAATATGGAGCCATCCATCCCGGTCAGTCTCGATGCAAACTACTCTGCAAACATTACGTTGAATCTATATGCAGAGGATGTAAGTGCACAAAGCAATTATTCACTGACCTTTGAATGTCTGAAAATAACCGGCAGCGGCATGAGACAGATGGTTGTCAGTCTTGGTGGCTTTAGTACAGAAATACTGCTATCGGAGAGCTAACCAGGTACTAGGCCCAATGACCACATAGCTGCATAAAGTGCCAACTTTTTCCCAAAAGTTGGCAAAAGAAGGAGACCATGCCAAAACGGGGGCTAAGCCGCCTTTAAAAGGTTTTCCGCCTCACGCGTCATGCCGGGATACCATTGACAGAAGGTATCCCTTAAGTCTCCGTTGAGGGTCTGAACACGCACTTGGAGTAACAAATGCGCCCCCTGTTTTGTCCAACGCATCTGTTGTTTCTTCACCATTCGTTTGCTGATGACCTCATTCACCGTGGACTCCACAAATGCCGTTGAAATTATTTCCCCGTAGCGGTGGCGTTCCCCATAATTTGGAATGAAGTTTTGATTTGAGGAAATGTAGTGGTGAAATTCACCGAGAGCTTTCCCAATCTTTAGTATAACGGACCAGCGGGGACATTTGTACGAAAAGGTACGGTTTGAAACGCTACACTTATGCTGCATGTGTTTTGGTCATCTATTCAGAAAATTAAAAATCGAACAAGGTATACCTTTTTGACAGCCTATAAAATACCGTCAAAAAGATCATTTTTTTTATTGTTGACACTTTTTATAAAAAGGTCCAAGGCATTATTGACAGTTGAATAGAGATTTTTACCGGGAAAGATGTCATGACCATTTTTACTTGGAGACCATACCAAACCGGGGGGCAGTGGGGAAATCAGAATTTGTAGACGTCTCGACGATGACCGATACGAACCACAACGACTTTTACAACGACGTCCTGAATTTCATAAATAATTCGATAATCCCCAATGCGATACTTCCACAAGCTGGCCAAATTGCTTTTCAGGCCGTCCCCGAATCGCTTGGGGTCTTCTTCAGTGGCAATTCTTTCAAACAGGTACCGCAAAGTACGCTTTGCCTGTTGCCGATCAATTCGAGCAAGTTCTTTTTCAGCATCCTTTTGAAATTGGGCTACCGATATAACGCGGGACAGTTTGACACGGGGATGAGAGTTTTGCAGGACCTAAGCCTCATGAACCAGGTGTTTCGGAGAAACCTTGTTTTAAAGGGCGTCCCGGCTTAAATCGGTAGCCTGAAATTCAACTTTCCAGGCCATATTGCTCCATCAAATTTTCAAGAGGAATAGTCTGATCTCCGCTGCGCTTCATATCTTAAATGCGTTTTTCGGCTAAATAAACATCATCCATTTCATCTATATATTTCAAAATGGCTTCACGGATATAAAAGGCTTTTGACCGACCCGTTTCTAAAGCCAGGGCCGCTAATCTTTTTTCTGTTTCCTCTGGTAATCTTACTGATGTTGGCATATTAACTCCTTTTCATGAATACATGTATTCACATGTATACTTCAAAAAAAATTTGTCAACTACCCCATTGTACAACAGAGGGGTTGATATCAAGTTCCGGTAGGCCCAGAGGATGGGATAATTGGCAATAGGACCCGTCGTGCGATCAAGCAATTTCAGAAACAGCAATCAATTCGAATTGATGGTGAGCCGTCGAAAAAAGTTACTCAATAAGCTGCGGATAGCAGTTGATCGCTATAGGTGAATGGATTATTCATTTTGGCTCCCAAATTACACAAAGAACTATATATGCATTTGTGTATGAAGTATTACATCTTATGTGTAAAATCAATGGGACTTTAAAAAGCCCAATGACCACATAGTTACATAAAGTGCCAACTTTTTTAAAGTTCGTTTTGATAGACGCTTTTAATCTCTTCGGGCTGGATGCACAGATAGTCTAAAGTTTGCTTCTGGCTGGAGTGATTGAAACAAACCATTAATTCGGGAATCCCAACGCCAAAGGTGACCCGCTGATGATATCCCCAGGTTTTTCTTAGGGAATGGCTGGCATAATTCCCTTTCAGGTTGATATCCTTAGACCATTTTTTAACCAAAGTGCTCAGGCTGGAAACCGTCAGAGCCTTTTTGTTTTTCCGGTTATTCAGAAAAAGGAAGTCATCATCCGTATATTCTTGCGATCTAAGCAGATTTTGAATAGCTTCAATGCAAACTCTGTTTAGGTTAATCCGTCTTGGTTTGTGTGTCTTTTTTTCCTTCAGGGTAATTTCTTCCCCGGGCTGAAGGTGCCTCACTTGATGAACTTTGATACTCAGCAGATCTGAAGCCCGAAGATTGGTGTTGATCCCTAAAACGAATAAACAAAAATTTCGAGGAGAATCCCGCAATACTTTTTTAATCAGCTTAATGTCTTTTTGTTTCCGGATCGGCTCAACAGAAATATGGCTTCCCTTCTTAGGATGATTTAAATTTTTCATGCGTTAAATAATCCCCAACTTTTAATAAAAAAAAATATAAAAGTTAGGATATAATTTTCAAAAAAGCAAGCCAGAATTTCAAAAAAACACCCCAAAGCTTTTATTGATAAGCTTTGGAGCTGATTTCTCCATTCCCAACTTTCGGATGAAAGTTGGGAAGTGATTAGAGAAGAAGTCTCTTAATCTGAATCAAAAAACTTTCTCAAAACAGCGTGGTCACTCAAATCTATTCGTTTCGGCACTCTCTCGATTTTACACCTTTTGTCCCAAACCCACTGGCTGGCTGCCCGGACCTCACTATAACGACAGATGTCTAAATGAACAACGATCAATAACAAAAGAAGTAAACGCCTTTACTGGCAAGGGTTACACACAACATAAATAGACACATTGCGGGGTTTTGTTTTTCTAAAAAAATACTGAAAATCAACGTCGCTAATCAGGCGTGCGGCTTTTCGCATCGGCTGAATTTGCTTAGTTAGCAGTCATAAGATCATCATTTTTTCTTTTCCTCTTACAGGCCAGAGATAAAATTCCGATAACGGCTTATATCCAACGCCAATAGATCCGTCTACCATATACAATACCCATGCATAATTCGTATCATACATGCTCGTGGTTGAAGACCAATAAAATTTCTGTACATCATTAAATAAATGACCATCCAGCAAAGCTGGAGAATGTTGGCTCATATCTGTTAAACTCTCCAGTTCAATAATATTGGGGACTCGCCAATCATTGTGTCCATATACCAGTTCTGTATTCATCTTTGAAATCAAATTAAAAGCCGAAGCCCAATCCGTCATTTCACTATGGAAATTTGCATCTCGTAACCATGTCAGACCTGTATCATTGTCATAGATAGTCTGTTTATTATTTATGAAACGATCCCTGGTGAACTCAATGCCTGCCTGTAACTCGCCATCTTGACCGGTATCATGACAATCTATAATAATACCGCTTTCATCAAAACAAGTCTTTTGCCCGGTCTGAAACAATTTGCTTTTATTCGGGCTTTCTACAGTTCGGACAGGCCAAACCATATATGAACCATATTTCATTCCCTTGAATACTCTGGCACCTCCCAAATGAATGTACCATGCCTGATCAGGCAATCTTGCACAAGTTGAAGAAGTCCAATAGTAACCGGTAAATACGTTTGTAAAAGGATGGTCGATTGGCAGACTTGGATTAATCGTATTATGACTCATCAAACTCAATAATTCTTTACGATTGGGGATTTTCCAATTTTGGTAGCCATAAAGGGTTGATTTGTTGAGCTCTTTAACAATATTTAAAGCCTCATTCCAACTCATGGGGAAATCTAATAAAGCGGCATTTTTTGTCCACATCAAACCCGTCTGCCTATCAATTACAGTTTCATTCTCTAACAAAAAACGATTCATTCTCCTCCTTGTTTTTAAATGAAAGCTCTCACGGTAGGAAAGCCAGTTATCGGCACCTATAAGTGCAGCAGAGAGGTCTCCCTGTCCCACTCTCTGGGCAGTTACCCGGGTCAACCGACAATTTCTCAGGCGAAACCTTCATCCGCTGGTATCCTGCGCCCTCGCGGCGCCCCAATATGTTGTATCCGGTACAGCTCTCTGAAAAACGAACACTTATAGACAAAAGGCTCGCTCGGTTGTATTTCTAAATTTTGCTGATTTGTAACTCTCTCTAAAAGCGGTGCTATTGAGAAATTTATGTTACTAAAAAATGCAGCCGTTAGAACGAATCTTAAACGGTTGCATTCTTATTACTATGGGTGTCGCTAAAAATTTAGGGTAAATCCGTCACCTGTAAATCTCCGTTAAGGGTCTGAACATGCACTTGGAGTAACAAATTCGCCCCTGTTGCTATCAGTCATGTTTTCGTAACTTTCACCCCCCGTTTTGGCATAGTCTCCACCTAAAATAATCATACTTTTTATTACTTATGTGCTTCAATTCCCAAGACTTTGTAACCCGCATCAGTTATCACCTGGGTAACAAGCGCCTCGTCCACGGGAGAATTTGAGTCCACAATCGCATGCTTTTCTTCAAGATTAACCGTGGTTGAAGAAATCCCCTCAACACCATTGAGTTTCTCTGTTACGGTTTTTGCACAATGCATACAACTCATACCATCAATGTTGATTTTTGTTTTCATTTCCGTCTCCTTGTTTTCAGATTTTATATTTTGATCAGGATACTGTATTCCTTCATCCGGTTTAAAATATCTTAATCTCAAGGCATTGGTTACAACGGATACAGAACTCATTGCCATGGCTGCAGCAGCAAACATCGGGTTCAATACCGGTCCTCCAAATAAATATAGAACGCCTGCTGCCACGGGAATCCCCGCTGTATTGTAGGCAAATGCCCAAAACAGATTCTCTTTTATATTCCGTAAAGTCGCCCGGCTCAGTTGTATTGCTGTCACAACGCCACTCAGGCTGTTTTGCATTAAAACAATACCTGCAGATTCCATAGCCACATCGGTTCCAGATCCAATTGCGAATCCAATATCTGACTGAGCCAATGCAGGTGCATCGTTTATACCATCGCCAACCATAGCCACAAACGAGCCGTCAGCTTGAAGTTGTTTAACGTTCTCCGCTTTTTCGCCAGGCATGACCTGCGATACGACTTCATCTATTTTCACCTGTTTTGCTATGGCGGCAGCCGTTAGTTTGTTGTCACCAGTCAGCATTACCGTTTTAATTCCCATCTTGTGGAGTTTTGCAATGGCATCCGCTGAATCGGATTTCACGACGTCTGCAACCGCAATGATCCCGGCTAATTTCCCATCCAATGCCAAATACATGACTGTTTTACCTTCCTTAGATAAGATGTCGGCTTCTGGAATATCGTTTGCAGAGATATTATTTTCAGTCATGAATTCAATATTGCCAAGCATCAGGTTTCTATCATTTACGTTTGCCCGAATGCCCCGGCCTGCCACTGCAGTAAAATCGTTCAGCTGATGGAAGGGCGTATCCAGCTTTTCATATTCTTTTACAATGGCGGCACCTAAAGAATGTTCAGATCCTTTTTCTGCTGATGCTGAAAACTGTAAAACTTCATTTTTTTCAAAACCGTTAAATGCGATAACATCGGTCACCTTTGGTTCACCCTCTGTGATGGTGCCGGTTTTATCAAACACAATGGTTTTAACCCGGCTGGCGATTTCCAAAGGTTGACCACCCTTGATCAAAATACCCAGAGAAGCCCCCCGTCCTGTACCGACCATAATTGCCGTCGGCGTTGCAAGTCCCAGGGCGCAAGGGCAGGCAATCACAAGTACTGCAATAAAAATTTTCAGCGCAAAGCTTATTTCTGCACCGCCGATAAACCAGGCACCACTTGAAACCAGGGCGATACCAATAACCACCGGAACAAAATAGCCGGCAATGATATCAGCCATTCTTGCAATAGGCGCCTTACTCCCCTGGGCCTCCTCAACCAACTGAATGATCTGGGCAAGCGCTGTTTCTTTGCCGACTCGGTCTGCGCGGTAACGAATCGTTCCGGTCTGATTCATGCTGGCACCTATAACCGTATCGCCGGCTGTTTTGTCAACCGGGATACTTTCCCCTGTCAACATGGATTCATCGACCGATGTGCGTCCTTCAAGAACAGTACCGTCCACAGCAATTTTTTCTCCAGGCTTTGCCAAGAGCACATCACCTGGAACAACTTGCTCAATCGGGACAATGGATTCCTTACCCTCTTTCACAAGGATAGCTGTTTTAGGCTGTAATCCCATCAGTTTTTTTATTGCGCCTGATGTTTTGCCTTTGCTGACAGCCTCCATATATTTTCCAACCTTTATTAATGCGATGATCACCCCGGCAGTTTCATAATACAGGTGCATCACAAGATCCGTCCTGCCTGTCAGTATCAGGACGGTATTAAACGCACTGTAAACGATAGCTGAGGTTGTACCTATGGCGATGAGAGAGTCCATATTTGGATGCCCCCTGAAAAGGGCAGGAAACCCTTTAACATAAAAATGGAGACCGCAGAAAATTATGGGAATCGTGAGGAATAGTTGACTCACAGCAAACGTTTTCGGGCTGTGCATCGGACTGATAAAGTCCGGAAGGGGAATGCCGACCATCTCAAGCATGGCAATAAGAAGCAATGGAATCGCAAAACCTATGGAAACAACAAGGCTGGTAAATTGCCGTTTAAGTTCTATGTTTTTCTTATTTTCAGACTCTTCTTCACCGGCTTCCACAAGTTGGTAGCCTGCTGTTTCAACCACATGGAAAATATCAGAAAGATCCAGTTCATTATCTGAAAAAGTTATACGGACTTTCTCGGTTGCCAAATTAACTGTTGCCGATTTTATCCCTTTCACATCGGCAATTGCATCTTCTACTCTCTTTACACATGCTGCGCAGGTCATCCCTTTGACGCCAAACGTCTTTGAATTTTCCGTCTTCTCAGGATATCCTTCGTATCCTGCTTTCTTTATTGCTGCTGTTAGATCCTCTATTTTAAATTTTTCAGGTTGGTATGAAACTTTCAACTTTTCTGTCGCAAAATTTACCGAAGCGTCTTTAACGCCCGGCACCTCTTTTGCGGCATTTTCGACATGACGAACGCATGCGCCGCATGTCATGCCATTGATATCTAATAGTTGGGTCTTAATACTCATAATGACCCCCCTTTTTATATTCGCTTGCTTAAGAGCTGCATTAATTCTTCAATCTTTTCTAAAATATCGTTTTCATTTTTTGACTGCACTACATGCATTAAGCAATGCTGCATATGTGATTTTAGTATCTCCTGCTCGACTTTGTGAACAGCCGCTTTAACTGCTTTGAGCTGAGTTAAAATGTCAACACAGTACCGGCCGTCCTCTACCATTTTTTTGATACCTTTAATCTGTCCTTCAATACGATTTAAACTGGGTATCTGGTCTTTATATCCGGGGTTCATGTGCCTCCTTTATAATTGATATGTCATACTATATACTATGCCCTGGTAGGGTATATGTCAAGGTCGGCATTTCCCATGTGTTCTTTGTAGGTTCTCAATAGACTTCGATGGTGCGATCTTTAATTGTAGCTTATATATCAATCAAGTAATCCAGCATCATATCCATGATATGGTGCCTAATAATTATCCGCCTTCTGCCTAAAAATTAACCAGTCAATTTTAATTAAGATTTCAAAAACATGGACATTGCATGTAATATCAGCACGATACAGTTTTGGCATAGTTGTTGAATTATACAATTACAAATGCGTTGGCATTGATTTTAGCAACCCAAATATAAAGGAGTTTATAGACATGACTAATCATTCAATCAAAAAAGTTTTTATTCTCGGAACCATCCTTCTTCTTACCGCTTTTGCAGCCTATGCATTTGCCCATGGCAGTGGCTATAACATGGGGGGCGGCTATCACAGGGGTGGTTACGGCATGATGGATGGCTACCATATGGGCGGCCACATGTGGAATGATCTGTCCGTGGAAGATCAGCAGATGATGCACGACCAGATGAATAAATTTTTCTCAGAAACTCAGGAGGTTAGAAGTGAATATTACCAGAAACGCGTCGAATTGAATAAGGAATATTCAAAGCCTGAGAAAGACCAGACTAAAATAGACACGTTAGAAAAAGAACTGTTTGATCTGTCTTCAAAGATTGAAAAAAAACGTTTTGACCATAAAAGAGAAATGCAGAAGCTTTTTTCTGACAAAGCCCCTGGTTTTAATTACGGCATGGGCATGGGTGGACACGGATACGGTGGCTGTTTCTAAACATTGATCACAATGTCGGGGTATACGTTTGACCTTACCCCGGCATTTAGTCTTTGGTTAAGTCGCCTGAGGAGATCTTCAATATTAAAATGAAAGCAGGTGAAGATGATGAAAAATATAATTTCCCTTGGCATATGGGTATTAGCCATACTATTTGTTTTTACAGGAAGTTCCATTGCCGGATGGGGTAACACCCAGGCCTTCTATCCAGGCGCTCACATGATGGGCGGCGGATATATGGGCTGGTCGATGATTTTTTTCTGGGTAATCCTTCTGGTTATATTAATCCTTGTTGTCCGGTGGATAATTAAGCTGAGCCAGTCAGACAATGCCCATCAGACCGCGTTGGATTTATTGAAAAAACGTTTGGCAAATGGTGAAATTGATATCGAAGAATTTAAAGAAAAAAGCAAATTTTTATGACCATCCCTTGATTATTAAAGTTACCACTACCAGAATATAAGCTATCTGTATTTCATTTGACCGGGATGTTACTGGAACCTGAAGAGACGATCTCCGTAATTTCCGGGACCAGTCCCTGGTCTGAATTCATGCGCTCGGATATTTTCCGGACAATGTAAAATCCGAAAACAAGACTGACAAATCCACCAATTATGGCTGAGATGCTGTTGTCGATCGTCAAAAAATCCCCAAGAGAAGAACCGATAAAGGCCCCTGCAATCAGGAAAATAACTGGGATCAAATAAAAAGCGGCATCCCCTTTCATGATTTTTGCCCGGCTCATACTGACCGTAACAATGTCCCCTTCCTCAGCACCTTTGGAATTGTGAACCCTGGCTTTTATTTTCGTTCCTGTCAGACAGGAGCGGCACTTGTCCACCTTCCCCGTATCACACCCTGAACAGGCACTTTTTCGATCCATGACGACCTGTGCAAATCCGTTCTTTTCTTTTTTAATAACAAGCCCTCTTGTATGCATCATATCTTCTTTTTTCATTGTTCGTCTCCTTTGCGTTGTACAGTCTGAAACTGTTTGTGACCACGGATATGCTGCTTGCTGCCATGGCAAGGTCTGCAAGACTATGATGCAACTGCCTTAAAAATATCAGGAACATGTCAAAGGATACCAGAACTCCAGCTGCATTAAACCGAGTCAGTGAAGCAGATAAAAACCGGTTATCCGGAAAACCAACCGGATCATAAAATATGTGACCGCGGCTTTCCGCTTTGTCTAATGGCAGCACTGGGACTTGCCGTTGGTGACTTTGTTCAATCGTTTCAAATAATTGTCCCACCATCTTTTGAGAAAAAATGAACTGTGTTTCAGGTATTTATCAGGGGGCTTTTCAAATTTGTCACGGCAGGCTGCTGCGCAGAAGTAGTAGGTCTTGTTGTCCAGTTCAAAAGTAAATTGAGCATTTTCGGAGGCAACATCCATCCCGCAGACCAAATCTTTTTGTACCCTTAATTTTTGGGCTTGTGAACGTGTCATGATAACCTCCTTATATTTATGATTACTTTTAATACGATAAAGAACAAGACACGTGCCGCCTTATATTTTTCATTCAATGATTTGAAATAAAAGAGAATATTGATCTTTAAGCTTGATGGGTTTTTATTTGATTAAGAAAGAGTGGATAATTTTTAGCCACTGATTTGGATAAAATATAGCCATCCTTATATTTTAAAATCTGTAATTAAGCATATCCTTTGCTGGATGGGATCAAGGGTATCAACCACCATCTCACAATTAATCCATGACGCCGTATTCTTTGAGTTTTAGGTGAAGGGTCCTTCTGGCTATACCTAACCGCCTGGCGGTTTCACTCTTATTATTTCCTGTCTTTTCCAGCATTTTCAATATGGCAAGTTTTTCAATCTCGTGCAGAGATCTGTCTCCTAAATCGATTGAATTGTTGTTGCGATTTCCGGTCTCTGACGATTCGGCGCTTTTATCTTCGATCTGGATTTCATGGGCTCCCAGATAGTTCCGGGTTGAAAGTATAACACTTCTCTCAATTGTATTCATTAACTCCCGGACATTTCCCGGCCAGTTATGATTTGTCAGCTTGTCCATTCCATCCGGGGTGAACCCCTTAATAGGTCTGTTGTTTTTTTCAGAATAGATCTTTAAAAAATGCTGTGCAAGAAGAGGTATATCGCCGGTCCTCTGCCTTAAAGGAGGAACTTTTAGACTGATGACATTCAAGCGATAATACAAATCTTCTCTGAAATCATCGCCGGCTATCAGGTCAACGAGATTCTTATTGGTTGCCGCAATTATCCTGGTGTCTATTTTGATTGATCTTTCCCCGCCAACAGGCGTGATTTCTCTTTCCTGCAGTGCTCTTAGCAGTTTGACCTGCATGGACATTGATGTCTCACTGATTTCATCTAAAAAAATGCTTCCATGGTCGGCCAGTTGAAATTTCCCTTCTTTACTGCGGTTTGCGCCTGTAAAAGCGCCTTTTTCATGGCCGAACAACTCAGATTCCAGTAATGTCTCCGTAATTGCCGCACAATTGATTTTTATAAAAGGTCCATTTTTCCGATGACTGTTGTAATGAAGCGCACCAGCGATCAACTCCTTCCCTGTGCCTGATTCCCCGTTGATTAGCACAGTGGCATCTGTCCCGGCAACCTGAGAAACGGTCTGAATCAGTTCCTTCATGGATTCATGTCTGCCAATGATATTACTGCAGTCAAAATTTTTTCCGAGACTCTCCCTGAGCTGTAGGTTTTCTTTTTTGAGCCGGGTGTGTTCAAGAGAACGTTGGATAGTAAGTTTCAACTTGTCGAAGTCAAACGGCTTGGTCAGGTAATCGTATGCACCATTCTTCAAAGCATCTACCGCAGTTTGGACGGAAGAAAAAGCCGTCATGATAATTACGGGTATGGCAGGATTTATTTTTTTTATTTCAGCCAAGGCAACCAGTCCGGAGACTTTTATCATTTTAATATCCATAAGAATCAGATCGTAGGGCTTTTTTTCAACCAGATTAATGGCAACCTGCCCGTCGTCCGCTTCCTCAATGAGATACCCCCATTTGGCCAATAATGTTTTAAGCATATTCCGGTGAGTCTGATCATCATCAACAACCAGAATCGTGCTTTTGTTTTTTTTCATATTCAGGATATCCTTTTGGGTAAAAAAACTTTAAATACCGTACCTTTTCCCTGTTTGCTCGAAACCTCTATTCTCCCTTTATGAGCCTTTACGATATTATGCACGATAGACAGTCCAAGTCCTGTGCCGGAAAGCTTTGTCGTGAAATAAGGTTCAAAAATATCATGAAGTTCTTCCTGCTTTATTCCGCATCCTGTATCAGACACTTCAATAATAATGGTTTCACCAGACATTTCATTATATATTTTAATATTCAATACACCTGAATTTTCCATGGCCTGAATTGCATTGAGGCAGAGATTAAGCAATACCTGTTTCAGTCTGTCCGCATCCGCATTGATCTGGGGCAGCCCAGGTTCGATAGCTGTGTTTATTTCGATATGTTCTGCATCCGGTTCATAGGCGATCAACTGCAGGCATTCGGAAACAAGCGCGCCAACATCGACTGGACTTCCTGAAACAGCTACCGGTTTGGCAAGTTCTACCAGCTCCCCAACCACTCGATTCAGCCTGTCTACCTCTTTGGTCATCGTGTCGGCTATCGTGAAGTTTTCAGAATCAGGATCAAAAATCTCTTTGAAAAAAGTAGCGTATCCTTTCAGGGAACTCAAAGGGTTCCTTATCTCATGGGCCACGCCAGCCGCAAGCCTGCCGATTGCAGCAAGCCGTTTATTTTGTTCAATCTCGGTTCTAAGACGATGAAGTTCTGTTTTATCACGCAGGATCAGCAGGGTGCCCAGAGAAGTTCCCTCTTTATCAAATAGCGGACTGACAATTGCTTCCAGTGTACTCTCTGACTTGTCACCTCTTTTAATTATAATCTCTTTTTCAATCAGGCCCTTTTCGCCTGGAATTGTTTCAAGCAGATGTCTGATTTCACCGGGAAGAACATTGTCGATCCCCTGTAGATTGAGATCCTGAGAGATATCCAGAATAGCTGAAGCTGCGGGATTGATTGAAATGACCCGGCTGTTCATATCAGTGGCGATCAGCCCTATCGGCATATTTTCCACAAGATTATCGGAGAATACCTGTATTCTTGAAAGAGATGATCTAGCCTGGCTGTACCGCTGAACGATAAATACCAGGACGAACCCGGTAAACCCTATCAACGCCAGAATTATTCCCATCATTATCGCATGCTGGGTATCACTCCTGTCTGCACTTGTGATCAATTCCATGTCAAGGCCGACAAAAATTATCGTATCTTTATACAAATCAATCTCATTGAACCAATTGCCATGCATTCTGCGATGCATGCCCATCATCAAGTTTGAGCGCTGTGATCTGTTCGTGTTTAGCGGTGAAAATTTTTTGTGTACCTCAAATACCTGATTACCGCTTTGATCTTCTATAATTCTCCATCCGGTTTTATTCTCCTTAATCACAGCCTGAAGATCCAGATCCCGGCCATACAGGTTTCCTTCTTTTTTTTTCTGATTGTGAACCAGTATTTCCCCATCCTTATTTACAATAAACAGGTAAGAAATGTCGGGCAGTGCAGCGGTTTCTGCCAGCAGATTTTCCACAGCAGTACCAGACCACCTCATATTCATCATTCCTGTATAGGTTCCGGCCTCAAATGCCCTGATCAATGCAGTGCCCTTTTCAAGCAGCAGGTTTATACTTTGCTCTTTTTGCTTGTTGATCCTGTCAATCGTCATAAAGGCGAAAATTGGGAAAAGAACAATAATCGTTCCAATGAGAATCAGGGGAGGGATGTTCGTTGTAATTTTAATTTTTTTCATTAAAGGCTTTTGTTAAATAAATAGTTAACAGTCTAATACTTGTAGTATAATTATTTAAAAACGAATTGTCACTTCGACTCTTTATTGATGTCCGGGATGTCGTTCGATAACTGTTTTTATATTTTTAAATTTTGTTAATTTGTACCCCGCCCTGAAATTAGCGCTATTGAAAAATTGAGATGGCCTAATCAGATTTACATTTAGACATATCAATACCGGGGGTATTCATATATATCAAGGATATTCTCGTGGTCCAACTGACAAGATTGAAAAAGTTTGGCATTTAGGTTGAAACTCACAATCCTCCAATCCCTTCCAGTTCTTTAAAACGTCTGAGATCATCTGATCTATAAATTAGATAGCTTTTCAAACCAAGATTAAGTAAAAGTTCAAAGAAATGAAAAGCGGTGACCGGTATGTAACCGGACTATGTGGTGCCCAGAGTCCCTAACCAATAACAGATCAATGTACCGCTCTGTAAAAATTAAATTCCTGGAGTTTAAATTCTTCCTTGCCATCCTGGCGGTGGTCAGGATAATCTCCAATAATCTTGATTTTCGGTCCATGAACATGGCATTTGGCCTAATCAGAGCTATGAACGTCCAACAAGTGTCAACAAAACAGCGCGCTTTCTGGGGCCATTGTTATGATTGATCACCGCAACCTGCTGCCAGGTGGCTAATGTCAAATTACCGTCCCGAACCGAAATGCTTACAGAGGGACCCAGCAATGCAGCCTGAAAATGGTTGTGGCCATTATGCCACGCCTGCTCATGGGCATATTTAAGGCATGGAGGCGCTAGGGCGTTAATTTAAGATTCGATCCAGAAAACAGTTGGAGCTATCCTACCATCTCTGCAAGAAGGGCATTTACCAGGCTTTTTGAATTTTTTCCTGTTTTTGAACTCGAATCCACAATTCAGGCAGTAGTAAGCTTCCATTAGAATTCTTTTCTTTTGGGTCCGGACAGTTTTATCTATGAATTCTAAATGATGGGCAACATCCTTCTCCATAATACCAACAGATTGTGAAATATCCCGTAAAGTCATGGGACCATTTTCAAGGTGATTTATAATTTCCTGCCTGATGGTTTGCGTTCTTTCGTTCATTACTGTATCTACGGCTGATTCTGAAATTTGTGTGTTTCAATATACTTTTTGACTTCATCAGCTGGTTGAAAAATCCCAAAATGACCTTCACATAGAATGTCTGCACTCAGATCCAACAATTTCTGCATAGACAATTGATAATCCTGTAGATTGGATAAAAAACCGTCATTAAAAGGACCGTGCAGATCTTGTCCGAACAAGACCTTCTTCCCTTCTGACTCAACAAGAACCGATATTGATCCAGGCGTATGTCCAGGCGTATGGATACATTGAAACACACAATTTCCAAGGGTGAGAGTCGTATCTGATTCTAATCTCCTGTACAATTTAACCGGCTCATATTTCACACCATACCAGGATGCCGCAGTCTTGCCATCATGACCAGGCTCTTCAATTGGAGCCGCATCTAATTCATGAGCATAGAATTTTATGTTTGGTAACGCCCGGTTTAATTCTGCACAGCCACCGATATGGTCAATATGGCAATGGGTCAAAATACAGTGCTGAATATCTTCAAACCTCAGTCCCAAAGATGAGATGTGCTTGATCATATCCAAATTCATGCCTGCATCAATCAGAACCAATCCCTGGTCCGATTGTGTATCCACCATATAGACTGAGCATTCGTTATCGCCTACATGATAAATATTTTTGATAATCTGTTTCATTGTCCAACTCCGCTTACAAACAGTATTTCCCTAAAATTCATATGAACCGAACATAGTGGTTTTAATCCTATCTATCGTTTGAAGATCCGGCTTGAATGGTATTTCCGACATCTTCGGTAAGGGCAACTCATGGGTATCGTCAAAAGAAGTGTCCTTAATTTTCATATTGTATGCCATTAAACTTCCTCACAGATGACTTTATCACCAACTGTCTTAATGAGTTGATCCAGGATCTTGGCATCCTGATCATCGGTTGGTCTCCAGGAATTTCGAAGCACACGCTCATTGTCATCGTCAAAACTTATATCGGATATCACAACTTCTGTATATTTCAGCCTGAGGTCTCCTTGATGGTAAGGCCAGACTTCAAAAACACGTAGGTTGGCTATCTTCAATTTAAATCTTTCACAAATTCTTGGGATAATATAATGGATACAGTTGGTTGTCGGCACACCTGTATCTTCGCCTTGATCGATTAGGGTTATCCAGGTGGCCTCGGTAGTTGCTTCTTGAGCAATGATCAAATGACAAAATGAATCCATAAGGTTTGGATCGTTCTGTTCCCGTTCGGTCCCTGAACCTTTCCAGTTATAAATGGCTGAATATGTGATTTTAAAATACATGGTGAATCTGAATTTTTAACCGTAAATGATCTTAACCCTGCCAACAAGGCCATTTTTCAATCGGACTTTTATACCATGGGGATGGAAAGACGATTTTGTTAAAATATTTTTTACGACGCCTTGGGTCAGGACGCCTGTTCTTTGGTCTTTTTTTAATACAATGGATACGGTTTGTCCGGTTTTGATTTGCGTTCTATTTTGTCCTCCAGTCATTATACTTTTTGCCCTATATAATTATAATCTTTTACACTTAAACTCATCAATAGAAGCATCTAAGATATTGCGTTCAAGTTGCATATTAGGTTTCCACCATACAGCATGATCACGTTGCCTTTTTGCAAACTCCTGCTGTGCATTGATTACATTTCCTTGTTCTTTTTCTATGAATATGCTGGAAATCTCACCTGCAGCAAATACAATATCGCGACTTTTTATTAAATACTCTTTATCAAGGATACCTTTTTCATTGAAGTGCAAATAATAATAAATAGCACGTATAACCTCAATTGGCTTTCGGTGCTCAATCTTTACACAAATTTCTGCAGCACGCACACGCTTTCCGGCGAATCTTTCTAATTTTTCCTCACTTGTTGCTTCTAAAAGACGTTTGAACTTATTGATTGACACTCGGAGGATTTCGGATTCATCTGTGATAATAAAATATCTAACTGATGCAGAACTCATATGGTCACCCCATTTAGTTTTCAGTTCTTCAGACCAGTCGTTACTTTTTTCCCGGTTGTTTACAGGTAAAAAGATTCTTAATCTTTCAAAAGAGCATGTTCTTAAATATAATGATTAGCAACACAAAAAGTTTCTGTAAAGATATAATGCCCCCGGAAGTGACAGGGATAATCCGGGGTGTTCCGGCTTTAAGGACGACAGTGTAAAAATAAACGTAGAACAAATTTTTAAACTCATGAGTCCGCACACGATTGATGCATGGGAAAGTGAAATTGTTGAGTTTAAAGAAGCCGGCAACGATGATAAAACGGATAAAATTGGCTCTTATTTTTCTGCCCTGGCCAACGAAGCAAATTTGCGCGGATTGGAACGTGCCTGGTTGATTTTTGGCGTTAACAATAAAACCCGTTCTGTGGTGGGGTCTAATTACCGCCTGGATTCTGAACGACTGCAAAGCACAAAAATGCAGATTGCTGACAGTACAGAGCCAAGCATCACGTTTCGAAATATTTATGAATTGCAGCTCTCTCAGGGACGTGTTGTGCTCTTTGAAGTGCCTTCCGCGCCTTTGGGAATGCCCATTGCATGGAAAGGCCATTATTATGCCCGTGCCGGTGAAAGCTTAACCCATCTGGGACTTGATAAGCTTGATAATATCCGTCAACAGACGATGATTGAAGACTGGTCTGCCCAGATCATCCTTGATGGAACTTTTGATCACCTTGACACGGATGCCCTGCAAAAAGCACGTGAGTCGTTTGCACAAAAATATGCAAACCGATTTTCCAGCGAAGAGGTTATGGGTTGGCCCATGAAGACGTTTCTTGACCGGGCCAAATTAACCCAGGATGGCAGAATTACACGCACAACAATACTTTTGTTGGGAAAACCGGAATCAGCGTATCTGCTGTCCCCACATCCAGGGCAGATCACCTGGAAACTTGAAGGGCCTGAACGGGCGTATGAACATTTCGGACTGCCTTTTTTCCTGAATACAACAAGTGTATATCGAAGGATACGAAATATTCAGGTCCGCATTCTTCCGGATGATCAACTGTTTGCCGTCGAGGTTTCCAAATACGATCAACGTATTGTTTTAGAAGCACTGCACAATTGTATCGCTCACCAAGATTACTCACGTAACGGACGTATCATTGTGACGGAACAGCCGGATTGTCTGTATTTTGAAAACGAAGGCCGATTTTTTGAAGGACTTCCCGAAGACTATATTATCGGAAATAAAACGCCGCGCCGGTATCGCAATCCTTTCCTGGCCCAGGCAATGACTGAATTGAATATGATTGACACCATGGGGTATGGTATTCATTCCATCCACGTTGCCCAGGCACGTCGTTTTTTTCCAATGCCTGATTTTGATTTAAGTGAATCCAATGCGGTTAAGCTTAGAATTCATGGGAAAATAGTTGATCCGGCGTATAGCCGGATGCTTATTCAAAAGACAAATTTGCCCCTTGATCAAATCCTGGCATTAGACAGAGTTCAAAAAAGGTTGCCATTGTCGGATGATATGATCAAGCGCCTGCGAAGGCTGGGGTTAATCGAGGGACGTAAACCTCATTTACATGTATCTGCTACGGTGGCCAAAGTGACAGCCAGTAAAGCCGATTACATAAAAACAAGAGCCCAAGATGACGATTATTACTGCAAACTGATCACTGATTATTTGAAAAAATTTAACAAAGCGTCTCGTGGGGAGATCGATAAATTGCTTTTGGATAAATTAAGCAGTGTTTTGGATAATGAACAAAAAAAGAAAAAAATTGCCAATCTTCTTACCAAACTTCGAAGATCAGGAAAAATTCAAAATAAGGGCTCTAAAAAGGCTCCTCAATGGAAAATTGCAGAATAAAATAAATATTTTGCAGAATAAATGCAGAATAAAATATACTAAGTAGTTTAAAATTAAGCTAAAATTTAAAAAGCAGGCTTATCAGACAATCGCAGTTGAGTCTGTTGTGGATTGTTTTAAAGGGCGGCCAAACACACTGAGCAGCAGATTCTTCAAAATATATAGGAGGCACAGCGCCTTCAGAATCTGTCGCAATCCCAAAGCCTGGTTAAAAACAAGGTGTCATCATTAAACCTTGACGTGGAGGTGAAGACCGGAACCGGGAAAACCTATTGCTATATAAAAAACATTTTTGAAATGAATAAGTGTTTCGGCTGAACCAAATTTATAATTGTAGTGCCCAGCATTGCTATCCGGAAAGGTGTCTATAAGTCCTTGGAGATCAGGGCAGAATACTTTCAAGAAACATACAACAAGAAAGCCAAATTTTTGGATTTGGTCATAACGTCGGCCATTTTGTCTTAACCTTTTTAGGGGAAAAATAAAAATAGTCATTACAGTTTGTTATATACAATACAAATTAAGTCTCCGTCTGGGTGCCCCATCTTATGATCAAGCCCAAATTTTTTATTTACAACTCCAAGCAACTCCATAACCTTGAAAGCTTTTCTTCGGATGCCGGGATCAACGTGATGATCATCAATGTTCAGGCGTTTAATGCCAGGGGCAAAGATAACCGTCGAATCTATGAAGAGCTTGATGATTTTCAAATTATCTTCGTGGATGGGCTTTGTCGTACACCGCCATCAGGCGATCCATGCTCACATAAGTATACACCTGGGTTGTAGACAGGCTGGCATGGCCCAATATTTCCTGAATACCTCGAAGATCTGCACCGGAATCCAGCATATGAGTGGCAAAGGTATGCCGCAGGGTGTGGGGTGATATTTTCAAGCCTAAACCGCATTCCAAGACCACCTTATCAAAAATACGTCGAATGGACCGCCTGCCAAGCCTTCCAAGATTTTTATTTAAGAATACGGCAGAAAAATTTTCCTTGAGATCTGCCCGATAAGTTTGGATGGCATCAAGGGAGCGTTTGCCCACGGGTATGATGCGCGTCTTGTTTCCCTTGCCCAGAATCCGGATAAGCCCGGCATTAAAATCAATATCCTGGGTATTAAGCATGTGAAGCTCACCGATTCGCATGCCCGTGGAATAAAAGGTCTCAAACATGGCAAGATTGCGTCTGTCCATCCATGTATCTCTTTTCATGGTGTCCAACAGCCTGAAAATATCATCAATATCCATGGCTTTGGGAAGGGTTTTTTCCAGTTTTGGAAAAGGAATGGCATCAGCAGGATTTAACGAGATCATCCCGGATCTGACCAGGTAATCAAAAAAAGATTTTAATGCTGATAGACGCCTTGAAAGGGTTCTTTTACTTTTTTTCAAGTCAGTCTGGGCTGCAAGATATCTGCGCACGATCGTCTTGTCTACCTGTTGGACCATTTTTTCAAAGGTCTGTTGCCAGTTTTCATCCCTGCAGTTGCAGGTATCCAGATAGAAAAAGGTAAAGCTCTTTATATCCGTAAAATAGGCACGAAGCGTATGGGCAGAATACCCTTTTTCAGCTTCCAGAATAATCAGATAGTCATCAAGAATCATAACGGTCTATTCCTGCGCAAGCCTTATGTTTCAGAGCAGAGTATTCACAAGCGCCGAGGAGTGGTAGGTAGACATGCCCCCGTGACATTGAAGGAAACATAATCAAATCCCGGGAAAAAATACTATTCGTTTTGGTGATAACCATAATTATAAGTTCTAATGCCTTTAACGGGCGTTTCTTGGTCAAGAGTTTTGACAATTCCCTGTCGTTCCATCTCATCAATCATCTCTACGGATTCTTTGTAAATAATTCCCAGTTCCCTGGATAATTCGGAAATTGAGGCATAACCACGATCCTTGACTATATTCACGGCTCTTGAATAATCCCGACCATTAAATTGTTGATAGCTGAACAATTTAGAGACACTATCAAACTTTAATTGGATATCTAAAAATTTTTCCCTGACATCATGACTGAGATCCGGGAAGACTTCATCAACTGACGTTTCAATAGTCTTTAAAACGACATAAAGAACATCCAAGAGTTCAGCGACTTCAGATTCCATCGTTGAAAATAGCGTCTTAATAAGTACGGATTAATAAAAAAACATAGTAAAATCAATACACTAAAAAGCATCAAAGCCATGTAACACCCCATACAGCAGAATTCATACCAAATAGTAATAATTCAAGTTATTATGATTTTATGCCAAGTTGTCATCAGCCCCAGACACCTATAAATAAGCTATTTCAATAGAACTAAATAATTTGGCATAAATAAAAATAAATATTTATGACGACTTGTTATGGAGTTACAAAAATTTCATCTAAGACTAATTATTTCACTCATCACAATCCATACATAGGTTTTTAAACAGCAAGCGATGCTTGTTTCTATAAAACCCTTCAAAATAAAACCGACCAAAAAGATTTTATACTTGTGGATTTCAATAAAAAATTTTTAGCACAAAAGGTGGCGGTTAAAAATACAAGCATAGAAGCCACTCCTCAGACACTAAATAATGGCAACAAAAGGCTTCTCATGGGGTGATCTATTATGATCGGTCTTATGTTGATACGCAAATGTTTTTTAGGAATTTTAGCTTGTTACGTTGAACAGAGTGAATAAGTTTCCGTTGAGCAGAGCGAATAAGGCAGGACGCAAAGTAGACCCCTTTGAAAAAGTGGGCCTACTTTGCATGTCCTGCCCCCCTACCCTCATATAATAATCTTAATTTTCATTTATTTTTGTTAATTTTCAGGGTTTTAAATAAAAACAAAGTTTATTAAAGAAAAATGAACGGAAATGACGATTTTTAAATATTTATTAATTGAAATAATCGTGAATAACGATTTTTGAGTGGTGAGGTCAAGTTTCCCAGAACTGGATAATCCTTATTTACTGAATTTTATTATAATAATTAAATATTTCTTGACATATCAATATCAATGCTATTATTTAGAAATTGAATGGATATCTTTCTTATCTGTCCATTCTTCTCCAAAAATTTACCTCTTATATATTATCAGACCTTGTAAAAGTTTAAAAAAGTAGAATTGCTTTTAACCTTTACCACAACCAACGGGGAAACCTGGTTTTGCGCTTATTGACTTTTATAAATGATTTATTTTATAAGTACTGACTTTGCGCATAAGCCAGGAATAATGAATGATACCACAGAAAAATAATAAAGTTTACACCGTAGGCTCCCTGACAAGACAGATTAAAAAGCTGCTTGAAGATCAGTATCCTTTTTTATGGATCACAGGTGAAATTTCAAATTTTTCAACGCCTGCTTCAGGTCATTCCTATTTTTCATTAAAAGATGAAGCTGCCGTAATTTCCTGCGTGATTTTTAAAGGACAGAAACGCCATTTAAAATTCACCCCTGAAAACGGAATGAAAGTCAAAGGCATGGCCCGCCTCTCCCTTTACGAGCCCCGGGGAGCCTACCAGCTTATTTTTGAGCATATGGAACCCGAAGGTACCGGCGCACTTCAACAGGCCTTTGAACAGCTTAAGGCCAAACTGGCTGCCATGGGCTGGTTTGATACGGCGCACAAAAAAGAAATACCTTTTTTGCCGTCGGGCATCCATGTGATCACCTCGGGCACGGGTGCTGCGGTTCGTGACATTATTCAAGTGGCCAAACAACGCTGTTCAAGCGTTCCCCTTGAAATTATTCCCGTCAAGGTACAAGGAGACACGGCAGAATTTGAGATTGCCCGGGCCATTGAACTTGCCAATTCGGTCAAAACCTGTGACCTGATTATCATTGCCAGGGGCGGCGGATCTTTAGAGGATTTATGGGCATTTAACACCCAAACCGTGGCCAAGGCCGTTTTTGAATCTGAAATCCCCGTCATTTCGGGCGTTGGTCATGAAATTGATTTCACCATTGCCGATTTTGTCGTCGATCTTCGGGCCCCTACCCCATCGGCTGCGGCCCAGATGGCCTTGCCTGACCAGACGGCTATTGTTCATCAAATTCTTGGATTGCAAAATGAGTTAAACAATAAAATTGAGCGTCGTATCCTTCAACTACGAGAACGTATAAACGATTTATACAGTCGGCTTAAAAGTCCGGCCAGGGTTGTGGATGATTTCAGGTTCCGCCTCGAGGATCTCCAATCCAGATTATTTTCTCTGGTCAAAAATCGTATTACTTACCAGCGCGAGAGAACCCAATGGCTTAACAGAGCGCTTGCAGGCACCCTACCCTGCATTCCGACATATATAAAGGATGTTAAGGATCTTCAGGCAAATCTGGATTTTTTTTTTCATGCTTACCTGAAGCAATGCAAAGATCGGGTAAATAAACAACATGTCCAGCTTGAGGCCTTAAACCCGTCAGCGGTGTTAAAGCGCGGTTACAGCATCACCCGCAGTCATGCTGGCGGTCATGTTGTAATGGATGCTGACACGCTTAATTCAGACGATGACATTGAAATTATTTTATCTAAAGGACGCCTGGATGCCCGGGTTGTAAAAACATATGGCAAAGAAAACCTTTGAGTCAGCACTAAAACAGCTTGAAAGCATTGTCAAAGAAATGGAATCCGGTGATTTGACATTGGAAAAGGCAGTCAAAAAATACGAAGACGGGATTGCCAATACCCGTTTCTGCCTTGATATTTTAGATAAAACCGAACAAAAAATTACCCAATTGACCATGGATTCTGACGGCAAGCCCAATGTATCAGATTTTAAGGAAGACCAATGAGCACCTTTGACCTTTCCGGATATTTGCTCCGGAACCGAAAGCTGATTGATGAGGCGTTGATAAACGTTTTTGATGAACTAGACCCACAGCGCGAGCTTGTGCAGGCCATGATGCACTCTTTGATGGCCGGGGGCAAACGGGTCCGCCCTGCCCTGGCGCTGGCAACGGCCCATGCCTTAGGAGCAGATCCACTCATCGCCCTACCCGCTTCCTGTGCCATTGAAATGATTCATACCTATTCTTTGATCCATGATGATCTGCCGGGCATGGATGATGATGATTTGCGCAGAGGCGTTCCGACCTGTCATAAACAATTTTCCGAGGCCACTGCCATTCTGGCCGGAGACGGACTTTTAACCCATGCCTTTCATATTCTTGCGGCACCCGGGTCCTGTTTCAAGGTTTTCCCCGATGCCGAAACCCGGTTGATTCTGGTGAAAAAAATATCTGCAGCCGCCGGTATAAACGGCATGGTGGAAGGCCAGATGCTTGATATGCAGGCTGAAAAGAAGCCGGAGGATCTTCCTGCGGACAGCGCCGATGCGCTTGCCCATTTAAAGAAAATCCACCGGCATAAAACCGGGGCCATGATAGAAGTCAGTGTTGCGTCAGGGGCCATCAGTGCCGGTGCCAATAAGGAAGCGTTAAACGCTTTGGGTACCTATGCGCAAAATATCGGGCTTGCTTTTCAGGTCATGGATGACATCCTGAATGTGGAGGGTGACCCCAAGGTCATGGGCAAGGCCGTGGGGACCGATGCCCTGCACGACAAAATGACCTTTCCTGCCCTTTTGGGCCTGGAAGGTTCAAAAGATTTTTCAAAGCAGCTTGTGGCCAATGCTTTGGCGGCTTTGGACAGTTACAAGGAAAAGGAATTTAAAGAAAAAAGCGAGCCGTTGCGCGCCATTGCCGGTTACATTATTAACAGGAACCGATGACAACAGGACTATAACAAGTACCAATCTGGATGGGTACTGAAGAGGTAGGCATTGAAATATCTTGACAAAATAAATGGCCCTGATGATCTAAAAAAGATTCCAAGGGACGAACTCGGTGCTGTTGCCCGGGAGATCCGAAGCAGAATTATTGATGTGGTATCAAAAAATGGCGGGCATCTGGCATCAAGCTTAGGTGTCGTCGAACTGACTATTGCCCTGCATTACGTATTTGATTTACCCAAGGATACCCTGATCTGGGATGTGGGCCACCAGTCCTATGCGCATAAACTTTTAACCGGCCGCCACCGAAACTTTGACACCCTTCGAAAATACAAGGGCATTTCAGGATTTGTTAAAATCAAGGAAAGTCCCTATGACGCGTTGACTGTGGGGCACGCCTCCACGTCAATTTCTGCAGGGCTTGGCATGTGCTATGCCAAGTCACTCAAGAAGGACAATTCCAATGTGGTCTCAATCATCGGTGACGGTTCCATGACCGCAGGGCTTGCCTATGAAGGATTGAACCATTCAGGAGATCTCAAGCAGAAATACATCGTTATATTAAATGATAATGACATGTCCATCTCTGCCAATGTGGGCGCTTTCTCTTCTTACCTGTCCCGGACCCTTTCCCACAAAGCCCTGCAGAACATGCGTAACCAGTTTGGGCAGTTTTTAAAATCCGTGCCCAAGATCGGTGATGACATGTATGGATGGGCCAAAAGATGGGAGGAGTCTTTTAAGACCTTTGTAACCCCGGGCATGCTGTTCGAGGCCTTTAATTTTGATTATTTCGGCCCCATCGACGGCCATAATCTGGATCATCTCATTGATATTCTATCTAATATTAAAGATCCCGATTCCCCGGTGCTGTTGCATGTGACCACCAAAAAGGGAAAAGGGTATAAACCTGCAGAAAAAAATCCGGTCTATTTTCACGGCGTGGGCGCCTTTTCCGTGGATACCGGAAAATGCCCGGCGTCAAAAAGTTTCGCACCCTCTTACACTTCGGTGTTCGGCAATTGTATGATTGCGCTTGCAAAACAAAACAAGTGTCTTGTGGCGGTGACGGCAGCCATGCCCGAAGGTACGGGGTTGGGCCATTTCGCCGAACAGTTTCCCGACAGGTTTATTGACGCAGGCATTGCCGAACAGCATGCGGTGACCTTTGCCGCAGGCCTTGCCATCAAAGGGGCAAAACCCGTGGTGGCCATCTACTCTACCTTTTTGCAGCGCGGCTATGACCAGATTCTTCATGATGTCTGTATTGACGGCCATCCCGTGATTTTCGCCCTGGACCGTGGCGGCATTGTGGGGGAAGACGGTCCCACCCACCACGGGTTGTTTGATTTTTCCTATCTTCGGTCCATGCCCAATATGACCGTTATGGCACCCATGGATGAAAATGAACTGGTGCGGATGATGCGAACTGCTGTGGCCCACCAGGGCCCCATTGCCCTGCGCTATCCCAGGGGAGCGGGTCAGGGCGTCAATCTTGATTACAATGCCAAAGCCGTTGACATTGGAAAAGCAAAGGTGCTTCGCACGGGCGACGATCTGTTGATCATCGGTATTGGCCGCTGCGTGAATGATGCCATGGATGCCGCAGAACAATTATCCGCCCAAGGCATTGAAAGCACCGTGGTCAATGCCCGGTTTGTAAAGCCTTTGGATGCGGACCTGATCCTTGATCTTGCCGGGAAAATCAAAAAGGTGGTGACCATTGAAGAACATGTGCTGGCAGGTGGATTTGGATCGGCCATCCTTGAACTGATCTGTGATAACGGCCTTTCAGGGTGCCGCGTAAACCGGGTGGGCATTAACGATGAATTTGTTGAACACGGCACCCAGGATGAGCTTCGAAGGTATTACGGCATTGATGCCCAGGCAGTTGTGGCAGCAGGCTTGAAGTTGTGCAGTGAAAAATAAGATTGTCAAAAAACGCCTGGACCAGGTCCTGGTTGACCAGGGTCTGATACGCTCAAGGGAACGAGCCAAAGCCATGATCATGGCCGGAAAGGTTCTGGTCAACGGTATCAAGGTCGATAAACCCGGCACCCAGGTGAACCGGGATGCACAACTTGACGTCAAAGCCCCGGATCATCCCTATGTCAGCCGGGGTGGACTCAAACTTGAAAAAGCACTTCAAAATTTTCCCGTATCTGTTCAGGATGCGGTTTGTCTTGATATTGGTGCTTCCACAGGTGGTTTCACCGACTGCCTGCTCAAATTTGGTGCAAAAAAAGTGTATGCGGTGGATGTGGGCTATGGGCAGATTGACTGGTCCCTTCGACAGGATGACCGGGTGATGGTCATAGAGCGAACCAATATCCGACACCTTCCCTATGACGTCATCGGCCAACCCATGGATGCGGTGGTGGCGGACACCTCTTTTATCTCTTTAAAAACCGTTATCCCGGCAGCGGAAAAATTCATGAAAACCGGCACGGATATTTTAGCCCTTATCAAACCGCAGTTTGAGGCGGGAAAAGAAAATGTAGGCAAAGGCGGCATCGTAAAGGATCCTCAAATCAGAAACCAGGTAAAGCAGGATATTATTTTTTTCTTCCAGGACAGGGGGTACAAGGTGAATGGAACCGTCACCTCACCGGTTTTAGGTGCCAAGGGTAATGAGGAATACGTAATTTCATTAGTTTATCAAAAAAAATAAAATAAGTCTGTTATTTTTATTTCATTTTGATTATTTAGAGTATTGTTATTTCATTAATATTCTAAAGGAGCCGTAATGAGCGAAGAAATCAAATCCATGAGGAATGTGGCTTTTGCGGGCCATGGAGGTGCGGGCAAGACAACTCTTGCTGAGGCTATGCTGTTCAAAGCCGGGGTGACAAATCGCCTTGGCAAGGTTGAAGAAGGAAATACAGTAATGGATTTCCAGCCCGAAGAGACCAAAAAGCAGCAAAGTATTAACACGTCATTTATTAAGTATACGCATGACAAGCATGTCGTTACGTTAATGGATACCCCCGGAGACCAAAATTTCTTTTCTGCTGCCAAAACATGTTTTCCTGTAGCCGACAGTATGGCTTTTGTCATTGACGGTGTTGGCGGACCTTCCGCCATGACCGAGGAAGCAGCCGTTTCCGCCCTGGAATATAACCTGCCTGGTTTTGTTATTATCAACAAACTTGACCGTGAACGGTCAGATTTTAGCACTGCGGTTGCCGCGTGCGATACGGCCCTGAAAAAGAAAGTCATTCCCGTATGCTATCCCATTGGAACAGAGGACGGGTTTAAAGGTCTTGTAAATATTATTTCTGGCGCAGCCTTTGAGTATGATGCCGACGGCAAGGCCACAAAAATTGATATCCCGGCAGATATGGCAGATGAAATTGCCGCTGATAAGGAAGAATTCGTTGAAAATATCGCAGAGCTTGATGACGATCTGCTTGAAAAATATCTGGAAGGCGAAGAACTGACCGAAGCAGAAATTAAAGGGGCTTTCAGGAAAGGCGTTCTTGATGCCCAGTTTTATCCGGCCATCTGCACATCCGCCACAAAGATGATCGGCGTTGATGTGGTATTTGATTTTATCAATGACTATATGCCCTCCCCTCTTGACCGCGGCGCATGGATTGCCAAGGATGCCGATGGAAACGATGTGGAAGTGGCGCCGGATCCCGATGCTGAATTTACAGGTTTTGTATTTGCCACCATTGTTGACCCCTATGCGGGAAGGCTTTCCCTTTTCCGGGTGATTTCCGGAACACTTGGCAAGGAAGGCAATGTCTTCAATGTCACCAAGGACACCAAGGAGCGGTTTTCGCAGCTTCTTGAAATTGCCGGTAAAGAGCAAAAACAGATTAGCGGTGCACTGCCCGGTGACATTGTGGCTGTGGCAAAACTGAAAAGCACCCTGACAGGGGATACCTTGACCGGCGGCAAAACCATCCAGATTCCGGCACCTGCGCCCTTGCCCCCGTGCATATCCTTTGCCATTTCCCCCAAGTCCAAAAGTGACGAAGATAAAATCCATGAAGCCGTGCGCAAAATCCTCGAAGAGGATACCGGTCTTACCCTGCGTCGTGAGGAAGAAACCCGCCAGACTATTCTTTCCGGCCGCGGCCTGGTTCATATTGAAATTACTGCAGAAAAGATCCAGCGCAAATTCAATGTGGGTATGGACATTGCTACACCCACGGTTGCCTATCGTGAAACCTTTAAGAAAAAAGTCCGGGTCCAGGGCAAGCATAAAAAACAGTCCGGTGGCCATGGTCAGTACGGTGACTGCTGGATTGAGCTTGAGCCCCTTCCCAAGGGATCCGGTTATGAGTTTGTAGATAAAATTGTAGGCGGCGTGATTCCCAGAAATTATATTCCTGCGGTTGAGGCAGGTATCCGGGAAGCTTTGCAGAAAGGTGTTCTGGCAGGATTTCCCTGTGTGGATTTCCGCACCACCCTGGATTTTGGTTCTTACCATGCTGTTGACTCTTCGGAAATGGCATTTAAAATGGCCGGATCCCTGGCGTTTAAAAAAGCTGCAGCCGAGGCCAAGGCGGTTTTGCTTGAACCCATTATGAAGGTATCCGTCAAGGCACCCGATGATGCCACAGGTGATATCATGGGCGATCTGAATTCCAGACGCGGCAGGGTACTTGGCATGGATACCGAAGGTGACAAACAGATTATCAACGCACTTGTACCCATGTCCGAAATGCTTCGGTATGCACCGGACCTAGGCTCCATGACCGGTGGCCGAGGATCCTTTACCATGGAATTTGAGCAGTATGATGAAGTACCGCCGGATCTGGCCAAAAAAATTATTGAAAAGGTCAATGCTGAAAAAGAAGGCTAACACTTATATTTAATCCATTGGGTTCTGCCTGATGATATGCTTAATAAGCCGTTCGGACATATAATCCGAGCGGCTTATTTTTTTTGTGAATTTAAATGATTTATGCGCACCGACATTCAAACCACAACAAATTGGGCGAACAATCCGGATTAATGTGCTACTCGTTAATTTATTGATTATGACGATTACTTTTTGTCTTAATAAGCAGGTTTAACTGCCCGAAAAGAAAGAAACAAAAACTGGATTGCCGCAATCGAAGTCAAAAGGTAATACAACCCGGAGGAAAAAAGCAACCGGCAGTATCGAAAAAAAATCAGCACCCGAATCATTTCCGTTTGTGGGGTTGGGTGCGTCAGCCGGAGGATCGGAAGCATTAAAGGCTTCTTTTACAAAGGTTCCGCCAACAAGCGACATGGCTTTTGTTGTTCTGGTACATATGACGCCTAACCAGCCAGGCCTTCTGCCGGAGCTGCTTCAAAACATATCATTGATTCCGGTGTCAGCCGCAAAAGACGGAGATCCCCTTGAGCCGGACAGCGCATATATCATTTCCCTTAATAAGGATCTTTCAGTTTACAACGGAAAAATTCAACTTCTGGATAGAACAACAAATGGGGGCCTGCTGCCTATTGATTTCTTTTTCCGGTCGCTTGCCCAGGATCAGGGTAGCAATGCAGCTGCAATTGTGCTGTCAGGTATGGGCAAGACGGTACGCTGGGCATTAAAGAGATCAAAGTTAATGACGGGTTTGTATTTGTTCAATCCGAGGAATCGGCCGAATATGACGATATGCCCCGCAGTACATTCAATACCGGAATTGTTGATATAACCATGATACCGGCTGACATGCCTGATAAACTCATTCAATATTTTTTACACGCTGTCCACCGGTCCCAGGATATCCAGCTACGCTTCCAGTTAAGAAAAGCTGGATACATAAAATTTATGCCATTCTCCGATCACAAGTCGGTCATGACTTTTCATCCTATAAGTCCAATACGATTCTCAGGCGCATCAGCCGTCGGATGAGTCTGAACCAAATCAATAGTCACGAAGCTTATGTGCGCTATTTAAGTGAAAATCCCGACGAAATAGACGCCCTGTTTCGAGAGTTGTTGATTGGTGTGACCAGTTTTTTCCGTGATCCGGAATCCTTTGAAGTGCTGAAAACAGATGTCCTGCCGGACCTTTTAGGGAACCTGGGGACTGATGCTTAAAAAAGAAAAAAGCTTCCCATACCGTATTCTGCTTTAGTTCTTATCCAGGCAATCCAAAATAATAAAGTAGGTACATTTGAATATCAAGGACAACCAACCCGATAAAGCCCCTGTCCTTAGATGCAGGGCTGAAAAAAAATCAAACAAGAAACAAGACTGTTGCCAGACGATTTGACAACCTTGTCACGCGAAGAAATCGGTGAAGTGATTCACGAGCTGGAGGTGCAAAAGATTGAGCTGGAAATGCAAAATGATGAACTATGTGCGGCTCAAGAGGAACTGGAGATCTCCAGCAAGCGTTATTTCGACCTTTATAATCTCGCACCGGTGGGTTATTGTTTTGTTAATGAAAATGGATTCATCCTGGATGTCAATCTCACTGCCGCCACCCTGCTCGGCCAGATCCGAAGTGACCTGATCAATAAGCCGGTCTTTCAGTTTATATTAAAGGAGGATTATTATACATACAACCGCCACTGGAAAATCCTTTTTGAAACCGGTGAGCCCCAGACAGTTGAGCTGCAAATGCTAAGAAATGACAAATCGCTGTTCTGGGCGCGGTTGGATTTTATGATTGCAAAGAACGGCGGACAATCTCCCGTCTGCTGGCTTACCCTGACTGACATCAGCGAGTCCAAGCGTTTAGAGTATGCATTAAGAGAACGGATCTATAAAGTGAATCTTTTATTCCGTCTTTCCGCGCTGTTGGAAAAACCGGATATCAGTTTAAACCAGGTATTGAAATCAACAGTTCTGATGATTCCCCAGGCGTGGCAATTTCCAGAAATCATGGAAGCTTGCATTGAGCTGGAAGGGCAGATCTTTCAGACTGAGGGCTTTTGCAAAACGCAATGGATGCAGACGGGTAATATTGTCATTCAGGGAAATAAGGCGGGGCAGATGACGGTGTGCTATACAGAGAAGCGGCCGGCTTTTAATGAAGGGCCATTTTCGACAGAAGAGTATTATTTGCTCAATGTCATCGTGGAAAGGTTGGGGCATGTCATAGAGCGAGTCCGGTTGACAGAGGCATTGAAGGACAGCGAGATGTTCCTGAGAACAGCCATTAATTCGATAACAATCCCGTTTGCCGTTATAAACGCAACCGACTATACCGTTGAACGGGCCAATGATGCTTACGGCGGGGGAAAAGGATAGAAATCAAATGTCATGCAGTTTCCCGCCAGCGGAGCACGCCTTGTACCGGTGATAACTATCCATGCCCAATACAGGAAGTCAATCGAACGGGAAAACCCTTTTTTGGAGAACAGTTACATTACGATGATCAGGGAAATATGCTCAGCCTCGAAATATTTGCCTTCCCGGTATTGGACACAAACGGACAAGTCGCCAAAATTATAAAAACCCAGATCGATATTACCACTCGCAAGCAAATTGAGCTGAAATTAAAAAACAAGGCTGCTGAACTCGAAGAGATGAATGCAGCATTGACCGTGCTGCTGAAAAGAAGAGAACTGGATAAAGACGAAATTGAACAAAATATATTCGCCAACTATAAAATACTGCTTAGCCCCATTATTCAAAATCTGAAAAGCACACTGACACAAGAAGATCAGCGAGAAATAATCAAGATTCTGGAATTGCGTTCAAAAAATATCCTTTCCCCCGTTTTCAAAAAATTTATCAGATAAACTGATAAATTTAACCCCTACGGAAATTCATGTGGCCCAGCTTATTAAATCGGGAAAATCCAACAAAGAAATATCACAAATCCTGAACTGCTCTTTTCACACCGTCGCCCGCCACCGGGATAATATCCGGGCAAAAACAAACCTGAAAAACAAGAAAATAAATCTTCGGTCATTCCTGTTGTTCCTCAAGGAATCCCCTATTTTAAATAGTCGATATATTAGTTTTTTTTATTATTTTATCGTATTGCATAACGAGTAAGCCTCCCCTATAATTATTCTATTTGAAAATCAATACAATTGATTTTCAAAATGTTTGGATTATGAGTGGCATGTCCACCTCCATGAAGGTGAGGGCCAGTGAAGTTAGCGGACGTTCCCGCTGCACTTATTTATTCCCTCAACAACCTAATCGGACAATACTGAATCATTTTAGGATTCATAAATGCAAAAAAATTTTTTAAACATTTTCACTAATGCTCTCAGTTCCTTCCGTGAACCGCTCATGGTTCTTGATCCTGATTTGAAAATTATCAAAGCAAATCAAGCTTTTTATATGACATTTTGTGCGAAGCAAGAAGACACGGAAGGGGTTTTAATTTATGACCTTGGCAACGGGCAGTGGAATATCCCCAGACTCAAAGAATTACTTGAAAATATCCTCCCTGAAAATACCATGCTCAATGATTTTGAAGTGGAACATTCCTTTGATGTCATTGGGCCTAAAATTATGCATCTGAATGCCAGAAGGATTTATAACGATTTTAAAAAAGTGGAACTGATTCTACTGGCTATTGAGGATGTGACTAAATCAGAACATTATAAGCGGGATCTTGAGGATATAGTGGAAAAAAGAACCATCCAACTTGTTCTGGAAAAACAAAAGACCGAACATGAAAAACGACTTGCCGAAGAAGCCCTTGAGGAAATAAAAGTGCTGAAAAAGCAACTTGAAGATGAACGCGCGTATCTTAAAGATGAGATTAAGCTGGAACATAATCACGAGAACATTATTGGTCAGAGTGATGGGCTTAAATATGTGCTCTTCAAGGTTGAGCAAATTGCAGAAAGTGATACAACCGTTATGGTTCTGGGTGAGACAGGTACTGGTAAGGAGCTTGTGGCTCGTGCAATTCATAGTTTCAGCAACCGAAAAAACCAGGCACTGATCAAAGTCAATTGTGCTGCATTGCCCTCAAATCTTATAGAGAGCGAGCTTTTCGGCCATGAAAAAGGGGCATTCACCGGTGCAGATCGCAGCCATAAGGGACGATTTGAGATTGCTGACAACGCCACCCTGTTTCTATATGAAATCGGAGAACTGCCCCTGGAATTGCAGTCAAAACTGCTCAGGGTAATTCAAGATGGTGAATTTGAACGGTTAGGTAATTCGCGCACCACTAAGGTGGATGTACGGATTATTGCCGCGACAAACCGAAATCTTGAGGAAGAAGTTGAAAAGGGGCGTTTCCGAAGAGATCTGTGGTACCGGCTCAATGTCTTTCCGATTACCATGCCGCCGCTGCGCGAAAGAAAAGAGGATATCCCCCTCCTTACTGATTTTTATATTAATAAAATCTCCCGGAGATTGGGTAAGCAAATCAAAGTGATTCCCAAAAATGTAATGAATGCCCTTTTAAACTATCACTGGCCGGGAAACGTTAGAGAGTTGGAAAATGTTCTTGAACGGGCAGTGATCAATTCATCAAGCCCCAAACTCCATCTGGCTGATGATCTTGATAAATCCTACAAGCATTTGAGCAAAGATGGGTGTAATTAAACATTTAGGGGAAATCCGCCATAGGATCTTGAGAAAGCTTTTGAATTTATTATGTTTTGTTTGAATTCAAACTTCCCGTTTTTTATCCATTTCTTAGCCTTATTTTTTGGAAGCTAATTTCGTCAAGATTGTTTTATATATCAACTGATTATCTGTTCTGCTATGGGGATTTCCACCCAAATGTGCAATTACACCCAAAAGCACATAACCGCAAAAGAAAAAAGTTGGGACCGTCAGGCGGCGGCTTTAGACTCCCCGGCTTATCGGATCACTCTCACTGATCCCCTTGGCATGGCTAAACCCTGGAATATGGGCAAAGGCCAGGGGAGCCAGGGACAGGAGGGATTTTACACCAAAGAAGAAGTAAAGGACCTTATACCAACTCTTTCGGCTAAAAATGCCCAAGGTCGAAATATTTTTATAACGCCGATCGACGAGGACCATCACTATCTTGTGCTGGACGATTCCAGCGCCGCCCAGGTGGACGAGTTGAAGCAACATGGATTTAAGCCGGCACTCACCCAGGAGAGCAGCCCTGGAAACGTCCAGGCCATTTTTAAAATCCCCCGGGTGAAGAATTCCGTCACCGAACAGAAGGCCGCTAATAACGTGGTTCAACGGCTTAACAAGGAATTTGGGGACCCGAATTTCTCCGGGGTTATCCATCCATTTCGCATGGCCGGATTTACGAATCCGAAGCCTAAACACAAGGATCGGAACGGCAATTTTCCCTTTGTGCAAATCAAGACCGCCCAGGGGGGGCTCTGCGAACGCATGGCCCAGGCCATGGAAAATCCGAGGATTGAAAAAGCCACTGTCACCAGAAAGGCTATAATCAAGGCCGTGGCTGAAGAAAAAAAGCAGGTTAACGGGCTGACCAGCGCTGAACACGCCTTTTGTCGAGCTTGGCACAAGGTCAAGGGGTTGGCTGTGGCAAAGGGTTGGCCCCTGGACAACTCAAAGATTGACTTCAGGGCCTGCAAAGAACTTTTGGGCCGTTACAGAAAGGAAATTGTAAAAGCTGCCCTGGTCAAAGTCTCTCCAAGCATTGAAACACGGCATAGCGACTTGAAAGACTACGCCCACCGAACCGTTGAACGTGCGGATCAGGAGCGTATCCAGGAGCAAGCCAAATCAAAAAAACAGCGCCGGGGTATGAGCATGGGGGGGCGCTGATCGGCGGTCGAAGTCTTGCGGGGTGATAAATAATTATCCAAATTACGAGAGTGTACTGAGATTTTGCAAAAGATTGACAATCTCTTTTGTATTTTCAATTGCAAGCCCTTCATCCTGCTTAGATTGCAAACGATCTTCCCATTCCTGTAAGAAATTAAGTAGGTGGACAAAAATAATTCTTGTTTTATTATTGCTTTGCAATAAATCATTGTTGTTATTTTAATTTGCATAGCAAGGATATCAGATGAAACGTACGGGTAGAAAATTTGTTTCTCCAATTGAGCCATTGGCATTAAAATGGCTGTCACTTATTGAATTTTCGGATGAAGAGTCAAACCGTACTAAACTTAGGGCTCAAGCAATTCGATTGAGCAACTCTGGGTATAGTATCAATCAGATTTCACAAATATGTTTGACTACTCAGGAAACAGTTTCGAAGTGGATCGATGGATGGGGAAAATATCAATTTGACTCTTTAATTGATAAACCACGTCCTGGAAGGACACCACTGATCCCTGGTGATAAACATGATGAAGTCATTGATATTGTAAAGAAAAATCCAAGACAACTTAAAAGTGCCATTACTGAAATAGAGGGAACGTTTGGTAAAAAAATCAGCGTAAAAACCCTGAAACGAATTATAAAAAAAAACTGCGTTGGTGTCGAGGACGGAAATCTCTCAAAAGCAAACGCAATGAGAACGAGTTCAGGGACGCGCAAAAGGAAATTGAAATCTTGAAAGATGAAGATAAGGCAAATATCATTGACTTGTATTATTTTGATGAATCTGGCTTTACCGGCGTGCCTGAGATTCCATATGCCTGGCAAGAGGCGGATGAGCAGCTTTTACTTCCGAGCGGAAAAACCTCAAGAATCAATGTGTTGGGTTTTTTGAATAAGCAAAATGACTTTTTCCCTTGCGTTTTTAATTGCTCGGTTACTTCAGATATTGTCGTGGCCTGCTTTGATGTTTTTTCACGTTCCATAACAAAAAGAACCATCGTTGTTCTGGACAATGCTCCAATACATCACAGCGCCATTTTTAAAGCTCAAGTTGGGACATGGGAAGAAAGAGGACTTTTTCTATACTTTATCCCCAAATATTCACCGGAGTTGAATCTGATTGAAATTTTATGGAAACATATCAAATACTTTTGGTTATCAACATCTGCTTATAAAGGATTTAAATTTTTGAAAGCTGAGTTGGATAATATATTGGCAAGTGTCGGTAAGGAATTTACAATTTCGTTTTCTTAACATAGATTTATTTTTGTCCATGTACTTACTACGCTGGTTAGATAAAAATGAGGATGAAGATGACGTGCCGGTTTTTTGAGCAAGTATAGCGTCGAAATCACCTAACTCGGGTTGAAAAGATAAAAGTGCATGTGTCTTGAGTGAAATATGATTATTATCATATAATTCTTGACTCATTTGAGCCATTTCTTTGGGAGAAATATTTTCAACATCATATTCTTTTGCAATATCAGATAGTGAAAGAGCTTCACTCTGTTGGGAGGTTGTATCTGAGGAAGCGACATAGCTGGTTTGTTTTGTTAGATTCGTGGAATAAGATGAAATTATAGCTGTTTGTTGTATTGTAGTCATCGTTGAATCCTCCTTTTATAAAATGGGTGGCAATAAAATATAATAACAAATTATTGGATGTTGATCCAATCGCTCATTAAGTTGCCTGGATAATTTGTAGTTGAACAAAACCGCTCCGCGGAAAGAAACGCCAACCTGGCATCTTACCCATTGATGGGCCAGTCAGCCGCGACTATACAATATCCCTTTATATTTACCCTGTCTTATTCCATCATTCTCCTGAGTATCCACCCATAATTCAGGAGGAAAAGATGACACAACTTCGCCAACAATTTGATCGACACATGACTCTTCACCGGCTTTCGCCAAAAACAAATGCGGCGTATATGAATGCGGTAAAATTGCTTGCCGCGCACTACAAGCAAGCACCGGATCAACTGACCGATTCCCAGATCCAAGATTATCTCGACTATATTATTGCAGACCGACAACTGGCCTGGAGTAGCTGCAATGTACAGTTCTCAGGGATAAAGAGATTTTACAGGCATGTATTAAAACGGGAGCCCAAGATTTCCATACCGCCCCGGCCTCAGGAAAGGAAAATCTTCATGGCACTGAGCCGGGAAGAAGTGGCGCAAATACTGAATGCCTGCACCAACCCCAAGCATTATGCCCTTCTTCTGGCCACATACAGCGCAGGATTGCGGGTCAGTGAAGTTGTAAAGCTCCAACCGATACACATTGAAAGATCCCGCAAAATGATACGGATAGAGCAAGGTAAAGGCAGAAAAGACCGGTATACAGTCTTGTCAGATACCTTACTAAAGACTCTGGAAGACTACTGGCGGCTTTTTAAACCGAACGAATGGATCTTTTTCGGCAAAACCAGATCAAAACCGATGCCAGTTGAGACAGCTCAGAAAATTTATTACACGGCCAAGTTAGAAGCCGGTGTAAAACGTGGCAAAGGCATACATACCCTTCGTCACTGCTTTGCGACTCACCTTCTCGAACAGGGAACCCGGACACATGTACTTCAGCAGATGCTCGGTCATAAATCCATCAGAACCACGGCAAAGTATCTTCACATCAGCAATGAGGCCATATCCCAAGTTGTCAGCCCGGCTGACGTGGTGCTTTAATGATCGGAGAATGCTGCAATAAAAGCAGCAGACCCGAACATGACATTGCCGATATCTTCAGACACGCTGGGCAACGCTTTTTGGAAACTTTCGGAGCTTCACACGAACAGATAAAGGTCATGAATAAAATCATTACCTGCCGAACAGCTGCTTTAGGAGGCCATATAGACGCTTGCCCTGACTGCGATTTCCAAAAGAACTCCTACAACTCCTGCAGGAACCGGCACTGCCCCAAATGCCAGACCATGACCAAGGAAAAATGGTTAGATAAACGGGTGTCAGAACTATTGCCTGCCACCTATTATCATTTGGTGTTCACACTGCCCCACAACCTGAATCCTATCATCCTCTGTAATATGAAGCCGTTGCTGGACCTGCTGTTCTCCTCGGTAAATCAGACCATTAAACAATTTGCTACCGATCCCCAATGGAGACTCCAGGGGCAGGCTGGCTTTATTGCCGTATTGCATACATGGAACCAGACCATCCTGGACCATTTTCATCTGCACTGCCTTGTTCCCGGCGGTGTGCTGTCAGAAGACAAAACCCAATGGACCCCATCCAAAACGAATTTTCTATTCAAGACAGCCTCCATAGTAAAGGCGTTCAAGGGCATCTACATCAAAGGACTCAAGCAACTATACCAGGACGGGGATCTCAAGTTCCCGGGTAATACGGCCAAGTACGGCACCCGTTCTGGTTTCAACCGCCTGATCAAAATTATCCGGAAAAAGAAATGGTCCGGTTACGCCAAGGCCCCTTGTTCCGGCCCTGAAAAAGTCCTGGAATATTTAGGAAGGTATACCCATAGAGTCGCCATTTCAAATTACCGTATCAAATCCTTTGAAGACGGCAAAGTTGTGTTCACCTGGAAGGACCGGGCTCAAAATGATGCCATAAAAGAGATGACTCTTGATGCTGTGGAGTTCATCAGACGGTTCCTGCTTCATGTGCTACCCAGAGGGTTTAAAAAAATCAGGCACTTTGGTTTTCTATCCCCCCGGTACAAAGCAGTGAACATAAAACTGATCCGAAAATTGACGGGTGATAAGTTCAAAGAGCCAGCACATCCTGAAAATGAGTCAGTAGAAGAAATGATGCACAGACTGACCGGCATTGACATTAAAGCATGCCCCAAATGTGGCAAAGGCCGCCTGACAAGACTTTACGAGTTGCTGCCGGTATATATTGGCTATATTGTCCCAAATAAAAAGGTGGCTGCCTGGGATACTTCTTGACCCTAATCTTTGATCTAAAACAACTTGTGGCAAAGGCAATGGCTTCAGGCCATACCCATGAGGTGCGTCGAAAACCCGGCACAATACAAACAAGTACCGCCTATATCCGTAGAGCAGAATATATGCAGCAGTTCAAAACCGAATCGTTGAGCATTTACCATCAAAATCACACCAAATTATCCTTGCACAGTCTGCCAGCAATCGATATAAACCCCATAGTGAAAACACTCGTTACCGGCCCTGACCACCGGCTCTGTTCAACAACGTTTTATCAATAATCCCGCTCGTTGAAACAACCGGTTCAGCATTACCAAAAGATTTTGGTGGATCTAATTGTCGTGCCTTTTCTGTGGGCGGGACTATATGATAAAACGCTTTTAGATCTATTCTGATAGGTGAATTTGCCTTCTTCATAACCGCTTGCATCCCACAATCTATAAAAACCAATCACAACTCCACTGCTATTAGTAATTGTATCTACGGAATATCTCAAGTTAAAAATCGTCTTGACCAGGGCATGGATCAAGCCCTTGGTGATCGGTCTGGGAATCTTTCTGGGCATCTTCGCCGGGAGCTGGGGACTGATGCAATATCTGTCGTCGAGCGTGACCAGCTCCATGGAGGAAAAAGCCCTGATCGAGTCGCAGATCAATACCGCCCAGGAAACATTAAACACTATGGAAACGTTGGGAGTAGAGATCAAGGAGTACGAGGACAAATTTTACATCGTGATGCCAGAGGGGGACACGATAGAGACCGGGGCCACGGTAGGGAAAACTAAAGTTTCCTGTAAATTTATCGAGTTTTTTGCTATGCAACCATGCGTAGCAGGATTTTGACGAAAGATTTTTGTGGGGTTTGCGCTGGCACAGGGCAAACACTATAAAAATCAGAACTCAATGCCGCCTCCGCAATTATCCGCCGCACATCAGAAAATGCAAATCCGGCTCGTCCCCGAATTTTATATCTTCGATCGGGTGCATTTTCCAACCGGTCAGCATAGATCCATGTCAGCGTTGTGGACATCATGCAGAAGTTAAGGTGATTCAGTACGGCTTCCGAATTCCGAACTTGTGATTTTGAACTGCCAATCTCCTGCTTAATTTCTTTAAATCCTGATTCAATTTTCCAGCGCGCGCCATAATATTCTATAATTTGCTCAACCGAAAGCCTCATATCTGTGGTCATGAGGGCAACGTACCGTGTTTTTCGATAAACCCAGACAACCCGCACCCTACACTTCATCGTCTTCAGCATAACGGTTTGTGAATACGCCAGCACTTCCCTTTTTTTGCCGTAGAGAAAAACCCTATAACTCTGGGAGTTCTCCTTCAACCTCCCTGCACAATCATCCACAGAACCCAAACGTAGGCCATACTTTCGTGGACGGCCAGCCTTAGGTGTTCCTGTAGCGACAGGTGCAAAATCATACAGAATAATATTTGTTCGCATACGAGAAAGCAGGTGGAAAGAGCCTTCATTTCTACGATCCAACCTGGACCAGAGGCCATTGTTGCCAAACCAGCTATCTGTCACAATCAACACCGGTTGCTTATAGTAATTTCGAATATCCGTTATCATTGTGGCCGCCTGTGCCATTTTGTCTTCAAAATGAAGAACCTCTCCTTTCCGTGTGGCAGTCGCAGATTCTGCCTCAATGTCCTTTTTCATCATATAAAATCGAAAATCAAGAGGCAGGCAGGCCCATCTGGATTTTATTTTTTTCAATAATCCTACTGCCAGAATACACTGTGACCATGGATACGAACTTTGGTTAGACTTTGAGGCATGGTTGTGAAAATATGCGCAACCAAAAATTTTTTTTCCACTCTTTGGGTTTATGGAATCATCCAGTACTAGCAGAATTCGTTCTTTTACAGCTGGTGACGGAATCATTCCCCACATCGTATGCCATAGTCCTTTCCATGGTAATGTTGGGCTTGCCATGAAGGCATAAAAGCGCTGACTTTTCAGCTTTAAACCAAATAGAGTTTGCAGGGCACGTAACAGGTTAGAGGTGATTGATGATGTAAATGGAACCAACACAGCCAATAGCGTGTATACAAACCAGACCTTCCGTTTCTGTCCCTGAACAGTATTAGAAAATACAGCTTGCAGAGGTAATAGCAAATCACGTAATATAAACATGGTAGGTCGCTCCTTTTTTGGTATAATTTCAATTAATTAGCCAATTAAAATATACCATAGGAGCGCCTACCTTCCAAGATCTATTTATCGCTTATTTTAAATAAATTCAGTATGTTATTTCAACAAACCGTTTAAGTTTGGCATGAAAAATGAAACTCAATTTCCATGCCAACTGCATCTTGAGGCTTTCTCAAACCGATTCTAATTTTCAGGAAACTTCAGTAGGGAAAAGAGAAGCCCTGAAAATCATAAGGAAATAACCAATGGCACTGACAGAGTTGGAACAGAGTCTACCCCAATGTTGCATAAAGTTTTTCAAAAATCACTTCATGTCTACGCTGCTTTTTGCAACACATCCATAAAATGGAGTAAATCTTTTTTAACTGTCTGGTTTGGGCTCATCGTAAGAGTGAGTTTTCCCTGAGGTCGAGTTAAGCGACCCGCTCTTTGGATGATCTGATGCCGAATGGTATCCAATTTTTTAAATTTCCATGCCGCTGGACGTTTTGGTTTAGCACGGTTTGCTGCAGGATGCGCAACCATTTGCATTTCCCGTGAAAAATTATGGGCCATCATGGAAGCAATAGTAAAAACTTGATTTGATGATAACCGGTTGCATGGAATAACACCGAGGGCAGTATCTGTTTTAGCATCACCGAATATGGATTCCTGAGAGCCACGGCCATTGTGGAACAAGACGACTGCTTTTGCAGATTCAGTTTTATTGGTCACAATCACCTTGTATTCATAATCCAAATCAAGTGGTACAAAAAGATCCAACTGGAGAGGGCCTTTTTGTTGTTTTTTGACTTTCTTCCTAGTAAGCACGAACCGAAACTCAGTGTTCCAGGATTTGGGTTTCCACTGGGTTTCAAAATATGACCATTCTTTATCAATTTCATCCCACGAACAGCAGTCTTCAATCATTTTTTTAAGCTCGGCAAACCTTATAAATGGAACAGAAGCTGTAAATTTCACATGGTTTTCAGACATCAAGGAGATTATCTCCTCATTGAAAAAGGCACTGTCCATTCGGGACTCAATGATAGTTATAGGTAATTGAGATTTAGCTTTTTTAAAACACCTGAGCATAAAATCTGCTGCGCCATTTGAATCATGAACATTACCGGGACGGTGATGCATATCAAAAAACTGGCCTGTTTGAGCTATCGTACAAAATAAAGGATAGTAGCTTCTGGCACCTTTTTTGATTTTATTGTATCCAACGGCAGACCCTTCAGCATGCCTTTTGCTTGATAAAACCGAACCATCAAAATCCAGAGTAAGCCTTCCGAAATCTTCCCGTTGGAGACCATTTATTACAAATGACCTGGACAGCCGACGAAGGTTTCCAATGCTTTGAGTGTCCATCTGGGATAGACTTCTTGAAATTGTTGAAACATCAGGAAGCTTTTTCAATCCCATTAAGCGGAGAACAAGAGGATCATCCCGGTAATAATCAATTTCCCGCAATCTCCTAAAACCCAAGATCAGGTGAATAATAAGCAGCATCACAACCAAATGATGACCGAAAATGGGGGATAGTTTCAAATTAGAAAAGCATTTTTGGAGTTTGTCCTTCAATTCTATCCGTTTAAAGAATAGTTGAAAAATCAACAAACCTGAAAAGGAAGTGAGTTGCTGATCTTCGAATTTAATGTCAGGAATTTTATGGAATTTAGTAATAATTTGTGCTTTACTGGACTTCACTTGGGGTGGCCTCCTGAAGAAGGTTGTTTTTTGTCTCGAAAACTCATTATAACCTTTATTCATAGGCCTCCTCAAGCATTTTCTTTGCTAATTTCCTACTTTATTTGTGCAATGAGAGGGTCTAATCAATACCGTGATCGAATCGCAGAAACAGCAAGCCGAAATTATCGAAAGCTTGCAGAAACAAGTCAGCAGCTTGACCGAGCAAGTGGAAAAATTAACCAAAGCTTACGACGGTATAGCCCAGGAGCTATTAGGGACAGGACCCGAGAACTTATGACGGACGAGTTATCCCGTTTTAAGCGGGAAATCAATCTGGCTGAATACGCCAGCACATACGGTTTTGAGATTGACAAGTTCAAGTCCTGCAAGTGTAATACTGTTCTGAGGGCAGGAGACGCAAAAATTACCGTTTTTAGAGGTTTGGGGGGTGATCCTATGTATCATGACCTAAGAAGCGGTAAAAACGGTTCTGTGATCGATTTTTGCCAACACCAGACCGGGAAAACTCTTGGTCATGTCCGCAAGGAATTGCGGAGCTATTTAGGTTCGCCACATCCCCAGGTGCAGATCGCACCGCCCAGGCCGAAGCCCACCAAAGAAGCCCAGGCCCAAGAATTGGCCCAGGAGAAAGCCAAGATTCGGAACCTTAAAAACGTCAAATGCCTTGTCAATCGGGGTATTGACCAAAGAGTTTTGATGGATTTCCGTTTTTTGGGTGCGGTAGTCGGTGATGACAGGCAAAATGTTTGTTTCCCTCACCACAACGAGCAAGGGTTTTCCGGTCTGGAAAAAAAGAACACCGATTTTACGGACTTCTCCAGGGCAGGTGATAAAGGCTTGTGGTTTTCCAAAGCCCCAGGCGATTTTGAAAAAAATAGTCATTTGTGAAAGCGGTATTGATGCGCTCTCCCATGTACAATTACACCCACACAACAAGGCGGTTTATGTGAGCCTTGCCGGGCAGATGTCACACGCCCAGGAGGAGCAGCTTGCCGCCCTGGTGGAGCGTAACTGGGGTAAAACCATTGTCGGAGCGTTTGATAACGATGACGCCGGCAAGCGGTACAGCCGGGATTTAGAGCGCATTTGTCAAAAGGCCAGCGCAAAATTTAAGGAGAACTTGCCGCAGCGCAAGGGGCAGGACTGGAATGATGTTTTGAAAAAAACGCCTGAACGGGATATTAATCAGCGTTGGGATGAACCAGAAAAAGCGCAGAAACCGCTTGAATCTCAGCGACAACGGCGTGGAATGAGTAGGTTCCATTAAACATTTAGGGGAATCCGTCATGAGATATCACTAAAGTTTGGTACATATCTCTTCGATATAATATACATCGTATCCGGTTTATTTTCACTTAACAAAACAGTATGATAAGGGAGTAATCATGTCGATAACAGGAGGGATGTTACAGAGTGTGTTAACTTCCTACAGCTCTTATTCTACGCAAAGTTCAAGCAAACACTCATCAACAGGGATAGCAAACATTTCATCTTCACCTACAGGAGATACGGTATCGCTGTCAACACAATCATTATCTGCGGACATTAAAACCGATTCGGATTCAACAACGGTTGAGCTGAGCGCACAGTCAGTTTCAGTGACGGAATCATCAGAGTTAGGAGGCTATGACCTTTCCAATATTACACCCGATGATCTTGATTATATGAGTGCGGAACTCTATAACAATGGAATAATTTCAAAAGAACAATTTCTTACGCTTGGGTCTATCGCCTTCTATCATAAATATGCAAATGGGCACGCTGTTAACCCTGACAATAGCCCGTTTGATTTGTTGCTTGATCTCAAAGAGATAGCGTCTGGAAATTGCGATAGCATGTCTACATGCACTTGGAACAGGGATAAAGACGCTCAAAGTGAGATAGCCGCCAGCCTGCTGAATATTTTGACAAATTTTGAGAATGACACCAATGCAAAAGTCGAAGTGGACTATTCATTGGTCAATATCAGTATTACAGCATGAGTCAATGCTTTCACCACTGATGAGATTCAAATAATGTAACGGTATTATGGATTTAAGATTCTAACAAAAATGTCAAATTTGTTTTTGATTTAAACTTGTTGTAGCGAAACACCAATAAAAGCAGAGTTACAAAATAATGTAACGGCGTAAGAAAAATTCAATAATGATCTGTGGTTTGGCGTTTTTCAAAAATGAATCAAACAGAAATCGGCGTCAAAACATATGAGGATAAAATACAGGCAGGCCAACCTCGGATTATACCAAGGATGGCCTGTTAATGCAGATAAGTTGTGGTAAGGATTATTGAGGAGGGAGATCTGATATAAATTCCAGGGCAAGATTAATATCAACAAATTGGTGGTTTAACTCCTTTGCCCTGTCCCGGCAGTCTGTACAGATTTCTTTAAATTTGCGCATATCGCCCTTAACGGACATATAAATCTGTTCAACGGCTTCCTGCTGGATATCTTTGTATTTTTCAATGAAGTCCTCGACCTCTATGGGATACAAAATCAGGGTTTTCAACCGGCTGAGTATATCAGGATGGTTCCGGCTCAAATAAGTTCTCACATTCGGAAGTCCTGCAAATACGATGGGAACCCCGGCATCAATAATCCTTTTAACTCAACTTTCGGAGGAGTAAATTTACACCCCCAATAATTCCTCAGGCCTACTTGAAAAACCGAAATACTTGAGAGCTTGGCCCATTACCTGATCAAGCATCACTTGAACCATACGCTCGGTAAAATTAAATAATTGCCGAATATTTACCAAAGCTAAACGCATGATCCGCTCCAAAGAAACCATAAAAGACAAATTGGTCATCTCATCGTTACAGGCCCTGAAGAGCTCCCCGAATGATCTCTGATCCATACATTGCCGCTGATAAAGGCTGAGAATATTATACCTGGCAATAACCAGAGATGTATGGCCCACAAGGCCATCGTAATTTCGAATTTGTATTTCCTTCACCAATTTTAAGTGCTGTTTGCACATTTTGAAAAAGACCTCTATATCCCAACGTTTGCCGTACAGACGAATGATTTCTTCATTAGGAAGGGCCAAATCTGTCGACAGGAGTGCAAGCCAGCCACGTTTTTTATCACAGGGAACAAAAATGATTTTTGCCTGCTTGCCGTTGGAAAGAGTAACAATAGCTTGGGCTTTGACTTTTGCTCTTCCTCGTTTTTTCTTCAATTTTCCATAGAGTTCGGACAGCCTAAGCTTTTTGCCTTGATATTCATAAAGCCATTTTGGATGATCTTTCAGCATGCATATGACGTGTATGTATTCCCGCAAATTTGCGATTGCTGACGGCATCGAAAACCAACTGTCCATTAAAATATACTTAGCCCGGACACCCATATCAAGGGCTCTTTTTACCATCGGTACGAGATGGGCTGTGGTTTTTGTAACCGCTTCCTGGCGGCGATGATATCCGCAGGTCCTTTTATCAATATCAGGATTTATTTCATTGTATCGATTCTTTTTGTCTACAGATGATAAAAGGGCAAAATCAAGTCCAAGAAAACTGTTACCGTCAGACCAGCCAAGAGTCAGCATCCGGAATCCTTTGATGTACTTCATATCTGTATGATCAAACACCCGGGATAAAAGCTCGACTTTTTTAGAACGGTTTCTGCTATAGGTAGAATCGTCGAAGATAAGAACTTCTTCAGAAGAATCATCAAGGAGCTTTCTGATGATAAAATAAATTCGGCGGCAGAGCTGAAGGGTAAACCGCCGCCAGTTATATGTTGGAGAGTTCAAAAAATTGTAAGCGGCGTCCTTATCGACATCAACTTTTTTATTTTTCACAATGCCCTGGTATAAATTCTTGTTGTGAAATGCCAAGTTAAATAGGGCTGTGAAAATGGCAAGCGGTGAGGCTCCTTTGGTTTTAACGATTCCTGATTGATTCAATAACTTACCAATTTTGAATTTTGTAAAATAATCATTGAGTACGCCGATTTGTTCTGAATTTGTCATTTGATTTTCTACGTTGGTAAGGGTAGTATTCATTTTGGCGAATTTCCTTTGTATGAAATGTTTGTTTAGTGGTAAACAAAGCGTATCATATAAAGTGAAATTCGTCAATTTAAATAATAAAATCAGTTTGTTGTGTTTTTATTCACTATCATTTTTAATCACCGAAAGTTGAGCCGTTTAAGATATGGCCAAACCCGGGTGTCCAAGTCATTGGCCTCATCTATAATGATAAAACAATTGGAGAGATTACAGATCATTTTCAGGTACTGGGGAGTTCGGCGGTAGGTGGCGGTGGCCTCATAATTTAATTCCTTAAGTATCGCGGCCAGGGTTTCATGTATGTTGAACAGAGACTCAACCCATACAGCATGGAGCTTTTTGGGATGCAGCAATTTTAAAAACCGAGTTTTTCCTGCACCAAAATCACCCTCCATGAGCACGCTTTGGCCTCTGTAGATCCGGTTATAAGTGGCAGCCAAGTATGAGACCCTTCGTTTATCACTGATAAAATCCTCTTTCATGTTATGTCTCCATGGGATGCATAAATGGCTACATGGTTCGTATTTAACGATTTTTGGCAATCAAGCATAAATGCATTGAACAGGGCCTGATTTTTACGGTCATCCGGCTGGTTTATCTTTTTTGTGTAATCCGCGTACCTTGATTGATTATGATCAAGCACTTGTTCCGCCCGGGCCAGGGTGAGGCCCTTATGAAAAACGTCGACTAAAACAGGCCGGTCAACGGCCATATTGTGCTTTTCTAAAAGAGCGATAATGGTGTCAAGTTCATCAGGCGGCACAGGCGAAGGTTCTGGTGCCGGCGGTCTGTCAAACGGCTTTTTTGCAATGGCTTCGCCCAACAGTATACCGTCTTCACCCTGCTCAAAAATAAAAAGCTTGTCCTTGTATTTGGATATTTTCACCGGTGTGCTTTTATGTTTGCTGAACTTATCTGCACCACGGGTCACATAATAATCGCGCTTGTCATGGCGGATGGTCCTGGTTTTGGATACGGTGGCTTTGATTTTCCTGTAGCCGTATTTCATATATTCCTGAACCTGGTCCGGGGTAAAATTCAGGGTATCTGCCTGGTTTGATAAAAAATCATCAAATTTCTGTGCCGGCACCCAGGCACTGACCACCCCGTCTTCGGTAAAATAATGTTGTGTATGATTATGTTCGTTACGATATTCGCTGAGCATAGTGCTGCTCCTTAGTTCCTGAAGGCTTATATCAAGAAGGGTTACAGTAATTTTTTCCTTTCTTCCCCGCTTGAAGTCATATTCGGTAACGGTTTTCACAATCCTGTCCTCAAAGGCTTTGATAATACGTATTTCAAAATTGTGCAGGCTCCGGTGTGAAGATTCTAGATGTGCCTTATCTTTGGGTGAATACGCCTTTGAAAAATCCGGTGCCAAATAGAAGCCTTGCGGTGTAGAATGCTTCAGGTTAATGGCATTGATGGGGCGTTTTAGATTTAAAAATCCTTTTGCCTGGTCAGGTCTGATACCAATTTTTTGCAAAGGCAAAGGGGTACTCAACAAAAAACGGGTAAAAAGATCCACAGAGTTCAGGCTGCTTTCGGTAAAATAAAAGTCCAGAATAAACATTTTCCTGGAAGCGGTATCAAATATTTCAATTACCTGTGGTTTTTGCCAGTTACCGTGTTCATCTCTGATCCTTAAATATTGAAATTTACAGCCGTCAACCTGGATCAAAGCAAATACCGGCACCGACTTGAAGGCATGCATTACCGGGACCTGATCCTGCTTATCCTCTTTTTCCAGGTAAAATTTGAGATTTTCCCTTTTGACACATCGCCGAAGTGCCGGAAGACTGATGGTTCTGCCCAGCTCTTGTTCAAGCCAGTGATGATAATTTTTAATGGTTCTGGCTTTCCGGGTGATAAAAATGAATCCCTGGGATGAGGGGTCGCATGACGCCTTGACCATCTCAATAAACCGTCTTTTGGTTTGCTCATCTATTGCTCTGGGCCGTCCGCTGCACTTACGGCCTTCCATAATTCCTTTTTCAACCAGTAAAAGGGGCGCCGGGATAATTCCGGTTTTCTTGTACTGGTCCTTGTAATATTTTTTGGACCGTCTCTTGGTAGATCCGGTTTTATTCATGATTTTTTTGTGCAGCAGTAAATGAAAGCGGTCATCAATAGTCAGGTCATCCATTATCTGCCCCCTTTGATACAATCTTTTCGTATATGACCCGATGCCACAACAATGCTGCCTGGCGGGAGGTCTTCTGCCAATGATCATGCTGAGCCACACGGACCTGTTCAAGCATTGCCTTTACAACAGCCATGTATTCATGGGTAATTCGATCTGTCAGATCCGGTTTACTTACCGGAGCCGTTTTCTGGTCCTCAATAAATTTTTTGATATTTCGTGCGGTCAGTTCCATGCCACTGTTTATAATCGCCCTCCAGATACGGCGTTGTTCTATGGAATCCATTTGAGTAAGGGGGCGGATCTGGGATTCGTTGGCCGGCAGTTTGTCTCCAATTGGAGACAGGTTGTAAATTACTTCATAGGCTCGAATCAGCCGGTAAGCATGGGCTTTGCCCATATCCCACCGTGCCCTGGTATATGCCTCAAATGACTCAAACAGAGCCTGCTTGTACAAACGATTCTCACGAATTTCTTTCAAGGCTTGGCCGATTTTGTAAAAACATTCTTGATTTCGACCAATCAGGGTTTCAAGCTCAAGCAGCCGTTCCATACTCACTGCCCTCCCGGCATAGGCCTGCCGACCATAGCGGCAAGGGCCGTCAATTTTGCGGCCTGAACCTGGGGTACAGTATTTATTTGTTTCAAAAACAAGACACTATCCCTAAATCCATAGCCCTTGATTTTCATGACAAGGTCAATGGTATTAAAATTTTTTTCGCATCTGAAGCACCTGGCCAGGTTCGTGGCTGGATTTACAGCGGTTTGAAATTCATTGCACAAAGGGCATAGAAAACGAAAATAACCATCTCTAATCTTGGATAGAATCTGTAAATGGTCCCTGATCAACACATCTACAGGGATATTGTTTCTCAGTTCAAATAATTGCCGGGATGAAAATCTGTTTTTCACAAGACACCTCCTTATTTTTAAAATTTCAGGTGCTTTTTTATATCACCGGTTAGAGTCGCCTGTCAGTTGCCTCTTAAACTGAGATAGAGATTATTCTGTTGATATCTACTTGTATTATCAGTTGGTTATCCTCATGATGTCTCTTAGAATCAAAACTCGATTAGTCTGTTAATATCCCTTTATATTACAATGAGTTATTCCAATCATGTATCTTAAAATCTATACTCGATTAGTCGTTTATGCCAGAGGGTCTTTTATGGGAATCCCTGTATTTTTTCATTGTTATGGCTGATAACCTGGGTAACCAGATATTGAATGATAATTGCCGGCTTGATCCCGTATTCTGCTATAATGACTTCCATTGGCAAAACAGGTTTTGTCTGTTTTTGATATGAAAGCGAAGGAAGGTTCCCAGATGTTTGTTGCTCCTCAGCTTCTTCAAGTTTTTTTGCCAGATAATTGTTTTTGCAAACAGCTTTGTTTTTCCTGTTCCACTTTTCACATTGCCTTCGATGAAGCTCTTTTTGGCAAGCCGAACGACATGTTTTCTGCCGCCCTTTTTGTCTTACATCAGGGGTGAACCATTTCCGGCAAATAGAGCAAGGTCGTCTTCCACGTGAATTCTTTGCCATTATTTCTTCTCCAAAATTTGAATCAGGGAGATTATATGTACCAAATTTTGAAAGAAGCAGCGGCGAGGTCTATCGGCGGGATAGGCGGGGTATGATTTTTTATTTGATTGGCGGGATATAGCGGCGGGATATCTGCCCGTTACATTATTTCGTCATGAAACTGCGGGGTACGCGTTACACTTTTTGAATCTTACCACACCACAACTTGTACGCGATTCATGCTGTGATTAAATATTGTAACTTATAGATTTATTTGCTATTTCATTTTTATTGGTACACCCATATTCATTGACCCCTCTTTTCTCCAGTTCACGTTTATAAAACACCTGGACCACACCTCGGCCCCATGCCTTACCCATTACAGTCACAATGCTCTGTGAATTTAGTCTTTCTTTAATTTCTACCCAACCCATACCGGAATCTTTCAACCCGCTTATTTTTGAAAACAACCACGCTTTATAAACTTCCTTGTCTGCCCGATCCGGGATTTCATCCGGTATGTGACCCGATGCCGGTTTTTCATCAAACATTTCGGTTTGGCTTTCACGGGTAGGTATGGTTGATTTATCGCCCTGAACTTTGTTTGTATTATCGTTAATATTAACGCTTAAATTATCATTAATATTGCTTTCTTGGTCCTGGCTGGCAGTATAGATAGCAATTGCCTTTTCAATGATCTGCCCGAATGACAGCGGTTTGCCGGCCCGGGAAAGGATTACCGGAATGTGAAGCGACTCGTTTTTTGTACCTGGTGCTATCTCCACAATAATCCCGCTTTTTTCTTCATGGGTGCGGATGTCGATATTCACAGAGACTTTCCTGCAGAGCAGTTTTCCGTTCTTGCGTATGTTATAAGCCCCTTTCGGAATCTTTTCAAATCCAGCCACTTCCTTTAAAATTTGTTTATCGATAGCATTCAGCATTGTTTTCCTCACGGCATAAATCATTTAAGGTACAGATACCCTGATCATCCAGCATCACTTTGGCACCGTCTATATCGCCGGTATAGGCGATTTTTCCGCCTTTAATCAGCAGAAGAGTATCGGCTGCCTCAAGAAAGGCCCTGTTATGGCTGACCACAATGGTGGTGTTGTTGTTTTCCCGGTTCTCCCTGCGGATGAGATCCACCATGGGCCGGATAGTCCACAGATCAATACCCGTATCCGGCTCATCATAGATTGCCAGTTTTGGACTTCTTGCAATAATGGTGGCCATCTCAATCTTTTTGATCTCTCCACCCGAAAGTTTTGCATCCACGGATTTGTCAAGAAAATCCATGGAACATATCCCTACCCGGGAGAGAATTCTGACCAGTGTATCTTCATCGTCCTGTCCCGATGCAATGGCCAGCAGATCCCGGAAGGTGATGCCCTTAAACCGGGCTGAATGCTGAAAGCCATAGGCGATACCGGCCCTGGAGCGCTTATCAATGGCCATGTCGGTGATATCTTCATCCATGAACCGAATCATACCCCGGCTGGGTGCATGAATCCCCATGATCAGCTTGGCCAAAGTAGATTTTCCAGAACATTACTGAATTACTTTCATACTTTTCAATTTGCCGGTCGCCGGTCAATGCTGTCTTTTAATTGTGCGATCTCTATGCCCAGACTATCGTCGATACACAACTCGGCATCTCCGCTCTCCAGATAGGTTTTCAGCTCCTTGCCGTCCCTTATGAGGCTGACGTACCATTGATTGATTTCGTCATCGTAATTCACATTAAGATCAATACCGCACTTACCGATACCTGGAAAAATCTTCCTGATTTTTTCACAAATTTCTCGTGAGTCGTAAGTCTTTTATAAGAAAATACTCTTTAATTTCAATGGGTAGTCTATTTATGGCTTTCTGAAAAATAGTTGTTTGGCATACCTGTGCCAACTTTGTGCCAAAATTATGGCACAAAAAAACAAAAAAGATACCAATTAAAATGATATTGTATATGAAAACAAACAGTTAAAATGTCAGAGAACTTACGACTCACGAGCAAATTTCTTCCTTGTTCATAATAGCTCCTTGTCATTGATTGTTAAAATCCCCCAGACTCAAGGTCTCGGGCAGGGTGAATGCCACTTGGGCTCGCCTGTTTGATATATTGATAAAAGTCGCTGTCCGTGGTGAGGATCAATACAGAATTTTTATTCGTTTTCTTTTTGTAGCTTTCAAGGGTTTGCAAAAAGGCGTAGAATTCCGGATTTTTATTGTACGCTTGACCGTAAATTTGCGTTGCTTCGGCGTCGGCTTTGCCTTGGACCTCCTGCACCTGGCGGTAGGCCGTTGAACGAATCCGGCGCAGCTCTTTTTCCATTGTGCCGAGGATCTCGGCGCTGCGACCCTCGCCTTCGGAACGGAACTGCGCGGCAATGCGCTTGCGCTCTGAAATCATGCGCTCATAGACCTTTTCACGGACGCTTTCAACGTAGTCGAGGCGCTTGATGCGCACATCCACAAGTTTAATACCGTATTGCGGGATGATCTTCTGTGCTTCCGTCAGTATTGTTCGGGTGATCTCCTCCCTGCCCCGGGCAATTTCCCTTTTAAGTTCCGCTTCGCGCTCCTTTGGTATCTCCTTCAGGGCCTCGCCCTCGGGCACTTCCCACGATGCGCTGCGCACGAGTTCAACGAGTTCGCTGCTTGACACCTGGTCGCGTACCACTGAATCAAGAATATCATTCAAACGCGACTGGGCCCCCTCTTCGCTGGCCACATTCTCCAGAAATTTTTTCGCGTCGGCAATCCGCCATCGAGCCGTGGTATCCACCCAGATGAACTCGCGCCCCTTGGTGGGAACCTGGTTCGGATCACCGTCCCAGATCAGCAGACGCTTTTCGAATCGCCGGACCTCCTGCACAAAGGGCAGTTTCATGTGCAGCCCCGCCTCGGTTATCGGTTCCCCAACAGGCCGGCCAAACTGCACGACAATGGCCTGTAGACCCTCTTCCAATGTATATAGGCCGCCATAGAGTACGATAACGATCGCCATCGCTATTGCGATGGTTACTGCTTTCAAGATAGACTTCATGGTTTTCTCCCTTGTGCGGATGCTTGCCCACTGGATTCCAATGGGAGCCAGGGCACCATGGCCTTCTGGTCCTTATCCACGATATAGACTCCTTTCATGTCTGACAGAAAATCGGTCATAGTCTCCAGATACAGCCGCCTGCGGGTAACCTGTGGCGCCTGTTCGTATTGTCCTAAAATGGCCTCGAAACGATGGGCCTCACCCTTGGCCCGGTTTACGCGTTCCAGTGCATAACCTTCGGCCTCACTGATACTTTGGGTCGCCACCCCCCGGGCTTTGGGGATTTCCCGGTTGGCCTGTTCCTGGGCTTTATTGATCGTTTGTTCTTTGTCCTGACGCGACTCGTTGACTTCATTAAAGGCCGGTTTTACGGTATCCGGCGGGGTCACATCCTGAAGTTCCACGGTAACCAGACGGACTCCTGACTCATAGGTTGTCAGGATTTTCTGGAGTTCGATTCTGGCCTCACTGGCCACTGCCACCCGTCCGGTGGTCAGTACATCGCTGCCCAGACGGTTGCCGACCGCGCGGCGCATGACCGCCTCGGTCGTGTCACGGATTGTTTTTGAAATGTCACGAACCTGGAACAGGTAGCGGATAGGGTCTTCGATGCGGTACTGGACGATCCACTGAACATCTATGACGTTCAAATCCCCGGTGAGCATCAGCGACTCGTCCTTGTAGTTGCCGCCTGAATCATAGCGGGTTTTTTGACCGGGAACGGTGGAAACCGAGACCGTCCGAAACCCGAACTCTTCTTTTAGCACACGAGCCGTGGGTAGCAGACGGACCTTTTCGATTCCGTAAGGCAATTTGAAATGCAATCCAGGACCGGCCGTACGCATGACCTTGCCAAAGCGCTGTACAATCCCTGTTTCCTCCGGTTGAACGGTGAACCATGACGTCCATAAGACCACCACCATCACGCCGAGGACAAGGATGAGGATCGGACCGCCTTTGAATCTATTAAACTGCTGTAAAATTTCCTTCAGCACGTCATTCAACGCCGGTTTAGATCCCCCCGGGAGGTGATTCTGTTCATTCATAACTGACCTCCTAATTATCGTTCTATTGTTTTATTTTTAATTTAGATCGCAACTTATGTGCCAGGCATCCACAGCCTGGTATTTTATAATCATCCTATTGATATATAGCGAATGAGATTTATAAGACTTGATTTTACAGATTAAGTAAACCGCAGAAAAAGGTCATATATAACCTTTTTTTATTCCAGATGTGCTTTAGGACCGCAACTTTTATAAAATGATTTAGCCTTCCATGCTGACTGATTACTTCTATTTGTTTTTCTTGCAGAAAGCCGAATCCGACGGCTTCTCCTTCCGTTGCTTTGGCTGCCAACGCTTTGCCAATTCAGCCAAATTTTTGCTGTGTGTCAGAATCACAATCTCGTCGTCTGTGTGCAGCGTGTCTCCTCATCGGCATGGGCGAACTTGCCTTCCCGATAATAGCAAACGACACGGGTTTCGACGGGCAGTTTTAGATCTTTGACCAAGACAGCATCTTTTTCCTTGGCGGTAAACGTTAAAATCCGGACCTCGTTTTTGAGAACCGTGGACAACTCTACGTTTTCCCTGCCGCCGATCATGTCCGCCAGATAACGGCTGATCGTGCGGAATAGGCTAATCATGTCCTTCAACCCCAACTCGTGGCAGATGACCTCGAACTGCTCATCATGAATGCTCGTCACGACTCGCTTGAATCCGAGTGATCGGCCCACGAGGCTGGCAATGACGTTGGCCTGGTTGCTATCGGTCAAACAGAACAGAAAATCGGTCTGTTCGGGATTCACTTCACCCAGGATGTCAGGCCAGCTGCCATCACCTTGCAGAAAGCTGCAGTCCATCTCTTCAGACAATTTATCCATTTTGGCCTTGTCGGTCTCGTGGAGCACTTGAGGTCAAGCCATGCCAGCGCTCAGCCGCATCGTGGCACCCACTGCCAGCGAAACGACCAGGGAAGCGATTATGACGGCCTGGAGTTGCAGAAAGGCCACTGCAACGCGCCGCTTCTTCTTAAACAATCGACAATAGAACGCCAGTGGGATCGCACCGGCGAGGCAGGGCAGCGTAATCCATAACTGTGAGGGCCTGCCGAGCGTCGATAGGCTGCCGTCATTCGGGGCAAAGCCCCCGGTAGAGATCGCCGCAAATGTATACAGCACCGCATCCAAAAACCCGATTTCCAGCGCCAGGGAGCCGATGATACCCAGGACGGTCAAACCACTTAGACTTTCAGAGCTCGCTGAGCGTATGCCCGTGTGCCACCGACCAAATCATCGGTTTCGGCTGCTGTTGCAGCCAGCCCTTTGGCCACCAGACCCGGTTGAATAACAAGCGTCGCTTTCGTGCTCAGACCCGTGGTCGTGACACCGAAAATTGCCTCAAAAAAGTCATCTATGAAATCCATCCCCAAGCCCATCATCGGATAAGACATCGCGTCCTCCTCTCTCCTTTACACCCAGGATTGCAAGCGATATTCCAACATCTCATCCAAACTATTTTTTATAAGAACGTCTGTGTAACCTCCACAGATCTTTCAACTTTCGTTGTGGGCTTAGCCTATGTGTCGATAGCCCAGGTCTACATGGCCGTTATTTAAATTTTGAAACAGCATTTTTTATACCCTCTGTAAAATCCTTCAAAGCACTTGAAGTTCCCTTACCCAATTCTTTCCAGGCCTCTCCGCTTGCCTGGCGGATATTATTCATCTTCTTATTTAACGTACAGTAGCGTTCCTCTATCACCTTGCGATCCTCTTCAAACTTTGCCCTGAATCCTTTTTCCAGATTTTTACTTTTTTCTGTCATGTCATCCATAATGGATTTGAGGGATTTGATCTGCTGCTCCAGCTTTTCGATATAAAGCGTCTTTTCACCTTCAGGCCTGCAAGTGTCTACAGAAGAGGATTCAATGCTCATTTTCTCCATCAGAGACTGGTGATATTCTTGTCTTTCAAAAATCTGGTCGGCTTTTAGGTTTGTCATGGTTTGCTCCTTCTGTCTTTTTTTATAACGGCCATGGGCCGACCTGGTTTATCAATACCCAGGCACAGCCCACAACAAAGGTTGAAAGATCTGAGTAACTTAGCTATCCTTTTTTATAAAAAACAAATTTTTCGTAAATATAGCTTACTTTTTATTTGTTTTTTTTATTCCCTCCTTGCCTCCAGTCATTGCGCCTTGACCAGTTCTTTTACCCTGGCCTTTTCCTTTCCCATGTCCGTCTTTCGGTCCCTGGCCTTTGGGTCCAGTTCCGTCTTTATTTGGCATATTAATCTCACCTCCTTTTTTCCGGCAGATGATAGTGACAGCTAATTTGTTGTCACCTGCATCAACCTTATTAATTGATCTTAGGACCGCTCGTTCCTTATTATTTCTCCACCGCGGTCAGTGCTTCGAAACCGGAGATGACGTCAAACAGTTCCTCGTCAATGCCACTTTGGCGCAAACGATGGAATGTTCGGTTAAGTTCCTCCAGCAATTCATCAATGTTTTTGTCGGCGCGTTGCATTGCCGCCAGGCGGCTGGCGTTCTCGCTCGCAAGGGATTCGGCGCACGCCCGGAAAAGCGAAACAAAAAGATATTCGTGTATAAGCGCTCGCAAGGCCTCGGTGTCGCTATTTATGACCTCGGGCAAGTTTTTCGTCGGCCAGGGACCGTCGGCCAGGTTGCGTCGCCAGGTTGCGTCCAGCGGCAGCAGTCGCTGGCTGACGGGCGCATAAACCGGCCCGGACGTGGGGCGGTTGTAGAACAGGTAAAGTTCGGAGATTTCACCCTGGTTGCGTCTATCTTCGCTCTCCATGAGAATTTGCCCGACGAGCGGAGTGATGCCCTTAACGGAATTCGGTACGGTGAAAAGCCCTAAAAGAGGAAGGCCTGCGTCCTCCAGGCGCGCATGAACGCGTTCACCAACGGCCCAGATCACGGGTTTAACCGTCAGAGCCTTGATCGCAAAATCGGCCACCACATCGTTAAATTGACCCACCAGTCCCTGGTCTGAACCGAACACGACCGCGCCAATCGAACTGGCAGCAGTCTGTCTTTTCCGGCCCGCAATTAAAGGCGCTGGTCTGCTGTTCCGCAGGCATACGCCTAACCCCAGCTCCACCGTGCGATAGTAATCGGCCAGCGCACGCACCGAATTTTCGTATTGTCCGATGCTCGAGGCCGCCACGGCCTTCATCGTGCGGACAACGGATTGGAGATCCCTGGCTCCGCTGATCTTGCACCGCAGACTCGCCGTAGTCTCGCTCATGACTCCTCCTCGGATTCAAGTTTCGAGTTGCTGTCTGTTTGCTTTTCAGGTCCGGACTCGGATTTAGCCTTGGACTGGAAGTCCGCAAGCGATTGGCGGGCGATTTGGATAATTATTTCATGATCCTCGTCGCTTAATTTTTTAGCGGTGTCCAGTCGCTCGCACACCTCTGGCGGTATATCCGCCGCTGCTTTGCGCAGGGCCTCCTCGGCGTCCGTCATTCGGTCAAGCGGTACCTGGTCAAAAAGTTCGGCAGTCAATGCCAGCAACACGGCAATCTGCGCGGGCACGGCCACCGGGGAAAACTCCGGTTGTTTGAGGCAGGCACGAATCCGTCGTCCGTGTTCGATGATCTTTCGGGTGTCTTCATCAAGTCGGGCGCCGAATCGGGAAAAGGTTTCGAGTTCCTCAAACTGAGCGTAGCCGAGCTTGAGGTCACCGGCCACAGCTCGGTAAGCCGTGCGCTGCGCCTTGCCGCCGACACGCGAAACGGATTTGCCGACATCAACCGCCGGCAGCACGCCTAATTCAAACAGCGACGGCGAGAGGTAGATCTGTCCGTCCGTGATGGAAATCAGGTTGGTCGGAATATAGGCGGAAATGTTCTGTGCTTCGGTCTCGATGATAGGCAGGGCGGTGAGTGATCCTCCCCCGCGTTCCTGGCACAAATGCGTCGCACGTTCGAGCAGGCGTGAGTGGATATAAAAGATGTCACCGGGAAACGCTTCTCGACCGGGCGGACGGCGGAGCAAGAGAGACAGTTCCCGGTAGGCCCGGGCGTGATGGGTGAGGTCATCATAAACGATCAGCACATCCCGGCCCGCTTCCATGAAGGCCTCCGCAATGCTGGTCGCAACGTAGGGCGCAATGTAAGCCAGACCCGGCGGGTCGTTGCCCTCGGTCACCACGAGGACGGTGTAATCCATGGCTCCCTTTTCCCGCAAGGTTGCCACGGCTTTGGCAACGGCTGACGCGCGCTGACCGATGGCGCAATATACGCACAGGACATCCTTGCCGCGCTGATTCAGGATGGTATCGATGGCAATGGCGGTCTTGCCCGTCTGGCGGTCTCCGAGAATCAATTCGCGCTGGCCACGCCCAACGGGAATGAGCGCATCGATAACTTTGATGCCGGTCTGGAGCGGCACCGTGACGGGTGCGCGGTCCATGATGGGCACAGCAGGGCGTTCGACGGGCAGGCGCTTGCTTGAGGCCACCGACCCATTACCATCAAGTGGCCGACCAAGCGGGTCGATAACGCGCCCCAGCAATCCATCGCCCACAGCCACGTCCATGACCCGGCCCGTGCGCTGGACTTCATCTCCCGCGTGCAGATGCCAATATTCACCCAGCAGAACGACGCCAATCTGATCTGGGTCCAGGTTGAACGCAATGCCGAGTACATCCCCCGGAAATTTAACCAATTCATCAAACCCCACACCGGGAAGACCCGACACCTTGGCAATGCCGGTGGCGACACTGGTGATTGTGCCCACCTCATGTGGGGCCAGTTGCGGCGTGAATGCTTCCCGCACCTGGCTTATTTCGGCAAACGTGCTGTCCAAAATGGTCTTTAGACTTTGAGGTTCCATGGTTTTATTCTTTTGTAATAACCCAGATTGCGTGAATTAAACCCGGAATATAGCCAAATAATGTTAATATAATATTTATCCAGAACTGCAGGCCCAAACCTACCTGTAAAAAGACACCTATCGGTGGAATGATCACCGATAATATTATACGGAAAAAATCCTTTTCATTTTCTTTCATTTTAAGACTCCTTTATGTTTTTTTCTTTCAAAAGTTCGTCGATACCCATTTCCAACGACGTTATATAATCAGCGATGCTCCACGCCACTTTTTGTCCATTGGTGCTGAGTTCAATGCCACTGATCAGGTCCGGCGCGGTCTCGAACCGGACATGAATTTGCGCAGAAAAGGTTTCGTTGAGCGCATTTTGTATGGCCACGCGCTGCTCCTCAGGCAGGTCAAACGCACTGCGCACGAGTGCGGGGTCGGTCGCAGTCTTAAGGGCTTGGGCAAGGCCTGCTTTGGCCGGGCCGTCCATCTTACGCAAACGGCGGGTGAACACCTTGCCCATGCGTTCTTCCAAACTCACCGTGGCAAGATCCGTCAGCGCCTTTCGCGCAATGGCAAATACTTCCTGCTGGGTGCGCCGGCTGATGTCCTGACTTAAGGAGTCCGCGTCTTTTCTTAAGGTTTCCATCCGCTTAACGCTCAATGCGTCAGCAGCCTTGCGCGCCTGGTCGAGAAGCCGCTGACCTTCAATTTTGGCCACGTCCGTTGCTTTGCTCAAGAGCGCGCCCCTTTGCTGATCGAGCGCTTCATTTTTATGTTTGAACTCGTCTTTCTCCTGTTGGGCTTCGACCTTTATTTTGTCGGCGCTTGATAGCTCTGCAGCGATCCGCTTCTCTCTCTCATCAATGGCGTGGCAAATCGGTTTGTAAAGAAAGCGCTTCATCAACCATACCAGGATGAGAAAGTTAAGCGTCTGTGCTCCGACCGTAAACCAATCGATTAACATAGCGTCACTTTCCTATGGCTTGGGCGATGACATGGTTCCAGAACGGGTTGGCGAAAATCAGAATCATCGAGATCACGAAGCAGTAAATGGCTGTGGACTCTACCATTGCTAATCCCACAAACAAGGTCCGGGTGATCGTTGCGGATGCATCAGGCTGCTGGGCCAGGGAACTCAGCGCCGTCGCGACAGCTTTCCCTTCTGCCAGCGCAGGCCCCATAGTGCCGAATCCGGTGGTAATGCCGGCGATAACAATTGATGCCACCGCGATAATTGTCATGTTATCCATAAGTTCTCCTTTTGTTGTTGATGTTCAAGTTTCACTCTTTTGCTTCGGGTTCAGACGCGGGGTTACGGGCACGCGTGGCGGCCGCAATGTAGACCGCGGCCAGGATACTGAAGATGTAGGCCTGCACCATGCCGGTGAGCAGGCCGAGCGCTGTCATGATAATCGGAAAGATGAAGGGCATAATCGTGAGCAGAATACCAATAATCATGGCGCCGCTCATCATGTTGCCGAACAAACGAACGGCAAGGGCCAGCGTGCGTGAAAGCTCGCTGATAATGTTAAACGGCAGCATGATGAACGTCGGTTTCACATAGGACTTGAGGTAGTTGCCCACCCCTTGCTCTTCAATGCCGAAAAACGGCACGGCTACAAACACACACAGCGCCAGGGCCGCCGTGGTCGAAAGCGAGCCGGTCGGCGGTTCGTAGCCGGGAATGACAGTACCCAGGGCGGCTGCGGCAACAAACAGAAAAAGCGTGCCCAGAAAACCTATATATTTCTGCGGCTGATTTAAGCCAACCTCTTCAATTTGTTTCTCGATGCCGGTGACAACGATTTCCAGAAGATTCTGCCAGCGGGAACGTTTCAGATCCGTAGAGAGTCTGCGCGTAATAACTTTTGAACCCACGACCAGCAAAAGCATCAGTCCCCAAGTGAAGACGATGGTGGCGTTGAGTTTGAAAAACCCGTATTGCCAGAATATGATTGCATCCGGACTAAGATGCATGACCGGCCTCCTTGGCTGAAGCGCTGTGATGTTCGACCGACGGCCTGGTGAGCCGCGTCATGATAAGTCGTGCCAGGAAAAAACCAAGGAGACAGACCAGCAGACGCTCCCAATGACCACCGGAAACAAAATAAAATCCAACCAGGGTAATGCTTATTCGCAGCAGCAGACTACCTAAGAACCAAAGCACCGGCTGTTTAGACGAAAAAGCCTTGCGAACGGTCCACCAAAGGCCGCCAAAGAATATCATACCGAGCAAAATGCCCGTTGCCATAGCCGATGCCATACTTAAAACGTCATTCATCATTATCCTCCTGTTCCTCTCGTATCGCCTTGTCTTCTTTGTCCACCCAATACCACGCATTCAAACACCCGATCGCAAGACCCACAACCAGTAAAGCCAGCGTCCAGGTGTGCCCCCCCGGATAGTGTTCGTCCAGCCAGATACCCAGCGCGGCGCCGAGCAGCGTCGGAAGCACCACTGACCAGCCAATCAGTCCCATCATGCCCAGGCCAAACCAGACGGTTCGGGTGACGTGACGTTGCGCACGGAGTTTGCGTGCTGCCTTGATGCCGATCTCTTGACCGAGCAAGGTCCGGTCTTTCTGGTTTGTATTTTTTGATTTTTTATTCATGATGAAACTCCGCTAAGCGGCGGATGAAACCGCTCTCCATTTTTGCCATCACCGAACGTACGTTCTGCTCCCGTTCGTTCAGGTTCAAAAACTCTTGTTCCACTGCATCGCGCAATTGACCGAGGTTTGTCCCGTCAATGGCGTTACGCACGGAAATGAGTACGTCCAAGCCAGTCTTGACCAGCACCCCTTCATCCACGGCCACGTATACCTCGCCCTGGGCTTTTGTTTCATAAATCAGGATCCCGGGCACAAGCGCTGCAACGCAGTCGCGTCGGTGTGGCAAGAGCCCAAACGAGCCCTCGCGGGTCTCCGCAACGATTCGCATCACAAAGGCTTCCTCGGCAAAAATTTTGAACGGCAGGAGAATCTTAAGATTCATGACTGTCGGCTGCATGTTCAACCTCCGGTTTAGGTTTAGGTTTTGGTTTGGAGCCGGGTTTCACTTTTTTTTTCGCTTCGTCCACTGCCCCGATCATGTAGAGCGCTTTTTCCGGGTAGTTTTTGAATTCATCACCCAGGATTCGCTCACACCCGTCCAGCCCGTCCTCGAGGCTGACGAGCTTTCCTTCAAGACCGGTGAACTGTTCGGTCGTGAAAAAGGGCTGGGTGAGAAATCGCTCCAGCCGACGGGCACGGGCAACCACGTTGCGGTCTTCGGGCGAAAGCTGTTCCAGGCCGAGCATGGCAATGACATCCTTGAGTTCCGCGTATTGGGCGAGGGTCTGCCGGATCTTTTGCGCGAGGCGGTAATGCCGATCACCGACAATACCCGGCGTAGCCATTTTGGAGCTGGACTGCAACGGGTCTATGGCTGGATAAAGGCCTTCACTGGCCCGCTTGCGCGAGAGCACGATCGACGCGGAGAGATGCGAGAAGGTGTGTACCGCTGCAGGATCTGTGAAGTCGTCCGCCGGCACATACACTGCCTGAATCGAGGTGATGGCCCCGGTATCGGTGTTGGCAATACGCTCCTCCAAACCGGACAACTCAGTGCCCATTGTGGGCTGATAGCCCAGACGCGACGGCATTTGCCCCATCAGGCCTGACACTTCCGAGCCGGCCTGGATGAACCGAAAAATATTGTCGATCAGAAGCAGGACATCACGGTGCTCGTCGTCCCGGAAATACTCGGCCATTGTCAGCGCGGCGTGGCCCACGCGGAACCGGCTGCCCGGCGGCTCGTTCATCTGACCGAAGATCATCACCATATTCGGCAGCACGCCGGCTGCATTCATTTCACGGTAAAGCTCCTCGCCTTCCCGACACCGTTCACCGATGCCGCAGAAAATGCTGACGCCCTCCTGCTGGCCAATCATGTTATGGATCATTTCGGTGAGCAGGACCGTCTTGCCCACACCGGCGCCGCCAAAAAGTCCTGCCTTGCCGCCACGTTCCAGCGGCATGAGTATATCAATGACCTTGATCCCCGTCTCGAAGATTTCAGACTTGGTGGAACGTCTTGCCAGTGGCGGCGGAGCCCGGTGGACGGTACGCCACGCCACATTCGAAACGTCCCCTTCCCGATCGATGGCATTGCCGAACACATCGAACATGCGCGACAGAATGCCCTTGCCGACCGGTGCCTTTAACGCCCCGCCCGTGTCCACCACCGCCATACCACGGGCGAGGCCCTGGGTGGGGGTCAGCGCGATGCCACGCACGCGATGGGCGTCGAGTTGGGCTAAAACCTCGATGGCAATATTTCCCTCCCGGGCGTGCAGTAACGAGTAGATGGGCGGCAAATGGTTATCGAACCGTATATCTATAACACTGCCTTGTACCGAGACCACTTCCCCGATGTTCGACGGACTATTTTTGTTGTCCATGCAATATCTCCTGTGATCCGACGTTTTTTTCGACATTATCCAACGACGGCTACGGCATAATTAAATAAGCGCCATATATTGCGCATCCATTTCCAAACCGGATAGTTTTGACCATTGATAGAGAAATCTTTGCAAAACCTCTTTTCGTTTTTGCTTTTCCGGAAGCCTATTCATTATAACCTTACCTTCACATTTTGAGCCAGACATAATAAATTTTATTTTTTCGATAGGAACGCAGATGAAATAAAGAAAATAATTACATCAATGAATCATAGCTGGAGAAGAGAATTATCTTGAAAATTCGCGCAAGGTCCTTAAAATTATAACGGTTATAAAAAAACCGAAAAGTAGCAGACAAGATGTCCATAATGAAAATCTAAAGAATATCAGTTTTTAAAAATGCGAAGACTAAAGCAGGCGGTTGTCAAGTCCGCAGCGGTCTGCGGCAGCCCGGTCCAGTATATGGGCAAGCGCTTTGGGCTTTCCTGGGAAAAACCCAAAGGTTTTCATCCACACCTCTTCATCTTCCATACAAAAATAGACGGCAACATTGGGAGCAAGCTGCCGGAAAACGGCAGCAAGACGTTGGTAGATGGCTATGCGTAATGGTTTGAAATAGCGCATTTTGTTGTCAAGGCCGGTGATGAATTCACCGTAAGGGATGGTTGAATCGGGAAACCGTGCTTCAATAATGAATTTTAAATGGGGCATGAACCTAAATGTGCCAATGGAAATCCACACAACATCTTTTGGACTGACATGATCGAAGATGGCTTCAATCACCTTTTCATAAGCAGTTTCGCATCCAGGATACAGGAAAATGGGATCAAAATGAAATGCCACCCGAAATCCCTTTGACACGGCTTTGGCTGCGGCCTTAAGCCGTGCGGCAAGGCTTGCTGTGTCCCGTTCTTGGGATGCAATTATCTCGGGGGTATTCACGGACCAGGACAGAATGGTTTTCTGGTTGTGGTCCAGGTCCAGAAGTGTGTCTATATTGACGGTTTTTGTTTTCAGTTCAAGAACGGCCCGGTCCTGGGCTGCAAACTTTTCAACCAGGAATTTGGGCATCAGACTGACAGGTTCCCAGATCAGGGAGTCGGTGTACTCGCCGGTGCCGATGCGCAAAATAGTGTCCCCTTCAAAAATCGGGTCCAGTGCGGCACTGTATTGGTCAAAGCCTGCAAAATACTGGAGCACGGGGGGATGGAAATAGGCCTGCAGGATGCAGTAAGAGCAGTCCATGGTGCAAAAGGTACCGCAGTGCAAAATGGTGTAATCACAACAGGTGTAATAACTGGTCCCCGGGCACTGGCGAATCAGGGCGCCCTTATTGCTGGTAATGTAAAGCACTTTTTTGGCAAATCCAACAGGATCGTCAGCTTGGTTGATCAGATCATATACGGGCCTTGAGTCCGCAACCGTCTCCGGTGTCGGTTTGACTTTTGAAATCAGATACTCAATTTCCGGCGTCAGATCCAAATCCTTGTCTATGAATACCCGGATTGGACGAATCATATTTTTCTGTCCACAAGAGCCTTAAAGCTGTGGTGGTCTGCAAGTTCAGCCAGGCGCTTGAAGCGTGTTTTAAACTCATCCATATTTTTAAACTCCATTTGTATGGCATAGACTATTCCCTCAAAATTTTCAGGAACTGCCAGTTGAAGTCCGGAATCCAGTTCAAGGGCCTTGATGTGTTCCCGGGCCTGATCCTTAGCGGCCGTCAACGCAGGGAAACGTCTTTGGGCAAGAAACGCCTTGAACTGCTTTCCAAGGGCACTCATATCCCTGTGGCCTAAATCACTGCCCCCTTGGGGGCCATCGCTCTCATCGCCCCCCAGGGGGCTTTCCTGAATGAGCCGTGACAGGCTTATTTTTTCAAGGGCGCATATCTCCTTTGCCCATGTAATGATTTCCATCTGAAGCCCTGAGGATACTTTGATCAGGGAAAAAAGATGCAAAAATTCAGTTAAGGTATCTGCATCCATGGACACAAGATTTTTACACGCCTTAATGGATATTTTGCCTTGATCCAAAAGATAGAGAACAGAATCAGGCATGGCATGGATACGCGCCAACGTATTAATATATCCGGTATTCAGCAGCCTGTTGAAGATAGATGTGGCATTTTTTGCGATACTTTTGGCATCCATAAAACGCAATAAAAGCGCTGTGGCCCGAATGAGTTCTGCAGGCGTCAGTTCCCTTGAAAATGCATTTTCGGTTACAGCGGCCATGGCCGCATCAAGGTTGTTTTCTGCAGGCATGACACGGCAGGTTATCTGGGACAGGCCGACATGTCGGGCGGCTTCAATCCGCCGAAATCCGGACACCACACTGTATTTATTCTGTCCCCACAACACCAGGGGTGCAACCATGATACCATATTGGGAAATGGATGCCGATAGATGTTCAATCTCATGGTGGGGCTCTGTAACGCGAAACCCGGTGTCTGAAAGATCAATCTCAGACACCGGGATATCAGTAATTGTCGTAGTTATCATGGCTCAGATGGGTCTTCCGGTCAGCCTGGTAAAAATTTCCTTGTAGGTTTTACTGGTATTATCAATGATTTCCTGGGGCAGTTTGGGGCCCGGTGGGGTTTTGCCCCAGCCTGAATTAGTCAGCCAGTCCCTGATGGTCTGTTTGTCAAAACTTTTCTGCCCTCTGCCGGGTGCATAATCATCCAAGGGCCAGAACCTGGATGAATCCGGAGTCAGAATTTCATCAATAAGTATTATCTCACCATCAAGCAGACCGAACTCAAATTTTGTGTCCGCAATGATAATGCCTTTTTCCAAGGCAAAAGTTGCCCCCTTATTATAGATTTCAAGACTTAGGTCACGCAGTTTTTCTGCGGTCTCTTTCCCCAGAATCTTCGTCGCTTCATCAAAGCCGATATTAATGTCATGATCACCGATTTCAGCCTTGGTGGACGGGGTAAATAAAGGTGTTTCAAGCTTGTCGGACTCCTTGAGCCCCTGGGGCAGCCTGATATTGCACACATGGCCTTCGGATTGATAGGATTTCCAGCCTGAACCCGAAATATAGCCTCTGACAATGCACTCCACAGCCATGGGCGCGGCTTTTTTCACCAGCATGCTGCGGCCTTCAAGCTTGTCTTTATATTTGTGAAACTGCACCGGATAATCATTTACATCCGTACTGATAATATGATTTTTAACGATGCTTTCCATCTGTTTGAACCAGAACACTGAAATCTGGTTTAATACCTTGCCCTTGTCCGGAATGGCGTCAGGCAGCACCACGTCAAACGCAGAAAGCCGGTCGGTTGTTACCATGAGCAGGGCATCGCCCGTATCAAAAATGTCCCTGACCTTTCCTTGTCTGATCAGTGGCAGGCCTTCATATTCTGTTCCGGGTATAAAGCTCAAGCTTTCCTCCTGTCCTTACAATTTAATTTAAAATTTTGTCGATAAATTTATCACACAATGATTCATTTTACTATCAGACCGATAAAAATAACATTGAAAACTATTTTTTCAAGGGCTGCACAGACAGGCAAATCACATGTAAACTAACTTATTAAGATAACCAAGTGGTAATATACAACTATATCGTTTTCATATGAAGTGTGATAATAATAAGGTTTAATTTAATTCAATTTAAAGGTTCCTAAATGGAAAATATTGTTGATCCAAAAAATCCCGCAGTTACCAAGAAACTGACCAAGAAGGACTTTTGGGTACCTGCCGGAAAAACCAGGGCCAGTTCCTCAAAAGCTCTGGTCAAATCAGATCCCATTCAAAGTTACCTTAATGAAATCAATCGATATAAACTTTTAACCCGGGAGCAGGAAATAGAGTTGGGCCAGCGGATTCAGGAGGATAACGACCAGGAAGCCGCTTATATAATGACCACTTCCAACCTGCGCCTGGTGGTGAAAATTGCTTTGGAATTTCAACGCATCTGGATGCAGAACCTTCTTGATCTTATCCAGGAGGGCAATATCGGTCTTGTCCGGGCCGTAAAAAAATTTGACCCATATAAAAATGTTAAATTTTCCTATTATGCATCGTTCTGGATCAAGGCATATATCCTCAAGTTCATAATGGACAACTGGCGAATGGTTAAAATTGGGACCACCCAGGGACAGCGCAAGCTTTTTTTTAGATTAAAAAAAGAGAAACAGCTGCTCATTGAACAGGGCTTTGATCCCAAACCCAAATTGTTATCCGAACGTCTGGGCGTATCTGAAAAAGAGGTTGTGGATATGGACCAGCGTCTGGCAAACTGGGATCTTTCCCTGGATGAGCCGCTTAAAGAGGATTCCAATACCGAGCGCATTGAATTTATTAATGTTGAAGCGGATTCCTCCGAAGACAAACTTGCAAAAAAAGAGATTGAAGATATCCTGTACACTAAGGTGCGTAAGTTTAAAAAAAATTTGAACGCGCGTGAACTGGATATTTTTGATCGCAGAATTTTTTCCGATTCCCCTGAAACCCTGCAACAAATAGGTGAAGTCTACAACATCTCAAGGGAACGGGTCCGGCAGATTGAAAATAACATCATAAAAAAAATGAAAGCATATTTTAAAAAAGATATGCCGGATTTTGACATGTATGACCATGACCAGTAATGGTCGTCTTCCAAGAGTTTAAAAAGGCATTCCGTTCATGAAACACCTTACAGTGTGTACCCTGGCCATAGCTTCGATCTTAAGCTTTTTTCTCGTTTCAGGCTGTATCAAGGGATCGAGGGCTCCCGGCCTGGAACAATCCGGCAGCAAAATTTTAAACCAGGACAGTGATTTCCAGGCTTCGTACTACTATCTTATGGCGCGGCGCCACGATAGTAAAGATGAAGCCGACCAGGCACAAAAAGCGATGGAAAAGGCCATTGCAAAGGATCCAGGATCCAATTTTCTCCAGCGCGAATACATCAGATCTCTGCAGAAACAAAAAAAATCAGATCAGGCCCTGGCACTTGCCCAAGATCTGGCAGAAAAATATCCGGATGATGTGGAAAATCTGATCCTGCTTGCCCGGCTGAAAAAAGGGAATGAAAAGGACATAACCATCCTGCTGGAACGGATACTGCAACTTGCCCCCGAGGATAAAGAAACCTTTTTACGGCTGGGCAAAGTGTATATGGATGAGGGTATGAACCTGAAAGCCATGAATCTGTTTTCCCGTATGGCAAGCATCTTTCCTGACTATTATGTTGCCCATTTCTACCTGGGAGAGACCCAGCGGATGGCTGACCAGCCTGCAGCGGCCAAGGACTCTTACCTTAAGACCCTTGAACTTGAACCCGATCTTTTAGAACCTAGGTTCCAACTGGTAGACGTATATAAAGCCATGGGTGAAAAGAAAAACAAGGCAGAAATAATAACGGTTCTCAAAGAAATTCTTGACTTCGACCCCGGAGATGAAAGGGCCTTGATAGAGCTTGGTCTGTTCTATTATAACACCAAGGATTTTTATAACGCTGATGAGATATTTGCTTCACTTGGCCGGGAGATCCGGAAAAATCCGGATCTGGTGGTAAATATTGTCCAGCTCCTGATACCGGAGCATAGGTACCAGGACGCTGCAACGGTATTGTCCCAGGTCAGAAAAGTCCTGCCCGGGAATGCCAACATCAATTTCTTTTTGGGGATGGCTTATGAAAGCTTAAAAAAACCGGATCAGGCCATTGAGTATTATCTTAAAGTTACGCCCGATCATCCCCAGTATAAAAAAACAATTCTAAGTATTGCTTTTCTCTACAGGGACATGAATCGTATGGAAGAGGCAATTCGATTTCTTGAGCAGCACCACAGGCAAAGCCCGGCAGACATTGATATCACCTCTTACCTGGCTTCATTTTACCAGGATAACAATCGTGACGACATTGCCGTCACCATGCTGCAGCGTGCATTAAAAGTGGTCCCCAAAAATACGGCGTTACTGTTTAAACTTGGTGCTGTCCTGGATACGGCAGGACAGCGTCAGCAAAGCATTGAAACCATGAAAACCATTATCAGACTGGATCCCACACATGCATCGGCCCTCAATTACCTGGGATATACCTATGCGGAAATGGGCATTCACCTTGATCAAGCCCTGGAACTGGTACAACGGGCCCTGGAAATTCGGCCTGAGGACGGATATATCACGGACAGCCTGGGATGGGTTTATTTTAAAAAACAGGCGTATGACAAGGCTGTTTTTTACCTTGAAAAAGCCGTTGAACTATCTGATTATGAAACTGTTATTGCCGCCCATCTGGCAGAGGCCTATCTTAAAACAGGACAGCAGAAAAAAGCGGTTGCCATGTATAAAAAAGCCCTTGATAATGCCAGACAGGATCAGAAAGAAGAGATTCAAAAAATTGAAGAAAAACTTAAAAGTTTAAAAAATACCGTGCAATGACAAAGGTATATCCAAACGTCCGACATGCAGCGCCCCCCTGTATTTGGCGTTCAGGCGTGGGTATTATCACCATACTCCTTTTTGCTGTCATACTGACAGGACCAGGCTGCGCGCTGTTTGGGCCTCAATTCGGGAAACAGACAGCCCCCTATGCCGAAGATATCATAAACCGCGTCCGGGCATTCAATGCACAGATTACCACATCCAAAGGCACGGGCGAGTTGACCCTGACCCAGGGGTTCCGTACGGAAACGTATAAAATCGCCTGGGCTGCCCAGTCACCCAACCGCCTACGCATGACCCTGCTCATGTTAGGTCATCCTGTTGAAACCATTGCATCCACTGGCCAGTGGGTAACCTTTATCTCCCATACCGGGGCTCACAAACCCCATTCAGCCGTATCTGAAAATCCGAACCTTGATCCTTACATCAATATTCCGTTGCGCCTATCTGAACTGGTCAGCCTTCTTCTTGGAAAGGTGCCGGAACGCCCCTTTGACAAAGCATGGGTTCTTCCTGAAAAGCCGGATACTATTTTTGCCTCACAATCATTTTCTTCAAAAATTCAGGAATGGGTGACAAATAAAAACGGAATAACCACCAGATATCGGGTGCTGGATAAAAACATGAATGTCATTTTCGGAATATGGTATTCCCAGTTTTTCAAACGCGACAATTTCATTCTCCCCGGAATGATAACCATAAAAGACGGGGACCAGAGGGTCATGGTAATCTCCTTGAACAATCTTATACCCAATATTCCTGTAAAAGAATCCGTATTCAGGTTGACAGGATCATGAAAATGAACATAATTTAGACGGTGTTATTATTACCAAACCTCATAAGGAGATAAATATAAATCATGATTCACAAAAACGTTGACCAGGCCAAAAAAGCAAGCAGCTGTTCCCAAAAGCCCCAGAATGACGCTGCAAAGCAGCAGGCTGAAATGGACGCAATGATCAAAAGCAATCTGGCCCAAATTAAAAACAAAATATTTGTTCTGTCCGGCAAAGGCGGTGTGGGCAAAAGCTCCGTATCGGCAAACCTTGCAGCAAGCCTTGCAAAAAAAGGATATAAAACAGGGCTTATGGATGTGGATGTCCATGGCCCTTCCATTGCCCAGATGTTCGACATGAAGGATCTTTTGGATATTGCACCCGATACAAAACAGCTGTTGCCCAAACAGGTCTACGAAAACCTCACGGTAGTCAGTGTCCAGGCGTTGATGCAGGACAAGGATCAGGCCGTTATATGGAGAGGCCCTGCTAAAACTGGGATTATCAAGCAGTTTGTAGGTTCTGTTGCCTGGGGAAAGTTGGATTATCTGGTCATCGACGCCCCTCCGGGTACAGGCGATGAACCTCTCACGGTTGTACAAACCATTCCGGATGCTAAGGGCATCATCGTAACTACTCCCCAGGAAGTCGCCCTTGCAGACGTTCGCAAATCCATTTCCTTTTGCAAAACCGTAAAAATGGAAATCCTTGGTGTGCTGGAAAACATGGCCGGATTTACCTGTCCGCACTGCAATAAACCTATTGATCTGTTTAAAAGCGGCGGCGGAGAAAGAACAGCCAAGGCACAGGGCTTAAAATTCCTGGGTTCCCTCCCCTTTGACTCCCGCGTCGTGGAATCCGGAGATGACGGTGTGCCCATAATGATGTATGAGGCGGACGGCCCCTTTAAACTGGCATTTGAAAAGATAGTGGGAAATATCCTCAAACAATTTGAAGGCTAATTAATTGAATTCGGAAAAAACACCCCGGGCACTGAAATCCCGCCTTGAACAAAGGGAAATCCAAATTCTTGGAACCCGGGCCTGTTTTTCCAAAAATGCTGTCCGGCGGTATTTGGAACCAAGATCTGACACCGAATACCGCCTTGCTTTCTCTGCAGATGCTGACCGTATTCTCAACTCTCTGGCCTACACCCGTTACAGTGATAAAACCCAAGTTTTTTCCCTGATCAATAATGACCATCTCACCCACCGGGTTCTTCATGTGCAGATGCTTTCCCGGGTAGCAAGAACCATTGGCCGGTATCTTGGACTGAACACTGATCTTATTGAAGCGATAGCCATGGGCCATGATATCGGGCATACGCCCTTTGGCCATGACGGCGAACGTTTTCTCTCCCGCCTTACCCAGTCCGCAGGGGCAGGACACTTCCACCACAACCTTCAAAGCATGCAGTTTTTAGATGTTATTGAAAGAAAAGGCAAAGGCTGGAACCTGACGCTTCAAACCCTGGACGCTATTGTCTGCCACAACGGAGAGGCTCATGCAAGGACACTTACCCCGGCATCGCCAAGAGATTTTGCGGACTTGGATACAATAGTAAGCCAAATCAGGGCCGGTACCATGGATGATGTACTTCCCATGACCATGGAAGGGTGTGTGGTCCGCATCGCCGACACCGTAGCATATATCGGAAGGGATTTTGAAGACGCTGTCCGACTGAAGATTGTTGACCGGGACCAGCTTCCCGGCACCTGTCGTGAACTTTTCGGGGCCACCCAGGGCACCATTGTCTTTACCCTGGTCACGGATCTGATCAACTCAAGCATTGATCAGGACTTCATCGGATTTTCCCTTGGGGTGGCGGATGCCCTGAAAGAATTAAAGCAGTTCAATTACCAATTTATTTACAAAAATCCCTTAATAAAAAGACATCTGACAAGCGTTGAAGATATTTTTAAATGTTTGTTTGACAGATACATGAACGACCTGGCCAAAGAAAACAGGGCTTCGGTCATTTATTCTCAGTTCCTCAACGGCATGGATGATACCTACCGTTCAAATCACAGCCATGCCGAGATTACCCGGGATTTTATTGCCGGAATGACCGACTCCTTTTTTATCCGCCAGGCACCTGACCATTTACGCCCTACCCCCATTGACTGGGTGTAACGGCAGAACACCTGAAATGCCAATGTTTGATAACCGCAAAATTTATCGTGTTTGCCACAAAAAACAAGGATTGGTGACCTTTAATGTAACCGTAAAGGAGACCAACCTCAATATCCAGGCCGATTCGGATCTCAGTAAACAAGCTGTACGGTCCATTCTGGATCACCGCCAGTACATTGAAAATCACATTGCTTGTTTCCCAGGATTTGCCGATAGCATGACACCGTTGTCCAGTCCAGGGATCGCGCCTAAAATCATTTCTGAAATGACCCAGGCTGCAAAAACTGCCGGTGTCGGCCCCATGGCAGCCGTGGCCGGCGCTGTGGCCCAAAGTGTGGGCAGAGATCTGCTTCAATGGTCTGCAAATGTCCTGGTGGAAAACGGCGGCGATATTTTCATAAAATCAGATACCCAGACTATATTTACCATTTATGCCGGATCATCGCCCTTGAGCATGAAGGCCGGTATTAAAGTGGCCCGGCGTGCCGCTTCGTTTGCCATGTGCACCTCTTCGGGCACCGTGGGGCATTCCAAAAGTTTCGGCAAGGCCGATGCCGTATCTGTGCTGGCAGATTGCTGTGCCCTGGCCGATGCTGCGGCCACATCCCTTGGCAATGAAATCCAGACCCCCAAAGACATTGAAAGGGCCATTGCCATTGGCAAGAATATGGCAGGGGTCCAGGGCATTATTATCATTTCAGGAAAACAGATTGGGCTGTGGGGCGCCCTGGAACTGATCAAACTATGAAACAAGCGCACATTAGCCTTTTTTATCGGGTCTCTTGGGTCTTCTTGCCTCCGGCAGCGCCTGCAGTTACGCCATCCTGGTAGCACTTTTCTCCATACCGCGCCACCTGACGACAGAATCCCCGGATTAGACTGACCTCCCGAGATCTGAGCTGATAGCGGCTTAAAAAACTGCGGGTCTTGTCCAACCTTTGTTCCGGATTTTCATGATTGATGTAATGGATTCGGTTAAAGGTATCTTGCAGCTCTTCATACATATTCTCCAGCTCATACCGACACGCCAGCCGGGGAATATAAAATTTCGGTTCCCGGGTGCGGGCCTTGAACAATTCATAACTAATGACCATGACAGCCTGGGCCAGGTTCAGGGAAGAAAATCCGGCTGCGGGGATATTCACAAGGTCGTGGCATAGCTGCAAATCTTCATTGGTCAGCCCCCGGTCCTCGGGGCCGAAAAGAACGGCCACCCGGTTTTCTGAAGAAATAGGAATCAGCTTTGTGGCAAGATCAGCCGGAGAAAAATTCACCCGGCGCGTACCGCCAAGCCTTGCGGTGGTTCCAACGATCCAGTTGAATGTCCCAAGGGCCTCAGGAAGCGTGTTGCAGACCGTCATGGCCTCCACCAGTCCGGAAGCTGAGTGGGTCGCAACTTTCAGAACACGTTCCATATCAAAGTTCCTGGGGGCGGATAAAATAACCTGTCCCACCCCCATATTTGCAGCCGCTCGGGCTGCTGCGCCAATATTTTCCGGAATCCGGGTATCATGAAGCACAATAGCAACATTTTCCATGCAGACCTTCTGATACATTCCCTTTTTCCTTTTAAAAGCATCTCTGTTTGATTTTCCGAAAAAGACTTTTGAATCAGAAAATCTTCAATATCATAATCATAAATTTCAACCAGACGTTCGCGTTCCTCACTATTTTCTATTTTATTCCCAAACACTCAAGACATAAAATCTTTGTCGAAGAAAGGGGGGCGAGGAGAGCACTACTCGTTTGACAACCTCCATTTTTCAAGAGGTCCAAATGGCCGGGGATAAACGTCAGCGGACAAAATTGACGCCGATACCGGTGTTGTTGATTCGGGTGATCCGGCCGCTCTGCCGCTGGGGGCCTGTCTCCTCGGTTTGAAAGGTCATGACAATAAAATCGTTTTCTTTGTATTTTTCCGGTGTCTTGGACTGGATAAAAATTCCGGAGTAACTCAGATCCCTGGCCTGTTCTTTATACAGGGTGCCTTCGTTTATAAAGTCTACAAACCCCTGAAATTCAGTTCTATGGTACCTGCGGCGTTCCGACCCGTCCGAAACTTTAGGCCGAGGGACGGTTGGTTCGACGGCTGTCCGGCTTTCTGGAAAAATATCTTCATCTACACTGTTATTGTACTTGATGACATAAATATTTTTTGCGGTGGCATTGTCCGAAGCCCGTTTAAACCGTCTGTAAAGTTTAAGGAGCTGAACGCATAAAAAGATTGAGATAAGAAAAATTATGAGGGTAAATATAATGTTTAATGGCGTCATCTGTTTTTCCTGAAACGAACACGTAAATTGATATAACAGCCATGGGCTGACTTGGTCTACCAATACCCAGGTTCAACCCACAACAAAGCATGAAAGTAATTCAGTAACTTCTTGGAACTTTCATATGAAAATGTACACCGTTTTACAGAATCTATTTTCCTGTAGAACATCATTTATAGGTGGAAATTACAAGAATAAATAAGATGACGGCATAAATTTTCCCGAAAACCCGCAGGCTTTATCTGTTGAATCTTCTGCTTCCCTGGCAAGGCATCAGTTTCAGTAATATATAATCTCTCTTTGTTTGCATGCTCTGGGCTTTTATAAAAAAGTCTGTGTAGGCGTCACAGATCTTCCAACTTTCATTGTGGGCGGAGCCTGGGTGTCGATAGACCAAGTCAGCCCGTGGCTGTTATAGCAAAAGCGAAGAGTGAATTAAAGGAAAGACTCTGTCAGATCTCAACGGTGAACTCAGTTCTTGCGATTATCTGCCCACTGCTATTAACAACGTCCACACGCCATGACCCGGCATGCGCGGATCTATTCAATTTCACTTTGCTCCAGGTTCGGGTTCTAGGGTAGCGGACCGGAAGAATGACCCGGCAGTACCTTTTTCCATTGAGGTAATAAATGTGGCTTAGATCTTGGGGTGGTTTGTCGGTCAGGACGTTCATCCATGTCCAGACCACGGGTTTTGCACCGTTTCCCATTGAAAAACGGTTCCCGGGAGACACATATTGTCTGTGTTTGATACCACGGCAGATAACCAGTTCGTGGATGGTCACATCGGTGGAACTGACGATTTCTGGAAGTGTCTCCATGGGTGCTTCCTTTTTCGGGGTCTGTACAACTTCGGAATGCGGTGGTACCTCTTCTGACGACACAACAGGGATCGGTTCAGACGGGAGTGCTTGGGCCAACTTTTCATTGGAGGGATCCAGTTTTTCAACATCAGTGACTGTGTATTGATCCAAGGACACAGAATTTTCCGGGATGTCGGTCTCAAATTTTTCCGGGGTGGATGAGGGATCCGTCAGCACACGTTCGGGAATCATATGGCAAATTATGAATATGATACTTGCCACTATGATGAATCCTGCCAGCGTGAAGACGGGCCATGAGCGTTTAGGAGGCGTTTGCTGCTTGAGCGGCTCCTTCTTCTCAATAATATTTCGAAATTTTTTCATGAGGCGCTTGTCGCGATCCTCGATACTGGTCCTGTTCATTATACCGCATTTCTCACTGAGGTTTTATATAAAAGTCTGTGTAACATACTCAAATCTCAAAATATTCATTGTGAACTGAGTCTGGGTGTTAATAGGCCCGGTCAGCCCATGGCTGTTATTGACCAAATGGGTTTTCATATCAGCAAGGTCTATTTTTGTCCATCAGGAAAATGAAATACACCCAATATTGCAGATATTTTGATGTGTTTGGCAGGTGATTAAAACAAAAGGCCCCCAGCAGCATATGGTTACATAAAAATTCTATGCCAACGGCGCCAACCCATGCTAAATATATAGATTAAGGGCAATTCTCTATACCCATAAAGAGTAAGATTACTTTTTGTACCCGTACATAAATACAAAAAAGACTATAATAAATGGATGTCTGTTAATGAAAAAGGTATAAAGTGGAAACCAATCCAGCTATAGCAAAGCCGATTATTCTCGTAGTCATAGCCCTGACGCTATTCATGCTTCCCGGCTTAAAACTTCCGTATCTCGATCAAAAGGCAGAGACCTACTTCTCGGAAGCAATAACCAAAGCCGGACTGGCCTATAGCGTTTGCCGGATTGTTAACGCATCAGTCTCCGTCATAAAAGAATCTCAGATTCAGATAGAACCGGCCGGTCTTGGGGTGTCGCTGGCGGCAGGTCAAGCGCTTGATCCATTAGATGATATGACGGAGCGAGCATCAGATATAATCGTTACAGCAATAGTATCACTTGGAATACAGAAGATCGCGTATGAACTAAGCGTAGAATTTGCCCCTGTCCTGATTGCCATTTTCCTGATCGCCTTCGTCATAGCCACTATCTTGAAGAGCGTACGAGCGAAAACGATAAGAGATATAATTTTAAAGTCTATCGTTCTGATTGCGGTTGCTCGCTTATGCCTGCCGACCGCCTCAATTATTAGCTCCTATTTAAATGGAAATTATTTCTCGCCGGAAATCATCAAGGTCAAAGATGAGCTTGCCATGAGTTACCCTGTTATAGAGCGCCTAAAGGATGTGCGCATGCCGGAAATCAATGGGGTGTTGGGAACTGTAAAAAACGGTTTCAACTTTGTGGGTGAAAAAACCGCCGATTTAAAAACGTCCCTAAAAGAGATGATTCAAAATATGGGGAGTATGGTCTCTAATCTCCTTAAGCTATCATCTCTATATGTGGCCCTATTCGTCATTCAGGTCGTCTTGCTGCCGGTTGGAATATTTTGGCTTCTATCACGCATTACCAACGCATTTCTTTGGACAAACAGGTTTTAAGGACCGCAGATTAAATAACTTGAACGAAATAGCTTGCCTTTTGGCCCATATAGTTCGTTCCATCAAAGGCACAATAGGACTGCTATTCAACCTTTACCTTTAATGCGCCTTGTAGCGGTCCTAAAGAAAAAATATCAATATAAAATCCTATTTATGCCTTCCTGGGCACCAAGCGATATGCCAATTGCCCCCTTCGGTACATCGTAATCCCTTGGATTAATGCGTATTAGATTTGAAACTGTCCGTCAACATTTGATGTGAATACATTCCATATTACCGGGTATGCCCAAAGAAAATCTTTTACCCTGTTCACTAACAATCCAGATAAGTTTATATTCAGGCACTGTGATATTGATCCACTGTGTTTTGGGAGCAGTGAAGGCAAAATCAATATCGGGAAGATACAAAAAACTGTCGCTGGTATTCGGATTTTGCTATCAATTTATCCATATGCAACGAAGGTTCTATACATTGAAAATTTTTGATCAAAAGGACAATAAGACAATGACCCTATTTAAAATCAATTATGACAAATGTGACAAGGATGGGCTCTGCGCACTTGACTGCCCTGCAAAAATTATTGAAATGAAAAAAAAAGGTCCTTCTCTAATAAAGGGGGCTGAAAAATTCTGTATCCAGTGCGGACATTGCGTGGCCATATGCCCCAAGGGCGCTTTTCATCTTGAAACGATCCCACCGGAGGTTTGTCTGCTCATTCAAGAGGATTTAATTTTAAACCCGGAACAAACTGAACATTTTTTAAGATCCAGGCGATCTATCAGGATGTATAAAAAGCAACCGGTGCCAAAGGATCGGTTTGAAAAGGCCCTTTCAATTGCATGCTGTGCACCGACCGGCAGTAACAAGCAACCGGTGAAGTGGTTGGTGTTTGACAAAAAAGAGGATGTGAAAGACATTGCCTCCCATGTCATAGACTGGATGAAATTCGGCCTGGAAAAGCATCCTGAGAAAGCGTTAATTATGCATTTTGACAAACTGATCAAACAATGGGATCTGGGTATTGACAGGATATGCAGGGATGCGCCCCAGCTTGTCTTTGCCCATGCATCCGATGAGTTCGGAAGTGCTTCGGCTGACTGCCATACCGCACTTGCTTACCTTGAGCTTGCCTTACCGGCATTTGGTCTGGGAAGTTGCTGGGCGGGCTATGTCAATTATGCTGCAACTCAGTGGCCGGGTCTTTCAGAAAAACTTGGGCTGCCAGAGCACCATACCTGTCATGGTGCACTCATGGTTGGAATTCCGAAAATAAAATATGTTAGGGCCCCTAAAAGAAATGAACCGGATATTACTTATTTTGAAAGATAGCACTGCTGGTTTTCATTAAATTGCGGCGGACTTTCATGTCCGCCGTAAAATGATGTTTGAATCAATAGCAACAAGACCATTAAACTATATTTAAAGAAGTATTATGCCTTAAAAAGGTAAAATCTATATCATAAAACATGAAAAATCTATTACTATTGCCAGTCCAGAGGAATGCGGACATGGTTGCCGGCCTTGTTTTTAAAAAGCAAAAACCCATTATCCCGGCCATACATGTATAGCTCATGGGTGACGCGCACATCCTGGGTACAATAGTCAACAATCAGATCCAGACGACCTTCCTGCCACCATTTCAAGGCCAGAAGGCCGTCGGCACTTTTTTCAAGGCCCAGGGTTTGGCTGGCCAAATGATCCAGTGAAAGCCGATAGCCCAGACGCTCATGGACTTTTGTCAGGATATCCAGGGTGGGAAGGCTGTGAAAATCGAACCGGCTCAGACCGGACAACACTTTGTAATCAAAACGGATAATGTTAAACCCAATAATAAGGTCCATCTGCCTAAGCCGTTCCACAAGTTTTTCCAGATCCTCCTGGTAATAAACCAGAAAATCCTTTTCAAGGGAATCGTAGAGCACGGCGCAAGACACCCCCATACGTTCGGCTTTGTGCCATCCGCCCACCTGCTTGGCGGACCGCCGGGTTTCAATGTCAAGCACGGCGTATCTTTTGGGAGAGATGGCGACTGGTTTTTTTTCATGGGTCGCTTTTTTTAAGATAGCAATATCCGGGAAAACAGTCGGACGTCCGGCTGGTGCAGCCGCAAATCCGCCCTGCCCCGCTTTTTGTTCAAGGAGCATATCAAGAATTTGCTTTGCCGCTTCCTTGTCTATGGGACGGTTTCCGGACCCGCATTTGGGCGAATGTACACAGGCCGGACACCCGGTGTCGCAGGGGCAGTCCCGGATCGCCTCATAGGTTCTTTGCATAAGGGTCACTGCGTTGTCAAAGGCCTGTAACGTAAGCCCTAAACCGCCCGGCACGCCGTCGTAAATAAAAACAACCGCCGTTTTAACCTGGGGATGAAACGGCATGGATATACCGCCCAGATCATTTCTGTCGGTCATCACCAGCAGCGGCATCATACCGATGGCTGCGTGCTCTAAGGCGTGAATCCCGCCCATGAAGTGCAAACGATCTGTTTCAATGCGCTGCCGGATCCAGTCTGGAATCTCAATCCACAATCCCTGGGTTTCGTAGGTCAGTTCCGGCAGATCCAACGGCACGATGCCAAGGGATTTTTGGCCGGACACAGATTTCATTTCATAGCCGGTAACCTGTTCCCGGATTTTCAGTGTGCCAAAACCCACCCGGGTGCCTTTGACCTGACAGGTTTTTTTCACATGTAGAATTTCAGTATTTTTTGAAGATCTTGCCCGGGTGTAATAGCTGACCTTTTCCTTTTTCGCCCGGACCACGCCTTTAAGGTGATCAAAAACCGTCACCACAAAGGTTTGTCCACGGTGCAGGTAAACCGCCCCTTCATGGGTTTCAAAATAGGATCTGTGCCGGTCGATTTCCCCCAGGCTTTGCCGGGTATCTTCTTTGAATATGGGAATGGTGTGCCCGGTTCCCCGTAAACTGACCTCCCGGTGGGGGCGTTTGCGGGGGGAAAACCAGGTATTTCCGTCCCGGCTTAACAGCAGTTTGCCTTCCCGCCCCAGCGCCTGCACCCGTTCCTGCACAACCGGCGGCTTTAACATGGGATCATCAGCGTCAAGGCTGAGTTCAGCCGCCGCACAATCCAGATGGCGGTCAAGAATCCGGGGATTTTCAGGATTGATCCGGGCGGTTTCAGGAGGCATGGTAAAAAAGATATCCGGATGGTTGATAAAATATTGATCCAGAGCATCTTCATGGGCAATGAGCACCATGGCGGAGTCATTGCCGTCCCGCCCTACCCTGCCCGCCCGCTGCCAGGTGGACATCATGGTTCCCGGATACCCCACAAGGATGCATAGATCCAGATTGCCGATGTCAATACCAAGCTCAAGGGCAGACGTTGACACCACGCAAAGCAGTTCGCCTTTGGCAAGTTTCTGTTCAATCTCCCGTCTCTCCTCGGGAAGAAACCCGGCCCGGTATGCACAGATCTTATCCGCCATGGATTTGGCCCGCTGTCCCGCCCATAGGGCAATAAGCTCCGTAATTTTTCTGGACTGGGTGTAAACAATGGTAGCAAGATTTCGGTATACTGCGGCATGGATCAGTGTGATGGCGGTCTGGGCCGCACCTTCCAGCCCTTTCATCATTAAAACATTTTTTTTCCCGCAGGGCGCGCCTTGTTCATCTACCACCGTCACCGGCAGCCCGGTCAATTCCGAGGCAAGCTGTCCGGGGTTGGCAATGGTGGCTGAACAGAAAATAAAACAGGGATTTGATCCGTAAAACCTGCATATCCGCAAAAGCCTGCGAAACACCCAGGCCATATTTGAACCCATGACCCCGCGGTAGGTATGCACCTCATCCACCACGATGTATTTAAGGTTTCCGAAAAAAGAGGCCCATAAATGGTGATGGGCCAACATGGCCAGGTGCAGCATCTCGGGGTTGGATAAAAGGATATTGGGCGGATTTTTGCGCACCTTTGTCTTTTGATACGCTGTGATATCCCCGTCATAAACGCATGCGGTCAAGGGCTGTGAGAAAAGCGAATCAGTTTCGGTCAGCATCTTATTAACGGTATCGAGTTGGTCCCGGGCAAGGGCTTTGAGGGGAAACAAGTACAGGGCATGGGCATTGGGATCAGATATCAGCGCATCCATCACCGGCAGATTATACACCAGACTTTTCCCCGAGGCCGTGGGCGTGGCAATAACCGTATGACATTTGTCAAGAATAAGCGAAATGGCCTGGGCCTGGTGGGTATACAGATTTTTAATATTAAGCCCTGCAAAGAGGCGAGACAAATCATTTGCAAAGCAAGGGAAAGAGTTCCCGGACGCCCAGGCTGCGGGTTGCGCATCAAATATTTTGTGGCTGACAATATCGCCTGCAAAACCCTTAAAGGATTTTAATCCGGTTATATATTCATCAAGGCCCACGAGATCTAAAGAATACTTTTGCCCAGGGCGGACAGGATAAGTTCAACCGCAAGCTTGCTTGTTTTATTGGCCACATCAAGGATAGGGTTGATCTCCACAAGGTCCATGGAGCCCAATTTGCCAGAATCTGCAAGCAGTTCCATGAGCAGATGGGCCTCCCGGTAGGAGATGCCGCCGGGCACAGGGGTGCCGACCCCCGGGGCTTCAACCGGGTCCAGGGCATCCATATCCAAACTTAAATGAAAACGTTTCAAGTGGGCAAACTGAACCATGATTTTGGCGGCAATGGCGCTGATCCCCTGTTCGTCAATATCGCGCATGGTGAAAATGGTGATGCCGCTGGATTTGATGCGCTTTTTTTCTCCGGGATCCAGATCCCGTTGTCCGATCATGACCACATCATCCAGGGATATTTTTGTACCGGCATGCCCTGCATCCACAAGGCATGGGTGGCCGTCTCCCGTTAGAACGGCCAGAGGCATACCGTGGATGTTTCCCGACGGTGATGTCTGTGGGGTATTGAAATCGGCATGGGCATCCACCCAGATAAGGCCCACAGACCCTTTAACCGCCACTGACGCCACGGTACCAATGGCAATGGCATGGTCACCGCCCAAAAAAATCGGCATACGGCCCTGATCCATGACCCGGCATCCGGTTTTATAGATATCATGGCTGATCTGGGTGATTTCTTTGACATAACGGTCTGTCACCCCTTCCATGGCAGGGACATCATCCCGCACAGGGATGGGGATATCCCCTTCGTCTTTAACATCATATCCAAGCCGGCGAAGCCTTGGGATCAATCCGGTATACCTTAACGCTGCAGGCCCCATGTCTACGCCACGAAGCATCTGTCCGAAATCCATGGGAACACCGATAATGCTGAGGGGTTTTGCCATATTGATATCCTTTAAATGTGGCTGCCCGGGGCAGGCCTGTGTTGACAGTTCATATATCATAGAGTAAGAAATCTATTCAATAAATTTCAAAAACATAACGCGGTTGCGGGTTTTAACGAACCGGTTTTATAAACCAGGGAGATTACATGAAGAATAAATATAAACTTCGGTCCCAGCATACCCTTGGGTTGGTCAGAGACCTGCTTGGGCAGGGTGTTGACCGGATCTCTTTAGTTTTACGCCATTCAGACAGACAATACTCAGACAATCCACGGCTTGAACCTTTTATGGGGCTCAATAACTCCGGCAAGGCCTATGCCTTTGACCTTGGCAAATCCTTTCCTTTAGATCTAACACCGGTTCTGTTTTCCAGTCATTTTGGCAGGTGTGTTGAAACAGCCTACCTTATTGACAAAGGATTCACCTCTGTCTCAGGCAAACTTTTACCCCATAATACCCTGAATAATACGTTAACGCCTTTTTATGTGAAAGATATTGCAACTGCCATGAAGATGTTGATCAAAACAGGTTCAAACCAGTTTGTTCGGAACTGGTTTGAGAAAACCATTGATGAATCAATTATGCTTGATCCTGAAGTGACCGCAAACCGGATTGCCGATTTCATGATATCAAGGCTCAAAGAGTTATCTCCGGGACAGGTCGCTATCTGTGTGACCCATGACTGGAATATTTTTCCCATCAAGCAGTTCAAGCTTAAACTTTCCCATGAAGATGCCCTTGATGCAGGATACCTTGATGCCGTGGCATTTTTCGAAAAGGATAGCCGGATTTTTGCCGCTAGCAGGCAGTTTGATCCGGTTGAAATTACTTAACCTATGAGCGCAAATTCACCTACATTATTTCCTATGCGGTGGCTATGTAAATGGCTCTGACCGGTGCCGGATAACCCTCAACGGTTTTTGACGGATCGCTGGGATCCAAAAAATCTTTAAGGGATTCCGTTTGAATCCATGGGGTTTTGCGCTGCTCTTCATGGGTGGTGTCGGTTATATCCACACACCTGATATTTGAAAATCCGGCCCGGGTAAGCCAGGCTTCCATGGCAGACAGATCAGGAATAAAAAACACATTACGCATTTTAGCGTACCGGTCAAAGGGAAACAGACAATGATTGTTTTCTCCCTTGATCACCAGATTCTCCACAACCACCTGGCCACCCGGCACAAGGCTGTCATGGATCTGTCTGAGCATCTTCACCGGGGCTTTGCGGTGGTACAAAATGCCCATGCACAGCACCAGATCAAAAAAGCGGTTCATGGACGGCAATTCATTATAAGCGGCCGGCAGACAGAATACATTTTCCAGATTCAAATATTTTTGTGCCACACAATACTGGTAGTAAAAGGCACTTTGGGGTTCAAGGCCTAAAGCAAACATGGGGTCTGACGCCGCCATTTTAAACAGGTAATAGCCGTTGCTTGAACCGATATCCAGAATTTTTCTGTTTTTAAGGTTAGGCAGATGGGGCACCAGACGCTCCCATTTCATCCAGGACTGCCACTCGGAATCAACGTGAATACCAAAAAAATCAAAGGGACCCTTGCGCCAGGGGCTCAGATTGATAAGGCCGTTGTAAAACCTCTCCTTTTCATCCGGTAAAAGCTGGTCTGCCTTCCCAATGCTGACAGCCTTTGATGACAGATCGACGGTGCCGGGACAAATTTCAGGTAAGCTTTCAACCACATATTTAAATTTTTCAAAATTTCCCCCGGTAGAATCAAGAAAAGCCCTTTTATCTTTGACCAGCTTTTCCAGGGTATCATACCATTGACCCCATCCCAGGTGTCCGTAATTTTCTAAAAACTGTTCCATTCTATTTTTTAACTGCAATCATGGATGTAAAATTAAACCACTTCAACCAAACATTAAATGAGTCAAAACCGGCCTTTTGGATACGGTTCTCATGTTCTATCACAGTCTCAGGAACCAGTACCCGCTCCAGGGCATCCCGCTTCTGGCTGATTTCAAGATCCGTATATCCGTTTTCCCGTTTAAACTGGTAGTAATATTCCTGCTCCAGGGCATTCATTTGTGAATCAGGGTGGACGGTTTTTTCCGTAAGCAGCAATATCCCGCCTTTGCAAAGCCCATTAAACGCCGATTGAATCAGACAGTCCCGCTTTTGCCTATTCAGAAATTGCAAGGTCAAGTTAATCACCACCACAGATGCGTTTGAAATGACGATATTTTCAATGCAAGCACAGGCAAGGTCAATGCAGCCGTGGTTGTCATGAACGGCCATCCGTTTTTTAAAGCGCTGGATCATAGGCTCCGCACTGTCAACAGCAATCATTTTAAATCCAACATCACCAAAGCAGTCAAGCAGCAACATGCCCAAATTGCCGTGGGAGCAGCCCAGATCAAAAATCTGTGTACCGTGTTGATAGTATTGCCGGGTAATCCGCGCCTGCTGTTTAAGGACTTCTCCGTACAGCGGTACTGATCTGACCAGCATATCGTCAAATACCCGGGCTACTTTTTCGTTGAACCTGAAAGGTGTAATCGTGGTTAATTTTTCTGCAAATACCCTGTCTTTATTCATAATCCCGTCCATTTTAATCCGGGCATCTATACATCATTTACAGGCTTTGTGCAAGGAGTCACCACAATGAAAGGAAGCATTTCCACAAAAGTTGTATCTGTCATCGTTCTCGTTGGAATTATCGGGATTGGAACAGGTCTTCTCTATTCAGGCTATATCATCAAAAAATTTGAAGTACAAAAAGTTAAAGAAAGAAAAGAATATTTACAACACCGGTTAGCAACGGCAATCGAAAAAAAAAGGATATCGGGTTGACGAACGCCATAAAGGCTTTGCCGTAAACCGGAACCTGCAAAAGGCGCTCAGGGAAAACGACAGGCCATATGCCTTTCAGGTAATCGATGAAATCGGGGTTCTTTACAGGAAAAACTCCAATTTCAAAAATATTAAACTGCACCTGCATGTAATCTACCTGCCGGTCATAGACTACGACAGTAACCAGATCGGCATCCACGTTGCCGGTGAAAAGATCGAAGTGCTCAATTCCATGATCGCTGTGACCAAGAAGGTCTCCATGTGCTACCTCATGCTGATTGCAGGCATCATGGTGGTGGTCGGAATACTCATACTCTTTGCTTTGCGATACCTGGTTCTCAAGCCGCTGAACATCTTCAACAACGGGCTGAACGATTTTTTCAAATTCGTCAACAAGGAGCAGGAAAATTGGGCGGTCTCATTTTATCCATTAACACGCTCGGCATCTCCATCTCCGAGCTGATGTCTTTTATTCACAATGTCAGTTCAACCCTTGAGGACCGGGCCGACAACCTAAACACCGCCTCGGTTGAGCTTCGGGAAGCATCCCAACTACAGTCTAATCTCATTGATGAGCCCACGCAGTCTATTGTCGAATTGTCAAATTACGTGGTTGAAAATAACGAAAATGTTGACTCTCTTATTGCAGAGACAAAGCAGATGAAAAATATCATCAGCACCATAGCGGATCTGGCTGAACAGACCGATATTCTGGCACTCAAGGCGACGATCGAAACCGCCCGTGCCGGTGAACACGGCAAAGGATTTGCCGTCGTCTCCCAGGAAGTAAAAAACCTCGCCAACCAGACCAAGGAAGCTTTGTCGGAAATTAACAACACGATCAACACCGTCGTAATGACCGTCAACGAGGTGGCCACCGCCTCAACGGGGCAGCAGGAGAAGATTGCAGCACTTGCAAATGGCTTTAAAAAAGTTGCGGCAATCACCCAGACCAACTCCAGAGTTGGAGAAAAGGTCAACGAGTTCGCCGAGGACATCCATATGCACATTGAAAGCCTTGTGGCAACCGCCGCAAAAGCAAACACTCTCAAACGCCTCATGGATCAAATATGTGACATGGAATTTGTTTTTGAAATTGCTGCGCTTAAACTCGAGATGATTAACTTCGTCTGCACCTTTACGGAATCAATTTCAGCACTCGGCGTCTCAGAAAAAATAGAAAAACAGTCCCGGTGACCAAGTGGATACACAAAAGCGGGAACAGGAACTTCACAGACACCAAGGCATGGGCCAAAACCATTGAATACAACAAAGAACTCAAAAAGCTTATCAATTCTGTGGTCACGGAGTGTAACGGCTGTGAGGCGTGTTTTGACTCAGTTATAGGCTACATCATGCACATTGAATCAGTCACCAGCGAACTTTTTGACGCCATAGATAGAATCAAGGAGTGTAAAAAAAGATTATAGAAGGGGAAGTATCTGTTTTGGCGGGCTGGTTTCAGAAACCGTTTCCCCAGTTATATCGTCTTTTGACAAAATCAAGCGTCAAGGTCGTCTCCACAGACGTTACGCCGAGAATGCTTCCCATCTGTGTACCGCCCCCATGGCAGCCGCACTGGAGAGTACCCGGATTAACGTTTTAGCGCCTGTTTTTACCCAATGCCATAAACTTAAAGCAAGTTTACCATGAAGATCATAAAGCGCATGAAGAAAATAAATGTTTATACGCTTTATGGTTTTAAATTGAGGTTTTACCCGGACCGCTTGGCAGTCATCCCCAGGATTTTAACCTCAATCACGGCGGTTTCGGCAAGATCCTGCTTTCCAAACTCAAAGGCGCGGGAGCTGTACTGGGCCATAATACAGTGCAGGCCGTTGATCTTTTCTTCCGGATCCACAAGGATTCGTGCCGTTCCTTCACCAATGATACTGGTATAAGATGCGCCCCAATTACAGCCAGATGCGTGTTTATTGATCTTTTCAAGTTCATCAAACTCAAAGCAGACCCGGGCGTTGGCGCCAAGGATATCGAGCTTTCGACCCTTATCGGCCCCGTGAAAATATAAAAAAGGCGGATAATACCCGAAATGCAAAGGCACCACATAGGGCAGCCCGTTGTCGGACAAGCCCAGGCGGCAGACTTTGGCCTGTTTTATGATACCGTCGATCTGATCCTGATCGGTTATCTGCTTTTCTTTTCTGCGCACAGTACCTCCTGCTTTAATCGCATAAATTCTTGCTCACCTGCCCCAGCGGCGCCCAAAGGACGGTTGGTATTGTCATGGCAGTCAGAGCCGCCGGTGATAAGTAGGTCATATTTATGCGCCCAATCCAAAAGCAAAGTCATATGTTCCGGTGCGTGGCCCGGATAATAGACCTCAAGACCCTTAACACCGGCGTCCAGCATTTCGGGCAGCAGACGCGATACGGTCTCCAGGGGCGGCAGCACCTCCTTGTAATGCCCTTCCCCGGGAAAAGAACCGGCAGCCGGGTGGGCCAGCACGGCAACCACAGGTTCCGTTTTTAGGAACCCTTTCACCTGGTCAAGCTCCACCCCCGAAGGCAGATAGGCAGGACTGTCATTGCCGATGATCCGGGTAATGGTCTTTTTGTCCGAAATACCCAGTTTCTCTTCTAAAGCCATGGCAAAATGGCGGCGTGACGCATTGTCCGAATATGCAGCAATATCTTCAAAGGCAAGATCCCTTGACAACAAAGGCGATTTTCCGTCAGGCCCGAATATTTCGTTGATCTTCTCAATCCTTGCACGGACCAGCCCCTGCCCCCGTCCTTGGGATAAAAGCCTTTTAAACCGTGTGACAAACTCCGATTTTTTTAACAGTGCGCTTGAAAAATAAGTCAGCACATGCAGGGTTCCCGTGAAAAATTCTCGTTTGAAGCGCACGGATATCTCAACACCTGGAAAGACCTCTATACCCTCTTTTTTCCCCGCATCCAGTGCAGGTTTAAGTCCGTCCAGGGTATCATGGTCGGTGACCCCCAGAACCTTTATACCCAGGCCGGCGGCCCGGACCACCAAATCACCTGGGGAAAAATCTCCGTCAGATGCGGTGGTGTGATTGTGCAAGTCTGCAAATATATCCGTCATAAACTGCCTCCTACTCCTGTAATGTTACCTACTTTATACAATATTAATCGTTTTATCATAATTTATACGTACCCGGGCATCTTTTCTTTTTTTAACCAATTTGTAATATTTTATTTAATTTTTATAGATTAAATGATAGAAGGAAAAGCTATTGTAACTTAAAGTTACTGTCGGTTTCAAGCAACGAAAATCCTCGGAAATAAAAAATTTCCATTCGGATTTAAAGGTATTGGGCCAGCTTGAATATTAAACAATATTGTCACTAATGTTGAGGCACCCAGCCCTGTCTAAAGCCTGTCGGAAAAAATAATAGAGGCGCGCCTTTGAACGTTGACAACGCATAAACATCATTTGGACTTAAATTTGTACCTATGGATCCTTTAAACACCCTTGGGAACATCAGTTCTCCCGACCAGGCCGAAAAATTATTTAAAGTAAAACTTGACAGCACACAATCAGCAAAAATGGCCAAGATCAAGCACCCTGAGGTACTGATCCGTATCGCCAATGCCATTGCCCTTTGCAGGCCGTCAAAAATATTTATCAATACCGGATCAGAACAAGACAAGGAGACCATCCGTAAAATTGCCCTTGAAAAGGGTGAGGAGCTTGCCCTTGCCATGTCAGGGCACACCATTCATTTTGACCTTGCCGGTGAGCAGGGAAGGATTGTGGACCGCACCTATTATATAGCCGAACCCCAGGACCTGGTATCCAGCCTTGCCAACCGCATGCCCCCTGAAAAAGCCGCAAAAGAGATTGAAAAACACATGTCCGGCATCATGGAAAACCTAACCATGATTGTGGGATTTTACATGAGAGGTCCTGTGGGATCGCCTGTAGCCAATCCGGCCTTGGAACTGACATCCTCAGCCTATATATCCCACAGCGCGGAACTGCTTTACCGAAACGCCTTTGATAATTTTGACCGAGAAGTTGAGCAAAAGGGATATTTTTTCACCAATGTACATTCCGAGGGCTTGAACCGCACCGAGGATCTTCCCCATGCCCGGGTGTTCATGGACCGAAAATACCAGACCACCTATGCCTGGAAATGCACCTATGCCGGCAATACCCTGCTGCTTAAAAAAGGTAATCACAGATTTGCCGTGGACAAAGCAGTCTACCAGGATCGGGGTCGGGAGTTGTCCGAACATATGTTTATTACGGGCATCGGTGGACCAGGGGGGCGGACCACCTGGTGTGCCGGCGCAGCCCCTTCCGGATGTGGAAAAACCACCACGGCCATGGCCGGAAATGTTTTTATAGGCGATGACCTTGCCCAGATGTGGATTGCCCAAGACGGCAGCATTCGCACCATCAACCCGGAAAACGGAATATTCGGGATTGTAGAGGGGGTAAACGATGAAGGAGATCCGCTGTTGATGAAAGTGTTGCGGCAGCCCGGCTGCGAAGTCATCTGGTCAAATGTCCTTATGGACGAAAAGCTTAAACCCCACTGGGTCGGTAATATGGAGCCTGCCCCGGAAAAAGGAATCAACTTCCAGGGTGAATGGCACCAGGGAAAAACCAATGAAAAAAAAGAGCTCATCCCCATCTCTCACCCCAATTCCAGGTGCACTTTGGCCTCGGATAACCTGGATAACTTTTCCCCTGAAGCCACCAATCCGGACGGGGTGGTAACACGGATATTTACATATTCAGGCAGGGACGCGGACACCATGCCGCCGGTATGGGTGGCAAAAAATCCGGATGCCGGGGTGGTCATCGGCGCCTGTATCGTCTCTGCGACAACGGCCACAGAGGTCGGCGTCACAGGCATTAAACGTGCACCTTGGGCCAACGCCCCTTTTATCCCCGGTGCGTTAGGTGACTACATGGATGCCCAGTTCAAATTTTTCAATAATCCGGACATCAAAAAACATTTCAAGCCGGTGATGGCAGGCCTGAACTATTTTTTGACACACCAAGCCAGAGGCGGCGATTCAAGCAAGCTTCTCGGGGAAAAACGGGACGTCAAAGTATGGCTGGCATGGCTGGAAAGATATGCCCATAACGAAGTTGGATACCTGTCCACTCCCATCGGTAACCTGCCTTGCCACAAGGACCTGGCTGAATTGTTCGAGCAAATTATTGATAAGGACTACCCCAGATCCCTTTATGACATGCAGTTTGCTCTGTATACGGTAAAAATTATCCAGCGCATTGAACTTCAGGAAAAGGCATACGCAAAAGAAGAAAATTTTCCGGAAAAACTATTTGAAATCCTGGCAGTACAAAAAACAGCTCTTTTGAACCTGAAGGAAAAAATCGGGGATGTCATCATGCCCGATTATTTTGAAAACCTAATTTGAGACTTTTTTTCCTGATTTGTCCGAACAGATTATAAACTTTACCTGGATAATTTTTACCATCTCAGTGTAGTTAGCTTTACGCAAGCCAACCCTTTGTGTTCTCTGTGTTCTCTGTGCTTTTAAGCAATAATCTCCGAAGAAATTGAAAATTATTTAACCTTCCCGGTTTATCAAAATTGTGGGCTCTGCCCACTTTTTTTATTTCACCATACAGAAAGTGCAGAAATTCAATTCAATTTAATTTAAGATTAACCGGTTAATTATTTCCAGGATTTTAATCATGAGCCTTGAAAAAGGACTTATGCCGGGTGTATCTTTAATATTGTCCTTAAATTTTAGTTTTAACTGATTTTATGTAAAAAAGAGAGCAGGATGTCTTTACCTTTTTTCTTTATTTAAAATAATTATGTACAAGTTCATACCAAATTCCTACTTGATTTTAGGCAAAACGATCAATATATATAGATCTATTAAATTTATTAAAGAGGATTATTATCATAAATTTTTTTTAACAACTTTATAAATTATTTTTCACATTCAAAGAAGGAGAATAATAATGGCAAAAATAGTGCATCGTGAGGAATTGGCCCAAGGGACAATTATCCTCAACGAAATAGACGCGCCCCGCATCTCCAGAAAGGCCAAACCTGGCCAGTTTGTCATTCTTCAGGCAGACGAAACTGGCGAACGCATACCTTTGACCATGGCGGATACGGATCCTGAAAAAGGTACCATTACAATCATTTACATGGTTGTCGGCAAATCCACGGCTCGATTCAAGGATCTTAAGGTCGGCGAAGAATACTATGCGCTCATCGGTCCGTTGGGTGCACCTACCCATGTTGAAAAATTAGGAAAGGTTGTCTGCGTTGGCGGCGGAACCGGTATTGCCGTACTGCATCCCATTGCACGGGCTTTGAAGAATGCCGGCAATGAGGTCACAGCTATTCTGGGTTCCAGGACTTACGACCTGCTCATTCTAGAAGAAAAGATGCGAGAAGCATCAGATACCCTGCATATCTGCACAGATGACGGCTCCATGGGCCATCACGGATTTGTTACAGATATACTCAAAGAGACCATCGAAAAAGAAGACATTGCCCTGGTTGTAGCCATTGGCCCCATTCCCATGATGAAATTCTGCAGCCTGATCACCAAGGAAAAAGGCGTCAAAACCATGGTCAGTCTGAACCCCATCATGGTGGACGGCACGGGTATGTGCGGCTGCTGCCGGGTATCTGTAGGCGGAAAAACAAAGTTTGCCTGTGTAGATGGACCTGAATTTGACGGCCACCAGGTTGATTTTGATGGACTTGCCAAACGACTTGCTTCCTATATAGATGTTGAGAAACAGTCCATGGATGCTTACAACAAATGCAAATGCAATGTTAATTAACGCGCCCTTTTCTGGGATATATGGAGGAATAAATGGCTAATAAAAAAATGAAAGTTGACCGGGTATTGATGCCTGAACAGGATCCGGATATCAGGCGTAGAAACTTTATGGAAGTTCCCCTAGGTCTTTCCGAAGAGATGGCAATCACCGAAGCCAAACGCTGCCTGCAATGCAAAAAACCTGCCTGCGTGGGAGGATGCCCGGTTTCCGTATCCATACCTGAGTTTATCAAATGCATAGCTGATGGTGATTTTTCCGCTGCGGCCAAAAAACTCTGGGAACGCAATGCACTTCCCGCGGTCTGCGGCAGGGTCTGTCCCCAGGAAGAACAGTGTGAAGGCAGATGCGTTGTCGGCAAAAAAGGCAAACCCGTTGCCATTGGATATCTGGAACGTTTTGCTGCAGACTGGGAGCGTAACAATGGTACAGGGGAAATTCCTGCAGTGGCTGACAAAACCGGCAAAAAAGTGGCGGTTATCGGTTCCGGCCCCTCCGGGCTGACCGTTGCAGGCGACCTTTTAATCAAAGGGCATGATGTTACCATTTTTGAAGCATTTCACAAACCCGGGGGGGTTCTGGTATACGGTATTCCCGAATTCCGTCTACCCAAAGAGATTGTTGCATCGGAAGTGGCTACCCTTGAAAAAATGGGGGCTAACATTGAATGTAATACTGTCATTGGTGCCACTGTTACTATTGAAGAACTGTTTACCGAAGGCTATGACGCAGCATACATCGGCGTGGGCGCGGGGCTTCCCAGATTCATGAACCTGCGCGGTGAGAATCTTATTGGTATTTATTCTGCCAATGAGTACCTGACCCGGACCAACCTTATGAAAGGGTACCTGTTCCCTGAATACGATACTCCCATTGCCCGGGGCAAAAATGTTGTGGTTCTTGGTGCAGGCAACGTGGCCATGGACTCTGCCAGAACGGCCATGCGTTTAGGCGCAGACTCCGTCAAGGTGGTTTACAGACGCTCCAGGGAGGAGATGCCCGCAAGAAACGAAGAACTGCACCATGCAGAACAGGAAGGGATCGAATTTGTCCTGCTGACAAATCCCACCCAGTTCTTCGGTGATGATAACGGAAGGTTAACCGGTATGGAGTGTCTTAAAATGGAACTGGGCGAAGCGGATGCTTCCGGCCGGCGCCGGCCCATGCCCATTGAAGGAAGCGAGTTCAAAATAGACTGTGATCTGGTTGTCGTGTCTGTGGGATCCAACGCCAACCCCCTGCTCACCAATACGACCCCGGACCTGGCGTTAAACAAATGGGGGAATATTATTGCAGACCCCGTCACCGGCAAAACGTCCAAAAAAGGAGTCTGGGCCGGCGGCGACATCGTTACCGGTGCTGCCACGGTCATCCTTGCCATGGGTGCAGGCCGTGCTGCGGCCAACTCCATGCATGATTATCTGACCATTGGCTGGTAATTCTTAAAAATATCGTATTTGAACGCAAAGTCACCCATGTGCGGCGCCTTGCATCTGGGCAACTTTCCGTCCAAATACGGTTTTTTCGTTTAGGCACTATCTAATAAAGCCAAAGGCATAGGCACATAGCTATAGCTACTATTCAGGTTTAATAAACACCTTATGGTCTACCAGGGATAGGGAATCAATCGTTCCTTTTATAAATTTCTGTTCACCAAAAATAGACACCAGGCGGATGCCTTCTTCTTCGGGTTCCACCTTGTCCACAGCCTCCAGAAATAGAGACTCATGTCCACTCTTGTCCACGAGATATGCATTGGCTTCACACATAATATGCACTCCTGATCTTTAGATCTTTTATAGCCAAAGGTCATCTTCCGTTTTTTATTTTCGGAAAACATCCCCAATAAATTATAATATACAGGTTCTCAGGTTTTAATTACACCCCAAACCCTTGTTGCTATGACAGGGGAAAATAAACATCCAACAATTCGTCCACTAACTGGGGCAAAGGTGCACCCACCATCCCGACAATGGCAATATTCTCCTGGGTCAGGGGTAAAAGCACCTTTTTTGCCTGGGAGCATGATACGGCTTCAGCTATCTGGGGGGTCACCTCTCCCATCATGGAATGGGGCATAATAATCCCCACCGTGCCGATTATCATATCAGCGCCCTTAACTGTCTGCACAATGGCGTTGGTGCCGGAAGCGCCCTTATTGGCCCGGGCTTTAAGCATTTGGGCAGTGGCAATGGCGTTGGTGCCAAGGGCAATCACCTCAACGGATTCTTCAAACCGTTCTTTGATCCGCTTGATTACGGTTGATCCGATACCGCCACCCTGACCATCGATAACACATACTTTTTTCATGTTGTTTCCTGTTACTCAATGATCAAATTTTTGTTGATTTGCGCAAATTAGGCGTTGAAAAAATTTTTTAACTCTCAAAATATGTTGTATATTCGTACAATTAAAAATTGTTTGCGCCTTGAATTTGAACAAATTCCCTAAAAACTTGATGATCAAGCTTTAAATTACAAGGCAGACTTGCGCCCAGACCGCTTTTGCTATATTTTCCACAGAATCATTTCCGTCGATCACAGCCACGCGCTCCTGGTGCTCCAAGCGGTGAAACGCTGCCAAATAATTTGCCCGTACCTGCTTCATGATATCTATTTTTTCATAGATTTCAAGGTGTTTTCTGGTGGCTTGAAGCCGTTTCAGGCAGATTTGGGGGTCCACATCAATAAACAGGGTAATATCCGGTTTTAAAATATCGGCATTGAGTCGATTGACCTGAATCACCCACTCCATATCCATATACTGGCTGTGATAGGCATAGGAAGAAAAATAATACCTGTCACACACCACTGTTGTACCGGTATCTACCATCTGTCGGATACCGGTTTCAGGGTTCATCAAATGCTCGGTACGATCTGCGGCAAATAGGCTTGCAATGGTTCGCTGGTCCACAGGAAGACTGCCGGACAACATCCTTCGGATCAGTCGACCCACAGGCCCGTCGGTGGGTTCGCATGTGGAAAAAACCGGGATACCGACTAACGCCAGGCGCTTGCAAAGCAGTTCCACCTGGGTGGTTTTACCTGCCCCGTCAATACCTTCAAATACCACAAACCCACCTTTATTCGCTTTTTCCAAACTACCTTCCTTCATATAACGGCCATGGCCGACTTGGTCTTTCACCGAGGTTCGGCCACAACAAATCATGAAAGAAACTAACCGGTTAATTTCTTTCATATAAACAAAATAAACCCGGCAGGGCTGAGTATTTAAAATTCCGAACGAATCAGGTTTAAGATGAACTGCTGTGGCACCCGTTACAATTCACAGGCGCCGATTTGGGGAGATCCGCTTTGTTTATTCCTTCCGCCATTGCTGCCCTGCGTTTCTTGTCGGTATCCCGGTGGCAGGTTATGCAAACATTGTGGTAGGCCGCCAGATAGTACATCACGTTCTCTTCATCCTTGATACTTCTGGTGCCCGAGGGCTCGGTTTCACTGTGGCATGAGGAACATGCCTCAACTTCGCTTTCCCCATCCCAGTCATGGTGACATTCTTTACAGGCAAACTGAAAATGAAGTCCGTGGGGAAAACCAACATCACCCCTTGTAGCTTCAACCTCTTCGGGTGCTTTTATGGTAATGATACCAAGGGGTATTGAAAGGGCTTCATCACTGTTCTCAATCTCTGAATGGGGATCAGGATGGCATCCGGCGCAGGCAACAGGACCTGTAACAATGCTTTTGGAACCGGAAGCCTTTTGCTGATCGGCCTCATTCCTGTGGCAGTCACGGCAGACCTGGTGATAGGCCCCGACCATGGATTTCACCCCATTTTCAGATACATCCGCCTGACCAGGTTTTGGCGCCCAAAAATTTTCATGACAGCCGCTCGTCCCGCAACTTTTTATGGAACTTTTTCCGTCCCAATCGTGATGGCACTCTTGACACGAATAGGAAAAATGAAGGGAATGGGGGAGAATAACCGGGGACAGTGTGGCCTTATGTTCGGCATCCTGAGGGGCCTGCAAGGTCATGGTGCCGGTGGGAAGCTCGAATGTAGCTTCAGTGTCCTCAGCAAGGGCAACGCCCGTTAAAACAAAAGCAAAAGCAAACCAGGGTACTGCAATGAGAAATAATCGTTTCATGATCCCTCTCCAATAAAGCTGTTATGTCAGTCAGATTATACTTGAAGTAACCGGAGTATTTCAATTATCCGGCCCTTAATATCACATAAACACTATTGCTGATTCAATGCGCTAGTACATAAAGTTGTCTTTTGTATATTAATTAATGTTTATAAAATCAACCTGAAATTTGGCCATAAGGGCTAAAAATCCATTTCAGGTATTTGGAAAAGCATCCTCCGGTCCTTGGATAAAAAGAGCAACATACCGGAATACTAACATATTCGTTTTATTTCTTATGCGTTAAACCTATCTTGGCAATTGCTGATAAATCGGCTGAATAAAGGCCACATGTCATCACTTTTTTGTATAAGCAGTTCAGGGTGCCACTGCACAAGATCAATGGGCAGGGATTCATGTTCTGCACCTTCCACCACGCCGTCAGGAGCCCATGCCGTAATTCGAATGCCTTTGCCCGGGACATCAATAGATTGGTGGTGGCGAGAGTTGATGCGGATGGACTCACCAAACATGCGGCACAGCCGAGAACCTGGTTCAAACCGGACATTATGGTTTGTGCCATAGGAGAACACCTTCTGCATGTGCACAATATCGGATTCAGGCATTTGGCTTGGGATATCCTGGATCAGGGAACCGCCTAAAGCCACGTTTGCCACCTGGGCCCCCCGGCAAATGCCCAGAATCGGCATTTGCAGTTTCACTGCCAGATTCACCAAAGCGATCTGAAAGGTATCAAGCTCCGGATCGCTGGCTTTACATGCCGGATGCATTTCCTGATTAAAAAAATGGGCGTCCATGTCCAGGCCACCGGGAAGAATCAGGCCACTGACACGGGACAGCATCAAGGCCACGGTCTGTTCATCCCCGGTGGGCGGCAGGATAACAGGCACGGCCCCGGCTTGCTGAACACAGTGACTGTAAACCACAGGAACGCTGGTTATGGTTTGGCCATTTTTATTGTGCTCTGTATTGGCGGCAATGGCGATGACAACGGGCATATAAAATTCTCCACTGATTCTGATCATGAGTCTAAGGACCGAAGATTAAATAATTTCCCAACCAGAAGAAGCCCCTTTTTAGGTGTCTTTGATAACGGCTTTTAAGCGGGCAATTTTGGGCTGAATATTGAACGATTTAGGCACCCGCAAAATATGGGACTCCAGAACAGACAAGGCTTTAGCCGCAACTGAGACAGCCGCCTTTTTCCTGTTGTAAGTCAGCAGTTCAAATGTACCTGCTGTGCGGATCATTGCCTGCAGGACCTTTTTTTCCTGCCCCTGAACAGCTTTGTAGTTTTGCTCAAGCCATTCATGACATTCAAAAAAAAGGGATTCATCCCAAAGCAGGCCGGCTATGGCATAGATATCGGCACCCAAAAGCGAGTTTGACGATATTTGTTCCAGAACAGCGGTATACCGGTCATCCCGCACGTTCATGTAACGTTGGGCCGGGTCAGGCAACTTTTGCAGCCTCAGGTTCGAAACCGCCTGTGCCACAGGTGTCGGATCGCCTGTATGCAAGGCATCAATAAAAGCACTTCCCAAATAATTTCTGACATCCCGGTCTGTCCGATTTTCAAAAGGATTAAATAATATTTTCATCATACCTGACTCATACCTGAAAAAGGGGGGATTTATCAAGGGAGGGGATCATTTTTATTTTTCCCCGTCTGCTCTTGTTGTGGATTGGCCCTGGGTGTTAATAGGCCAGGCCTGCCCATGGCTGTTATAGAATAAAAAGGAAGGCCTGCCAGTAAAATCCTTGAGCATTATCTTCAATTAGCGTATTTTGTTTTACTGGTTCAAGATTGAGGCACCAAAAGGCCCAATACAGGCTTTTGGGTGCATACTTGTATATTATATTTTCCGTGCTCATCCGGCCGGAGTCGGGGCGGGTTAAAGACAGCCCCAAAGATGTGTAAATTAGGTAATAACGGCGTCTTTATTTACATAGACGAATGATTGAAACATACCGGAAAGGCGGGTTCAGCCTTAAATTTTCACGGGCCAAAAGGATTTGAATCGGGGATATTGACACGATCCGGTCTTTATACACATTTTAAATGCCGGACAAACAAACGAGGTTCTCATGGCAAAAAAAATCATTATTATCGGTGCGGTGGCCCTGGGCCCCAAAGTGGCCAGCCGCCTCAGGCGGCTTGATGCCGATTGTGAAATAACTATGATAGACAGAGATAGTTTAATTTCATACGGCGGATGTGGTATTCCTTATTATATCGGCGGGGACATTGGAGAACTCGAAGAGTTATACTCCACCACGGCTCACCACGCCAGGAATCCGGAATTTTTTCGTACCGTCAAAGGCGTTGAGGTACTTACCCGGGTGGAAGCCATCGGCATTGACCGCAGAAACAAACAGTTGAAAGTCCGTCATCTTGAAGACGGAACCGAATCTGAAATGCCTTATGACAAGCTGGTAATCGGTACGGGCGGAACGCCTTTTACCCCGCCCATCCCCGGCGCCGACCTGCCGGGCGTATATCCCGTCTCCAACCTTCACCATGCCCACGCCATCAAAGAGTTAATCAGCAAAGGTGCAGTGGGAAATGCCGTAGTCATCGGAGCCGGTGCCATAGGGGTTGAAATGGCCGAAGCCCTAACCGATCTGTGGGGCGTGGAAACCACCCTTGTGGAAATGGCACCCCATATTCTGCCTGTTGCCATCGGCCCCAATGTCGCCCTTATTGCTGAAAAAGAGCTCGCGAACAATGATGTGGCTGTAAAAATCGGCGCCCAGGTCACCAAAATCCTTGGGGATGCCGAAAACGGCGTTACCGGGGTTGAGGTCAGCGGCGAAGTGATTGAATGCGAGCTTGTGATCATGGCCGTGGGTGTTCGCCCCAACACGGGCTTTGCGGCAGAAGCAGGCCTGGCTGTAGGCCGGGGCGGGTCCCTAATCGTGGATAAAAATTTAAGAACCACTGACCCGGATATTTATGCAGGCGGCGACTGTATTGAAATGCGCAATCTGGTCTCCGGGGACCAGCTCCCCATGCCTTTGGGTTCCCTTGCCAACCGCCAGGGCCGGATCATTGCCACCAACATATTCGGCAAGAATGCCCAATTTGACGGCACTGTGGGCACCTTCTGCATCAAGGTGTTTGGGATGGGCGTCGCCACTGCAGGCCTAACCATTCACCAGGCCAGAGCAGCCGGGTTTGATCCGGTTCACTCTGTGGTAGCCCAATTTGACCGGGCCCATTTCTATCCCGACTCAAAATTCCTGTTCATTCAGCTCATCGCCGACCGGAATACCCGCAGGGTGTTGGGCGTGGAAGCCGTGGGCGAGCAGATTGATTCAGTCAAGTCCAGGGTGGACGCGGTGGTGCCGTTGCTGCAAAAAGGCATGAATGTGGATGAGGTCTGTACCCTGGAGGTGGGCTATGCACCGCCATTTGCATCGGCCATGGATGTGATCAACAATGCCGGCAATGCACTGGATAATATTCTGGACGGCAGAAATACCCCCATTGACTGGCCTGAATTTATTGACCAGTTCGAAAAAGGCGAACTCACAGTGGTGGATTTAAGAGAGATCGTAGAGGCCCAGCCGTTTATCGATAAATACGGAGCGGATCGCTGGATCCACCTGCCCCAGCCTGAATTGCGTGAACGCTATAATGAACTGCCCAAAGATAAAGAACTCTGCCTTTTCTGCGGCACAGGTGCCAGATCTTTTGAATGCCAGACCATCCTGAACCAGAGAGGGTTCACCCGTGTTAAAAATCTTCAGGGAGGATATGCCATCGTCAGGGTCACGGATCCGGATTTCATTCCCCTGGGAGGATAACCCGATAGGCCCATGGTCAAAATCCAATCTGCGGTCCTTAATATCTGTCTTCCTACGCTGAGGGTGGCTTAAAAATAAGCAGAGTGACGATTTTATTTTGACTATGGGCCGCCTATCTGCCGGGGGGAGGGGGTAAATCCTATGCCCCCTAGTGCAGCGCATGAAGACGACACCCGGGTAGGACCGCAGATTAAATTAAGTTGAACGAAACCGATTGGAATAATAAAACTAAATGAATTAACTTTTTATAAAATGACTTTTCGTTTGTCAGTTGCCGGGCTTATAATCGTGGACCTATCCCGACCAACCAACGCATGCGGCATACCAGTGATATAATAAGTTAAAAGCCCTGCCCTTCCTTTGTGTTTTTTCATCGAATTACTACTTATTACAAAAATTAAAATACTGGAAACGATGATCCGTCATCGGGTTGACTCAATCCTTTAATTCATTCTATATTACATAGAGTTAAATATAATACACATGGCAAACAAACCTGCCGTCACACAAAACAAAACTCCTCTGATTCCAGCCCACCAGGTCTGTTCAGCGGACTTTTTGTGAATAATTCCGAGGTGTTTTTAACTATGATCCTTGTCATTGGTAAAATTTTGTTCGATATTTTTCCGGTTTATAAGCGTATGGGTTGAGCGCCCTTTAATTTTGCCTACCACATAAAAATACTTGGATTTCCGGTAAGATTTATTTCGAGAGTCGGAAATGACGACATGAGCTTGAAGAATTGACATCCGGCTCAGATGTCAAGACCTCCCATGAAATATCGGCCAGGCAATTAATGGAAATCCATTGTATTCAAACCATCATCCTCACCATGGGAGAAAAGGGCAGCCAATGGTTTACTGCAAATCCGGACCAATATATAGGATCGCCGGAAACATCTTTAGATATTGCTGATACCGTTGGTGCAGGAGATGCATATGTGGCAATGTCAGTGGCCGGTATCCTGAAAAATATGCAGATTGAAGAGATCATCCCTCTTGCCGGTGAATTTGCATCCCATGTCTGCAGCATTCAGGGGGCATGATTCAGGATGCCGAGGTCTATTGAAAATTTAGAAACAAATTGGAGAAATAAATGAATCATAAAGGCCTATATATTCAAATGTTCAGCATTCACGGCCTTATTCGGTCTGAAAACATGGAACTTGGACATGATGCCGACACTGGCGGACAGATTAAATATGTCATAGAGTTAGGCAAAGCGTTATCCGAACATAAAGATGTCCAAAGAGTTGACCTGCTGACACGATTGATTTCAGATAAGTCCTGTTCTGATGACTACAGCCGACCCATTGAAACAATAAATGCAAAATTTCGCATTGTCAGGCTTCAATGCGGCGGGAAAAAATATATACGCAAAGAGTTGTTGTGGCCATTTATGGACGAGTATGTGGATAAAACAATTAAGTTCATTAAAAACGAAAGAAAAATTCCGGATATAATCCACGGCCACTATGCGGATGCAGGATATGTAACCAAAGAATTGGCCCGTTTTTTTGGACTTCCTTTTATCTATACCGGCCATTCACTGGGTAGATCAAAAAAACAAAGACTGTTAAATGAAGGACAAAAAGAAGATGAATTAAACAAAAAACTCAAACTTGACCACCGCATTTCCATGGAAGAGCAGGTTTTAAAATCAGCAGATATGATTGTGACCAGTACCCGCCAGGAAGTAGACGAGCAGTATGGTTTATACCGAAACAAGAGGTTGCCCACATACCATGTTATTCCACCGGGAATCGACATTGAAAAATTTTGCCCATATTACCACGAAACATGCTCCAATGATGAACAAAAAGAAGAGTCTTTGTTCATAAGACAGTCACTTATCAAGGAGCTGCACCGTTTTTTCAGGCACCCTGACAAACCGATCATTCTTGCATTATGCCGCCCCGATAAACGTAAAAACATTGAAGGCCTTGTCAAGGCGTATGGGGAGGATTATGATCTGCAGGCCATTGCCAACCTTGCCGTTTTTGCCGGCATCAGAAAGGATATATCCCAGAAAGAGGACAGCGAACGGGATGTGTTGACCCAGATGCTGCTGCTAATAGATAAGTATAACCTTTACGGGAAAATGGCCATTCCCAAAAAACATGATTTTGAGCATGAAGTGCCCGAACTTTATCGTATTGCCGCGAAAAGAAATGGTGTCTTTGTAAATTCGGCACTGGTGGAGCCGTTTGGATTGACCCTTCTTGAGGCGCTGGCATGCGGACTGCCTGTGGTCGCCACAAATGACGGCGGTCCCAAAGATATCATTTATAATTGTCAAGGCGGTATTTTGGTGGACCCCAAAGATACAAAGGCCATTGCCAAAGCCATTAAAGATATTCTGGTGCACCCTGACAAATGGAATAATTTTTCAAAAAACGGAATCATGAATACCCGTAAATATTATACCTGGGCAAGCCATGTAAAAACATATGTTAAAAAGATCAAATCCCTGCACCGGAAATACGAAACCCTGGAAATGGATGTCAACGAACAACGGTTAAACATTGGAAAACGATTTTCAAACCTGCATTTTTTTCTCATCACCGATATTGACAACACCTTGTTGAACGGCAGTGATGAAAACCTTGACCCGTTGATGAAACTGCTTGAGGATAACAAAAAAAATATTGGTTTCGGCGTGGCCACGGGTCGTGTACTTAAGTCGGCCCTGGATCTTTTAAAAGCAAATAATATCATGACACCGGACATCATAATCTCCGGTGTGGGAAGTGAAATCACCTATGGTGACTCTTTGTATCCTGACAAGGGGTGGGAAAACCATATTTCCAAAAACTGGAATCGCGACTTGATCATGTCGCAGCTTGACAAAGTTGAATTTCTGACAAAACAACCTGAAAATGCCCAGACACCTTTCAAAATTAGTTATAACATGGTACCCGGCAAGGACCACCTACCCAAGCTGCACCACCTTCTGACACAGAAACGACTACGATATACCTTAATCTATTCCCATAAAAAATATCTGGATATCCTACCCTACAGAGCCTCAAAAGGGAAAGCCATACGATATCTGAGCTATAAATGGGAAATTCCTTTAAAAAATCTTTTAATCTGTGGAGATTCAGGAAATGATGAGGAGATGCTCAAGGGGGAACCCGCCGGTATTGTCGTAGGAAATTACAGTTCAGAGCTCGAGCCCTTAAGAAATATGAGAAACATATATTTTGCCAAAAAGAACGCAAGTGGCGGTATCATCGAAGGGATTAATCACTACAAATTTATTCAAAAGGCAGGAGGAACGACATGACGATGAGGTGGACCCGGCATTTGGAACATGGGAAGATATTGAAAAAATCGGTTAGGATTTTGATCTGATCATTGATTTTATGGTAAACTGTATTTCACGTCAAAGTGTCTTTTTCCAGGATTATGTTGAAAAAAGGGCTGACAGCGAATACGCAGAAATGTTTATATCCTTCGAAAAACTGTCTCCCGACGGTGGATCAAAAAGAAAGATCTTGCCACGGTTTATACACGAAAACCCAGCCCCCCTACCAGGTTATAGAACGCCCCCGACGGCACGCTTGAAAAGATATGATGCACCCTTGATTATGAACAAATTGACCTGGACTACAATTCACCGAAAACCCGGGAGGTGATGCGTCGTTTTTTTAATTCGCTTGTTCAGGAACCGGCCTAAAATGATCCGTCTGGACGCCGTTGCCTACACTACGGTGGAGATAAGTACCAATTGCAAAAAGCCCCGCCGAATTTCAGCGGGGCTTGGGTTGTCAATAAGACGGTGTTGGACTTTGTTTATTTTTCCCAGAAACGCATGGTACCGTTCTCTATGAAGTTCTGGTGCATTTTGTAGCACTCGTCCAGCAGGTGGGGTTCATGGTGCCCACCGGTTTTCTTGATGCTGCGCTCAAGGTAATCGGTAAGATAGTCTTTATAAGCAGGATGTGCACATTTATCGATGACTACGCGGGCGCGATCAATTGGCGCCAGACCACGCAGGTCAGCCAAGCCCTGCTCGGTAACCAGGACATCAATATCGTGCTCGGTGTGGTCAACGTGGGGAACCTTGGTCACAACACCGGTGAGACCGAACTCATCGTTCTTGGTGGCGCGGCAAGAGGGGCAGTGCATCATGGAGATGTAAGCGTTACGTATAAAGTCACCGGACCCGCCGATACCGTTCAACATGCGGGTACCGCCGGCGTGGGTGGAGTTGGCATGTGCATACATATCAAATTCAAGCGGCGTGTTCATGGCGATAACGCCAAGACGACGGATAAGTTCCGGATTGTTGGAAATCTGCTGCGGACGCATCAGAACCATTTCTTTATATTTATCGAATTTTTCCCACCACTCGACAAATGCCTCGTTGGACAGCGATAATGAAGTACAATTGATGTAGTCGCATTTGCCCGAATCAAGGAAGGGCAGAAAGGTGTCCTGCAGAACCTCGGTGAAAACAGTCAAATTTTCAAAAGGACTGGCGGTCAGACCCCCGACAACGGCATTGGCAATGGAGCCCACACCGGATTGCAAGGGAAGCAGGTTCTTGGGCAGACGACCGGCCTTCACTTCAACCTTAAAAAAATCAACGATATTGTCGGCAATTGCCTGGGCAACATCGTCGGTGCCGCGCAATGCACGCCCATTGTCAGGATTCTTGGATTCGACAATTGCAATGATCTTGCTTTTGTCGGTGGGGACCCAAGGGGTACCAATACGCTGACGTGCATCAGTAATCGGAATGACTTGTCGATTCGGAGGCAGGTCGGTCATGGTAATATCGTGCATGCCTTCGAAAGAGGGCAGACCAGTATTGATTTCGACAATGATATTTTCAGCGACATCAATAATTTCAGGCGCGGCGCCCACGGCACCAGAAAGAATGATGTCACCATTCTCGGTAATGGCGGATGCTTCGATAACTGCCATGTCGAGCTTGCCGCCCTTATCCATGGTGTAAAAACCGTATTTCAGATCCTGAGGAAACATGGAAAGGTGCTTGTCACCCATGCGAATCCGGCCGCTGTTAATACCTTTGCCTATGTTTTTACCTGTCTGGTAAGGCCAGCGACGATCAATCATGTTTAATGTGGCCATGCGGTCCTCAACCTCGGCACCGACAGAAGCGCCGATAAACAGATTGAGTCTGAACTTGCCTTGCAGATTGTTTTTCTCAACGTGATCACACAGAGCAATAGGGACAACTTTCGGATAGCCGACCGGTGTAAATCCGGACATGCCGACATTCATGCCATCTTTAAAGAACTGAATACACTCTTCAGGGGTTTTCACCTTGCTGAGCAGCTCTTTACAACGTACGCGTTCCTCTAATATAGACATACGCTCTTTCTCTCCTTCATTGAATTTTACTTACGGGTATCGAAGAGATTCCCCACTGAAGTGGCCTGAACACATTAACCACTCATCAAAAACCGGGGAACCGCGCCAGTTAAAGGGCCATACCGAAACAGGGTTTCAATAATCCAGTATACTTAGAAGAGGGTTATATAATGCGCCAGCAAGTAGAGTCAAGAAAAAATTTTTTGATTCTTTCGCAAAAAAAACAACCCTTATAAGAAAGTCAGTGCAACCTAAACAGACCTCTCAATTTTCGTTGTGGACTGATCCATTCTAAAAAAAAGAAATCAGCGCGTCGCTATTATTAAAAAATAAATTGAATCTGAATACTTTTTTTTTTAGACTGAAGCAAATTCATGCAGTTCGCTTTCCTAAAAAAATATAGTATTGGAGAAACGATGGAGAAAAAGACTTCAGACCGGTTTCTAAGCTTTACCCAAGAGAACCATCCGGATGACCCCAAAAAGGAACACGTCAGCCTGGAAAAAAACTTCAAAACGTTAACGGATACGCTGCCCATCGGTATCATTTTGACCTCAGTGGAAGGAGAAATAATAAATTTAAACCCCGAAGGTCTCCATATGATGGGTTACAATTCAATTGAGGACCTTGCCCATGTCCAGATTCAGTCATTTTATTATGAAAAAAAAAACCGGGACACTTTTTTAAAAAAAATGGAAACAGGGAGAGTCAGGGATCTGGAGGTGCGATTTAAGAAGTCTGATGGCAGCACAATCTGGTGCTCCTTGTCTTCAGTAATCCAGGAAAACAGCCCCAGAGGGCGTTATTTTATTACCTCGCTTCTGGATATTTCCGAAAGGAAAAAAATGGAGGCGGAAAAATCCGACCTGTTAATCCAGTTAACCCAGACTGATAAACTGGCCTCCATCGGGCAGCTTGCAGCCGGCATCGCCCACGAAATTAATAATCCGGTGGGATATGTCACCAGTAATATGAACTCCCTGGAAGACTACCTGTCCGATATTCGAAAGCTCATCGAATTATATCAAATCCTGATCAAACGTCTGGATGAAATTACTCTGCCCGAAGCGTTGGCAAAAATGACCGAAAAGATTCATGAGTACACCCGTGAAATTGACCTTAATTTTCTTCAAGAAGATATGGATGAACTCATAAAAGACTGCATTGACGGACTGGACCGAATCAAAAAAATCGTTATAGATTTAAAGGATTTTGCCCACCCCGGTAAAAAGAATGTTGAACCCGTGGATATCAATGCCTGTATTGAAACCACCCTGAATGTGGCGGTCAATGAGTTAAAATATAAAACAACGGTGCATAAAAACTTAAGTGCTTTGTCCCTGATACAGGGCATCCCCCAACAACTGAACCAAGTTTTTCTAAATATACTGGTAAACGCAGCCCAGGCCATTGAAAAAAAAGGTGAAATCAGAATCAAGACATGGCAGAAAAACAACGACGTATTTCTTACAATTTCAGATACCGGCTGTGGCATAGACCCGGAAAATATATCCAAAATTTTCGATCCCTTTTTTACCACAAAGGAGGTAGGCAAGGGTACGGGCTTAGGTATGAATATCGCTTATAATATCATTCAGCAACATGGTGGCAACATTGCCGTTAAAAGCGAAAAAGGCAAAGGAACCACGTTCACCGTCAGTCTGCCCGTTTCCGAAGACACAGAATAAACCCTTTACCGAAAAAACGGCCGGTTAAAGCAGATAGCGTCAGAATATATACCTGATTATCCATGCTTAAATCAAACTTAACCTGGCTGATTTGCGATTCAAACACAGGTAAAAATTTTTTCATCACATCTTTGGAAAAATAATCCGCCAAATAATTACCCACAATGACCATACGGTCGTTTATTTTTAATTTTTCAGCCTGCCGGTTGATCAGTATAATTGTCCGATCATAACTTACGCCCATGGCTGCCATAGGCAGTCCCCTGAAAATTACCCGTGTCAGCTCAAGGGCCTGGTTCTGGAGTTCCAGTTCTCTTGTCCGCTGCTTGATAATACTTTCAAGGTCCTTATTAATTTGTTCCAGTTCTTTATTCTTTGCAGCGACCATAAGATGCAGGGACTGATTTGACTGAATAAGATCATATCGTTCAAGGGCTTTTCTGATCTCTTGCTTAAGATCGTCATCGTTCCATGGTTTTAAAAGGAACTTGTAAACATGGCCCTCATTTATTGATGCCTTAATGGAGTCGATTTCAGTATACCCGGTCAAAAGAATTCTTATGGTATCCGGGTAAGTCTCCCGAACCTTGGCCAGAAATGAAATTCCTGACATATCCGGCATCCGATGATCTGAAATGACCAAATGAATGTCCCGGGATGCCATAATCTTTAATCCGTCAACCCCATTTGTTGCAGTCAACAGATCAAAATTTTCTTTTCGCAGCAAACGCTTTAAAGAGGAAAGAATATGTTTTTCATCATCAACACAAAGTATCGTGTGTTTTGGTGTACTATCCATGGCCTGGTGTTCCATTCCATTTAAAAATTGATATGAAAGCGCCGATAAGTTCTTAAATCACCTACTATACCCGCATATTTCGGTAGTATGAGGATGCCCTCGAAGGGGGGTTTTGTAGGTGGATGAAAATAAATTACTATTCACCTCTCAGGGCTTTTTCGATAACGTGTTATTATTTATATGAAAGTTCCAATAAGTTACTGAATTACTTTCATGCTTTGTTGTGGGTTGAGCCTCGGTATTGATAGACCAAGTCAGCCCATGGCTGTTATAAAGTATTGCATCAATGTAAATATAACCGACTGATATTGGATTGGATTCAACTGTTGTTTGTGGTTATATAGTTTTTTCGTCGAGCAGACGTTGTATTGTAGACACAAATTTATTTTGACTTATCGGCTTGATCAAAACGGCCTTCAACTCTTCAAGTGACCCAGTATCTTGATTAATCTCCTTGCTGTAGCCTGTACATAGAACACAGGGTATGCCTGAACGGATATTCTGTATCTCCTTTATCAACCGGTCTCCTTTCATATCTGGCATTGTCATATCGGTTACAACGACATCAAATCCATTCGGGTCTTGGGAAAAAATTGTTAATGCTTGTTTGGGATGATTTGCCGTTGTGACTTTATAGCCGTAACGTTCTAAATATCTTTTAGTCAGTTTTGTGATTGCAATTTCATCATCGATAAGTAATACATGCCCCTGGCCTTGAACTATTGTCTCTGGAACAACGGCTGAAACACGCTTTTCTTCATCTGTTATGGGAAAGAATATCTTGAATGTTGTTCCCTGATTTATTTTGCTTTCAACCTTGACCATGCCTTTGGCTTCTTTAACAATACTTTGAACCAGCGCCAGACCCATGCCGGTTCCTTCTTCAGGATCTTTTGTCGTAAAATACGGCTCAAATATGCGATCAATGATTGCTGTGGGGATACCTGACCCTGTATCTGATACTTGTAGTTCTACATATTTTCCCGGATCTATATCATCCCGGATCTTAATCAGGGAGCTGTCGATCGTTGTCTCTTTTAGGGTTACCGATAAAACACCACCTTCGGCATTCATGGCATGACCGGCATTTGTACACAGATTCATGACAATTTGATGAATCTGGGTTGCATTGGCCATGACCTTTGACCTGCTGATAATATTATCTTTGATACGAATATTGGCAGGTATGCTGGATCTTAAAAATTTAAGAACTTCTTTTACGATGATATCCAGTCTTATCGATATTTTTTCATCTTCTGATTTTCTGGCAAATGTTAAAATCTGCCGAACCAGTTCTTTTGCCCGGATGCCAGCGTTATAAACTTCATTGAGATCTGCTTCAATGGCGGTTCCCTTTTCAACATCGGATAGAATAAGCTGGGTATATCCTATAATACTGGAGAGAATATTATTAAAATCATGAGCAATACCACCGGCCAATGTCCCAATGGCTTCCATTTTGTAGGCTTGAATCAAATCTTTTTCAAGACGTTTTCTTGCTGAAATATCAGTTAAGATACTAATGATTTGTTTGAGTTCTCCATGATCATCAAAAATCGGTGTGCAGGATTCGATAAAGGATTTATCCAATGACTCGATATACAATTCGATAGTATTTTCGTCGTTGGAATTTGATAGTTTTCTTGCAGGGCAGTCGACATGGGGTGCACCGGATAGATGAAAAATTTCATAACATTTTTTACCGATTAATTCCTCCGGCAATTGTCCCGTCAGTTTGACTGTTGATTGATTCACCGCCAGTATCGTATGCTCTTTATCTAAAACTATGGCCATCTGGCCGATGGCGTCAAATATCTCTTTCCATTCCTGCTTGGCTTTCTGTGCGGACTGCTCTGCTTCTTCTCTTTTCTTTATTTCCAATGTCAGGGCCATATTCTTTTGGGTCAACTCGGCCGTTCTTTTTTTTACCTTTTCTTCAAGTTCATCTTTGGCTTTGTTTAACCCTTGTTCAAGTCGCTTCCGATTTGTAATATCCCTTATGACACCAACGGTTCCCAGGAATATTTTATTTTTATTCTCAATTCGATCTGAATAAAAACCGGAGCTGTTAACTTCAACCACAACCGAATTTTGTCCGATGTGTTCTAAAACCCCAATCAAATCACTGTTGCCGATTTTGGGTATCAGCCGTATTTCAAGGCCGGTTGTTTTTCTTTTGCCTGTTCTTCTTTCATCAAACAGGCCAATTAGTTTTTTGGATTTTTCCTGTGATTCCTGCCTTGATCTTATGACCTCTTTCCTCGAGACAGGGGACACATCCATCGGTAAAATAATACTGCTGAAATGGATACCGATGAGTTCCTTGGGTTTATAGCCCAGCTTTTTGATTGCCTCATTGACAAAGGTAAAATTACCTTCTGTATCAACTCTGTAAACAATGTCGGGAATTATATTGACAAGGGATTCAAATCGCAATTCAGAGGCCTTTAAATTATCATACTGCTCCCGGATGAGATGTTCTGATTCTTGCAATTGTTGGTTCTGCCGATATAGCTGAATAAATACATTAACTTTGCCCAAAAGGATTCTAGCATTAAACGGTTTTACTAAAAAATCAACCGCACCGGAATCATAGCCTTTAAACACATGATATTCGCTTGAATAAACCGCAGAGACAAAAATGATAGGCAGCTGTCTTGTTTTCTTTTCAGACCGGATAAATTCGGCAAGTTCATATCCATCCATGTCAGGCATTTGAACATCAAGCAGGGCAAGGGCAAAATTATGGTTCAGAATGGCGATCAGCGCTTCATTTCCGTTGGATGCACTGATAACCTCTGCATTTGTTTCTGCGAGTATCTGCTTGAGGCTGAATATATTTTCAGGCTTGTCATCGACAATTAAAATTTTTGAAACTTCTTTCATGAAACGACCTCTAATTTTATAAAACCCCTGATCTGTTGGATTGATAGAATGGCATCCACATCACCGGTATTGATTGCAGCTAACGGCATGACAGGGCATTCTGCCGTATCCGGATTTTGCGCTATGGTCTGTCCCCCCATTTTTTTTATACATGAAATGCCCTTTGCACCATCATGGTTTGCGCCTGTTAAAACGATACCGATCAATTGTTCTCCATAGACGAACGCAGCACTTTCGAACAAAACATCAATAGCTGGCCTTGAATAATTGACCTTTGAATCAACGGTAAGGGAAAAAGTTTCATCCTGTTCCACCAGCAAATGATAGTTGGCCGGTGCAAAATAGATATAGCCCGGCCGTATCGGTTCCTTGTCATCTGCCGTTTTTATATTGAGCGGATTTTGTAAACGAAAAAAATTAACTACGCCGCCATTATCATGGAGGTGAACATGGCAGACAATAATGATCGGCAGTCTGAAATTCCGAGGCAGGCCGGAAAAAATTTCTAACAGTGCTTCCATGGACCCTACGGACCCTCCCATGACAATGGCTTTGTATCTGTTCGTTTTCATAGGGTTATTTTTTGAAAAATTTTATTTTTTTGATCAATCACCTTAAAGCTGTTCTGGTATTTTGAAAATAAAAGGCTTTCTTTCATTCCCAGGCATAAAAATCCCCCATATACGAGACTGTCATAAAAAAGCTGAAGAACCCTTTCCTGCAATTCTCGATTAAAATAGATCATCACATTTCGGCACAGAATCAGGTGTGTTTCACTGAATACCTGGTCCGTCACCAGATTATGGTTGGCAAAGGTGATGTTTTCTCTTAATGATTTGTTGATAGCCAATGCCCCGTAATGGGCATGATAGTAATCGGAAAAAGAGCCTTTCCCACCGGATAATTGATAGTTCCGGGTATACTGTCTGCTCTGATCAATTTATAGGATGCCCTCCTGGGCCTTTTTCAACGCCTGATTATTGAAATCCGTTGCAAACAAGGTGGTTCGTTTGTCCAAGGCCTCCTCTTTTAGCAGGATGGCCAGGGAATAAGCCTCCTCACCGGTTGCACACCCTGCATGCCAAATTTTTATAAATGGATAGCTTTTTAAAACAGGCAGAACATTTTGCCTGAGGGACAGAAATGTTGACGGATCCCTGAACATCTCTGTAACAGTTATGGAAAACGCCATGGCCATTTTTTCAAAATATGCTTCGTCATGAATCACGCGGGGGATCATTTCAGAGATTGATGACGCCCCGGACGTCTGCATAAATTGAATGATTCTCCTACGCATGGAGGATTTGGCATATCCTCTGAAATCATATCCATACCGAAGAAAAACCGCATTCAGTAAAAGTCTTATTTCAACGTTTTCAACTTCATTTGATTTCATAAGCCGTACATCCCTATGGGTTACCGGTACAACCAGACTCGCATCATGGACAAGAGACGGTCGATCTCCAACGGTTTTGCAAGATAATCATTGGCTCCGGCAGCAATACAGGCGTCCTTGTCCCGTTGCATGGCCTTGGCGGTAAGGGCAATAATGGGCAGGCTGTTGAATCTGCTCTCCATTCGAATTTTCTTCATGGTTTCATAACCGTCCATAACCGGCATCATGATATCCATAAGGACCATATCCACATCGTTTCTATGGCTTAGTATGTCCAGTGCCTTGACCCCGTTTTCCGCTTTTATGGTATTAGCCCCTTTGTCGTTCAACACTTTCGACAATGCAAAAACATTGCGCATATCGTCATCGACAATCAGAATGGTGCTATTCCTAAGGGCCTGGTCTGAATCATGGAGAATTGAAATTATTTTTCTCTTGTCTTCAGGCATTTTATCGATCACACGATGGAGAAACAGGGCTGTTTCATCAAGAAGTCTCTCTTCAGACCGTACCCCCTTGATAATAATCGAGTCTGAATATTTTCTCAATTCGTTCTCCTCATCGGATGTCAATTCCCTGCCCGTATAGACGATCACCGGCGGCAGTTTAATCAAAGGGTCTTTTTCTATTTTTTTTAATAGATCAAAACCGGACATATCCGGCAGCCCCAGGTCCAGTATCATGCAGTCAAATTGCTTGCTCTGGAGCACGGCAAGGGCTTCTTTCCCGGTGGAAACTTCCTGTGTCACCACGTCATTGTTACCGATGAGATTATTAATGGCATGTCTCTGATTGGCATTATCCTCAACCAGAAGCAGGTCCTTCGGCTGCTTATTGACCATGGCTTTCAGATTGATGATGGTTTCTTCAAGACCTTCAAGGGTTACCGGTTTTGTCAGATATCCCACAGCTCCCTTTGTGAAGGCTTCAGGAACCGGATCATCCGCCGACATAAAATGAACCGGTATATGCCGGGTGGATGGATTTTCCTTGAGAGACTCAAGAACGGCCCAGCCATCCATTCCCGGCAGATGGATATCCAGGATTATGGCATTAATATTGAAGGATTGGGCAAGCTGTAATCCATCTTCACCATTAAGGGACACAAGCGCCTTGAATCCCTTTTGCCTGCAGGATTTTATTAACGTTGCTGCAAATTCCACATCATCTTCAATAATCAGAACGATTTTGTCTTCCGGACCGAGTTGTTCCCGGTCATCCTCTATGACAGAAGTCAATTGTTCCTGGTTGTCATTTTTTTTCACCATCATTCTGGCAGGAGCCTCAGATTTTTTATAGCTTGGGGACGTTGGTATCGAAACAGACGCCTGGGTGGTTGCCTTTATCGGTAGAAAGAGGGTGAAGGTAGCGCCTTCATTTAAAATACTTTTCAGCTGGATCTCTCCCCCAAGAAGGGTTGCAAGCTCCCTCGATATGGAGAGCCCCAGGCCTGTACCCCCATATTTTCTGGCACTTCCACCTTCTACCTGTTGAAACGCCTCGAAAATAATTTTTTGTTTGTCTTCGGGAATACCTATTCCTGTATCCTTAACAGCAATGGCAATGGTGTCTGGGTATATTAGATCGTTTCGCAGGAAGGCGATCGACTTGTCTGGCCGGTAAAATTCAACTGTAACCCCGCCGGTTGATGTAAATTTACAGGCATTGGCAATGAAATTTTTCAGGATCTGCATGATGCGCTGCTGGTCACTGATAATAATTTTCGGCACATCCGCTTTGATGGAAATATCCAGGGAAAGACCTTTCTCCTGGGTCAGTCTCTTGAAGTTTTTGTCAAGCGCCTCACTTAAATCCTTCAATGGTATTTCGTCCAGCGATAGCTTCATCTTTCCGGCCTCGATTTTGGAAAGGTCCAGAATTTCATTGATCAGGGCCAAAAGATCATTTCCGCTGTTATAGATGATTCTGGCCGATTCTACCTGGTCAGCCAGAAGGTTTTTCTCTTTATTGTCAGCCAGAAGTCTTGCCAGAAGCAACAGGCTGTTCAAGGGGGTTCTGAGTTCATGGGACATATTGGCCAGAAATTCGGACTTGTATTTGCTGGCAATGGTCAGATCTTCTGCTTTCTTTTCCAGGTTTGCTCTCAAAAATTCCAGAGCCTTGTTTTTTTCTTCAATATGTTTTTTATTGCGCTCCAGATACTGGGTCTTTTCCTCAAGTTCTTCGTTGGCCGCCTGAAGTTCCTCCTGCTGCTCCTTTAGCTTGTTCTCAGATGCCATCAGCAACTGGGTCTGCTCTTCCATCTCTTCATTGGCGGCCTGGAGTTCCTCCTGCTGTTTCTGAAGTTCTTCGGCCTGCTGCCTGGTTTGAACCAGGGCTGTATTGAGGTTCTGCCTTGACCGGGCAGCTGCAATAACAACAGCGATATTGTCTGCTGTGTCTGCGATAAATAAATTTTGTTGCTCGGTCAACGGTGTAAGAGAACCCAGTTCCATCACCGCTTCAACCTGGTTGTTGAACACAAACGGGACAATGATCAAATGTTTTGGAACCCTGTTTCCCATCCCGGAGGTTATGGAGATATAATCGGGTGGCAGTTCGGAAACCGTCAACATCCTTTTTTCCAGGGCAGCCTGACCGGGCAGGCCTTGTCCCAGCCCGAAACAATTGGAAAATCCTTTTCCGGGCATGAACGCGTAACCCGCAATATAATGGTAACTGCCATTACCGTCATGGACATAGACAAGCCCCACCTGCCCCTTCAGATACCCGGCCATAAAATGAATGATATTTGAGCAGGCTTTTTCAAGGGACAGGTCTCCCCTGAGCTGTTCATCAAGTTCCAGCACCCCCTGTCTGACCCAGTTGAGCTGGTCAGCAGTTCGTTTTGAGGCTTCCAGATCTTCAGCCATGGCATTAAAAGACCGGGTGACAGAACCAATTTCATCTGAAGAGATGACCTCAATCCTGTGGGAAAGATTGCCACTGCCAAGCAGTTGGGCACCGGATGCCAGCCGACTCATCGGTCGGTTGAGTTTAAGGATAAAGTATACCGCCATGAGGATGGCGGTCATAAAAACAAGTGCAAGGTTTTTGACTTGCCGGCGTGTGATCTGTGTTACAACGGACATGGCTTCTTCAACCGATTGGGCAACCACCACCAGCAGATTCATCTCTTTTACCGCATGGGCATTGGTCAATACCTCTATCTGCGTTCTGTTGACATAGGTCTTGTTTGTTTCAACCACTTTCCGGCCCGAAACAAAATCATTCACCAGGGGATTGTTCAGCTCCCTTTCCTTTGCCAGCACTAGGCTGCGATCCGGATGGGCAAGGATTTTTCCCTGGTCATTGACGATATACACATATCCTGTTCTGCCTAAACGCAGATCGGCAACAAAGCCCAAAAGCTTTTCGATGTTGATTTCAGCAGCAACCACGGCAATAACTTGTCTGTCAATCGGGTTTAATATGGGAATGAAAAGGTCAAAAACCAACACGGTCTGGTCCGTGATATACTGTGATCCGATGATCGGCTTTTTGTCTTGCATATTCAAAAAATCCGGCAGATCAACATGCTGCTTCAGGTTTTTTGTATTGTACACGTTGTCATACCCGACCTTTACCTTTACCCGGCCATCCATATCGATAATTTCCAAAGCATGAAGAGGGGGAAGGCTTTTGATCAACATTTGCAGAATCCATTCCTGGTCTGAAACATCCAGGGTTTCCAGCTCATTGCTTTCCATAACCAGCCCGATTTTTTCCACTGCATTGGCAAGGGATGATTCAATTCTTTCAGCGACATTGATGGCCATGTTTCCATGGATCAGTTCAATCGACAGCAGCCGGGCATTCTGGATGTCCTTGATCGTGAATAGACCAAAGCCGGCAAGGGGAACCAATGCCAGGACAAGGATAAAGATCGTCAGTCTGTAACTCAGACGATGCCACCAGTTCATCGTGCTTTCTCCCATGATTAAAATTGAATGTCTACAATCTTATCGGCCATCCGCCATACCCGTTTGGACAGTTTCAGCCCCAGTTTGTCAACCAGGTCCCGGTTGATTACCAGTTCTAATTTTTCAGGCGTTTCCACCGGGATATCCCTGGGGGCAATCCCATTGACAATCTTATGGACCAGGCGGGCGGTCTGCTGACCGATGGCATACCGAGAGCCTGAATAGGTGGCAAATGCCCCCTTTTTCATACTGTCTTCGCCATAACCGAAGATCGGTATTCTTTCAGCCAGGGCCTTTGGAAAAATAATTGTTCCCATTGCTCCGTGAACGGGGGCAGCCGGCAACAGGAGAATCACATCCACATTACTCTTTGACAGCGCTGCAGTCGCCCTCCGGATATCTGCTTCTGTTTCCACCTCTGCTGTTGCCACCTCCAACCCCAGTTTAGACGCTGCCTTTTTCGCAACGGCCAGGGAGTTGACAGAGGGTGCAATTGACGGTACATGGAAACAGAAAACCTTTCTGGCGTCGGGCAGCATCTTCCGGATGAACCAGAGCCGCTTGGCCGTCAGCTGGGTATCATTGGTATCAATGCCGGTCAGATTGTTTTCTGAACTGGCCATGCCAGCCACAATGCCCCGGTCAACCGAAGACGCGCACGACATGAAAATTACCGGGGTCCGGGTGCTGGCCGAGGCCGCGTGAAGGGCGTCCGCTTCTATGCCCCCGCCGGCAACAGCAATATCGGGTTTCTCAGCAATTATTTCTGCGGCCAGGCCCGGCAGTTTTGTACGGTCCCCGCCAGCGTCTTTCACCTTGTAGATAAAAGAGTGATTCCCTTTTACAGCATGGTCACCCAGGGCATGTTTCAGCCCGTTTACTTCATTCTGTCGGATATCACTGTCCACAAGAATGCCTATGGTTATCGTTTGATGAGATTCAAATAATGTAACGGTATTATGGATTTAAGATTCTAACAAAAATGTCAAATTTGTTTTTGATTTAAACTTGTTGTAGCGAAACACCAATAAAAGCAGAGTTACAAAATAATGTAACGGCGTAAGAAAAATTCAATAATGATCTGTGGTTTGGCGTTTTTCAAAAATGAATCAAACAGAAATCGGCGTCAAAACATATGAGGATAAAATACAGGCAGGCCAACCTCGGATTATACCAAGGATGGCCTGTTAATGCAGATAAGTTGTGGTAAGGATTATTGAGGAGGGAGATCTGATATAAATTCCAGGGCAAGATTAATATCAACAAATTGGTGGTTTAACTCCTTTGCCCTGTCCCGGCAGTCTGTACAGATTTCTTTAAATTTGCGCATATCGCCCTTAACGGACATATAAATCTGTTCAACGGCTTCCTGCTGGATATCTTTGTATTTTTCAATGAAGTCCTCGACCTCTATGGGATACAAAATCAGGGTTTTCAACCGGCTGAGTATATCAGGATGGTTCCGGCTCAAATAAGTTCTCACATTCGGAAGTCCTGCAAATACGATGGGAACCCCGGCATCAATAATCCGTTTAAGATATGGCCAAACCCGGGTGTCCAAGTCATTGGCCTCATCTATAATGATAAAACAATTGGAGAGATTACAGATCATTTTCAGGTACTGGGGAGTTCGGCGGTAGGTGGCGGTGGCCTCATAATTTAATTCCTTAAGTATCGCGGCCAGGGTTTCATGTATGTTGAACAGAGACTCAACCCATACAGCATGGAGCTTTTTGGGATGCAGCAATTTTAAAAACCGAGTTTTTCCTGCACCAAAATCACCCTCCATGAGCACGCTTTGGCCTCTGTAGATCCGGTTATAAGTGGCAGCCAAGTATGAGACCCTTCGTTTATCACTGATAAAATCCTCTTTCATGTTATGTCTCCATGGGATGCATAAATGGCTACATGGTTCGTATTTAACGATTTTTGGCAATCAAGCATAAATGCATTGAACAGGGCCTGATTTTTACGGTCATCCGGCTGGTTTATCTTTTTTGTGTAATCCGCGTACCTTGATTGATTATGATCAAGCACTTGTTCCGCCCGGGCCAGGGTGAGGCCCTTATGAAAAACGTCGACTAAAACAGGCCGGTCAACGGCCATATTGTGCTTTTCTAAAAGAGCGATAATGGTGTCAAGTTCATCAGGCGGCACAGGCGAAGGTTCTGGTGCCGGCGGTCTGTCAAACGGCTTTTTTGCAATGGCTTCGCCCAACAGTATACCGTCTTCACCCTGCTCAAAAATAAAAAGCTTGTCCTTGTATTTGGATATTTTCACCGGTGTGCTTTTATGTTTGCTGAACTTATCTGCACCACGGGTCACATAATAATCGCGCTTGTCATGGCGGATGGTCCTGGTTTTGGATACGGTGGCTTTGATTTTCCTGTAGCCGTATTTCATATATTCCTGAACCTGGTCCGGGGTAAAATTCAGGGTATCTGCCTGGTTTGATAAAAAATCATCAAATTTCTGTGCCGGCACCCAGGCACTGACCACCCCGTCTTCGGTAAAATAATGTTGTGTATGATTATGTTCGTTACGATATTCGCTGAGCATAGTGCTGCTCCTTAGTTCCTGAAGGCTTATATCAAGAAGGGTTACAGTAATTTTTTCCTTTCTTCCCCGCTTGAAGTCATATTCGGTAACGGTTTTCACAATCCTGTCCTCAAAGGCTTTGATAATACGTATTTCAAAATTGTGCAGGCTCCGGTGTGAAGATTCTAGATGTGCCTTATCTTTGGGTGAATACGCCTTTGAAAAATCCGGTGCCAAATAGAAGCCTTGCGGTGTAGAATGCTTCAGGTTAATGGCATTGATGGGGCGTTTTAGATTTAAAAATCCTTTTGCCTGGTCAGGTCTGATACCAATTTTTTGCAAAGGCAAAGGGGTACTCAACAAAAAACGGGTAAAAAGATCCACAGAGTTCAGGCTGCTTTCGGTAAAATAAAAGTCCAGAATAAACATTTTCCTGGAAGCGGTATCAAATATTTCAATTACCTGTGGTTTTTGCCAGTTACCGTGTTCATCTCTGATCCTTAAATATTGAAATTTACAGCCGTCAACCTGGATCAAAGCAAATACCGGCACCGACTTGAAGGCATGCATTACCGGGACCTGATCCTGCTTATCCTCTTTTTCCAGGTAAAATTTGAGATTTTCCCTTTTGACACATCGCCGAAGTGCCGGAAGACTGATGGTTCTGCCCAGCTCTTGTTCAAGCCAGTGATGATAATTTTTAATGGTTCTGGCTTTCCGGGTGATAAAAATGAATCCCTGGGATGAGGGGTCGCATGACGCCTTGACCATCTCAATAAACCGTCTTTTGGTTTGCTCATCTATTGCTCTGGGCCGTCCGCTGCACTTACGGCCTTCCATAATTCCTTTTTCAACCAGTAAAAGGGGCGCCGGGATAATTCCGGTTTTCTTGTACTGGTCCTTGTAATATTTTTTGGACCGTCTCTTGGTAGATCCGGTTTTATTCATGATTTTTTTGTGCAGCAGTAAATGAAAGCGGTCATCAATAGTCAGGTCATCCATTATCTGCCCCCTTTGATACAATCTTTTCGTATATGACCCGATGCCACAACAATGCTGCCTGGCGGGAGGTCTTCTGCCAATGATCATGCTGAGCCACACGGACCTGTTCAAGCATTGCCTTTACAACAGCCATGTATTCATGGGTAATTCGATCTGTCAGATCCGGTTTACTTACCGGAGCCGTTTTCTGGTCCTCAATAAATTTTTTGATATTTCGTGCGGTCAGTTCCATGCCACTGTTTATAATCGCCCTCCAGATACGGCGTTGTTCTATGGAATCCATTTGAGTAAGGGGGCGGATCTGGGATTCGTTGGCCGGCAGTTTGTCTCCAATTGGAGACAGGTTGTAAATTACTTCATAGGCTCGAATCAGCCGGTAAGCATGGGCTTTGCCCATATCCCACCGTGCCCTGGTATATGCCTCAAATGACTCAAACAGAGCCTGCTTGTACAAACGATTCTCACGAATTTCTTTCAAGGCTTGGCCGATTTTGTAAAAACATTCTTGATTTCGACCAATCAGGGTTTCAAGCTCAAGCAGCCGTTCCATACTCACTGCCCTCCCGGCATAGGCCTGCCGACCATAGCGGCAAGGGCCGTCAATTTTGCGGCCTGAACCTGGGGTACAGTATTTATTTGTTTCAAAAACAAGACACTATCCCTAAATCCATAGCCCTTGATTTTCATGACAAGGTCAATGGTATTAAAATTTTTTTCGCATCTGAAGCACCTGGCCAGGTTCGTGGCTGGATTTACAGCGGTTTGAAATTCATTGCACAAAGGGCATAGAAAACGAAAATAACCATCTCTAATCTTGGATAGAATCTGTAAATGGTCCCTGATCAACACATCTACAGGGATATTGTTTCTCAGTTCAAATAATTGCCGGGATGAAAATCTGTTTTTCACAAGACACCTCCTTATTTTTAAAATTTCAGGTGCTTTTTTATATCACCGGTTAGAGTCGCCTGTCAGTTGCCTCTTAAACTGAGATAGAGATTATTCTGTTGATATCTACTTGTATTATCAGTTGGTTATCCTCATGATGTCTCTTAGAATCAAAACTCGATTAGTCTGTTAATATCCCTTTATATTACAATGAGTTATTCCAATCATGTATCTTAAAATCTATACTCGATTAGTCGTTTATGCCAGAGGGTCTTTTATGGGAATCCCTGTATTTTTTCATTGTTATGGCTGATAACCTGGGTAACCAGATATTGAATGATAATTGCCGGCTTGATCCCGTATTCTGCTATAATGACTTCCATTGGCAAAACAGGTTTTGTCTGTTTTTGATATGAAAGCGAAGGAAGGTTCCCAGATGTTTGTTGCTCCTCAGCTTCTTCAAGTTTTTTTGCCAGATAATTGTTTTTGCAAACAGCTTTGTTTTTCCTGTTCCACTTTTCACATTGCCTTCGATGAAGCTCTTTTTGGCAAGCCGAACGACATGTTTTCTGCCGCCCTTTTTGTCTTACATCAGGGGTGAACCATTTCCGGCAAATAGAGCAAGGTCGTCTTCCACGTGAATTCTTTGCCATTATTTCTTCTCCAAAATTTGAATCAGGGAGATTATATGTACCAAATTTTGAAAGAAGCAGCGGCGAGGTCTATCGGCGGGATAGGCGGGGTATGATTTTTTATTTGATTGGCGGGATATAGCGGCGGGATATCTGCCCGTTACATTATTTCGTCATGAAACTGCGGGGTACGCGTTACACTTTTTGAATCTTACCAATGTTTTTCCAGATACAACCGTTGCAGACATGAACGTCAGGAAAAAAATAGAGACAACCACTGAAATAGTCCCCAGCATTCTATGTCTTTTTGCTTTTTTTACATCCATAGTCGTTTTCCTCAATTTTTTAACTTTCCGACTGAATCCAGAACAGTTCGGATCCTTCCTGCAAATTCAGTTTTGATAATAGGAACGAATAGGTTAAACACGATCAGAACGAATGGAGTTTTGGTAGGCAACAGTAATAGACACTACGCAGAAAAATATAGCCATGGCAGCTGACAGTGCAGCCAGCAGCAGCCTGAAAAGATTGCTTTGATTTTTATCGTGGTATGTATCATTTTTGTTATTCCCTGCTGCCAGCACTGAAAATCCATCAGATTTTTAGCGATCTTGGATAGCGAAGAACCCATTAAAATTCATTTGTACTATATTCAAAGAATAACAGGACAAAGGCAATACCTGATTATTACGGGGATAATACGGGGAAGTATACCCGTATTATGAGATGTGTGAAAGATAGGTCTTTAGGTTGATTTTTTTGCCTTTGATCTCCAGTTTTTTCCTGATATTGTCTCTGTGAAACTCAACAGTTCTTGGCGAAATGTTGAGTTTTAAAGCAATCTCTTTGATCCGATATCCCTGTTTTGTCAGGTTGGAAACCCTTATTTCCGCCGGGGTCAGGGATATCAATTCACCCGGTTGCATGCGATTATAAGGTTTGATCATTTCTTTAAGACTGAATTCCAGGATCTTGATGTATTCCTTTTGCAGATCATTTATCCCCTGTTTTTTGATCCTGTCTATATAGGGAAGGATCTGGCCATAGACACTTTCTGACAATTGCGTTTCAATATTTTTTCTCTCCTGATCCCGTTGATCAAGCAGCACCTTGAGTGTTGTGTTCAATTCTTTTAAGTGTTCCGCTTTTATCTGCAACTCCTTTTGATTTTTCTGTAATCTTTCAGTTGTCTTTTTTAAAAAAGAAATATCTTTCACAACACTTACATGCATAACAGGCACACCTGCATTATCCCTGATTGTTTTTATCGTATGCACCGTGGGAAAAATCGATCCGTCTTTTTTTTTCAGGTTAAACTCCATTTGAAACACATCTTTTATTTCCATGACCTGGGATACTTTTTTCCCGAACTTGTGGTATGTTTTTTTGTTGGTATGAAGAAAGTCTGTGTCTTTACCCAGCATTTCCTCCTTTGAGTATCCAAAAATTTTTTCTGCAGCATCATTACACGAGATGATCATGCGGGTTTCTGGCTCGATCACGAAAACCGCTTCATCTAAACTTGAATAGACTCTTTCCAGCAAAGTATTTACGCGTTTTATCTCCTGAATCAAAATCCTACGTTCGGTTGCGTCCCGGACAATCATGCTTGTCATTTTTGTCCCATCAGCATCCTTAAAAATAACCGAAGAAATTTCAACAGGAAAAATTGTTCCATCCTTTTTTTTATAGTTCAATTCACCCCTGAATTTTCCAGTATGCATTCTTTCTTCCAGGGCAACGGTCAATCTAGGATCTTCAACATCGACAACAGCCAAACGTCCGCCTTTGATTAATTCCGCTTCTGTCATTTGAAATAACTCACAGGCTGCTTGATTGGCGAAAAATACCTGACCGTCCAGTGCAGTCAGCAAAATTGCATCCATACTGTTATCAATAATGGCCCGATAACGTCTGTTCAGAAAATCATTTTGCTGTTTTAAATGTTTGATAGATTGCTTTAATTCTTCATAGGAGGGTTTACTGGGCATAATCACACCTGAATATCAATGAGATGACTAATTGAACAAAAAAGGAAATTAAAATTTGGTTGACTCAAAAAATACATAACGCTTTATTTTTTCATTTCAGGAATGGTGGCGGTTCACATATAAGCTGCCTTTCATGTAATCCTCAGCAGGTGATGGGAAGCCCTCTTCCATGGAAGAGATGATGAGGCCACTGATTGCGATTGAATTATCCGGTATAAGTATAGTGTTCATTAAAATCCTGTTTGCCTGACATGAAAAATAGATGCCATAGAGATAGACTATAATTAGATGGTGGACAATGCAAGACTTTAAGCTTAAATTTAAATGCTGCCCTGCCTGGCGATGGGAAGTGTCGGCTCGGGATGCGTAATTGCAAATGGAATCCTGAAAAAGCATGCTTTAATTATTGTTTTCTGCTGTTTTATTCGTTAGTTTAAAAATTGTTTGTATCAAAACAAAATACTATCAAATCTGCTCTCAGTTTGGAGATTTTCAATGCGGGTATACCGTGTAGCCATTGCTTTTATCACATTAATAGTAATTCAGTTCTTGTTTTTCATATCTGTAATCATCGAAGAACGTGAGCAACGATTTCAAGAAGCATCAACTATGGCTGTAAGAATGGCTGCCATTACGCGATCAAACACTGAAGATTTCTTCCACCGATATTTGTCTATTTTTGATGCTCTGAAAAGCGTTGACGCCATAAGACAACAAGATTCCATACAGTCCAATACTCTTTTACAACGTCTGAACACAAAATATTCGGAGATTGTTAACTTTGCAGCCGTCAAAAAGGATGGCTTTTTTTTCGCTTCTGGGAAGCCAATGGGGGAAGATAAGATCCCAAATATAAAATATTTTGAATTTTTTCAAAGGATTATCACAGGAGATGAACAGGTCATCATGTCTCCTCACATGGGTCCTATCAGCAAAGAAATAGTCTCAGGGGTTGTCGTTCCATTAGAAAATGAAGAAGAGCAGATTAACGGATTGCTTGGTGTCTCTATAAAGTATCAATCATTAACCAAACGCTGGAACGATATTATTACGGATTCAGAAATTGTAATGGTAGTCCACGATGACAAAGGGGAAATTATCCATATCTTCAGTCATCTACAAATGGATGATTATAGTCCTTTCATTAAAAGTCCTTATGATCAAATACAAAAGGTGGAACTATGTGAAAAGACTTTCGTTCGCAGCACATCCCAGCATGTGAACAGTGGATGGCGATTTTCTATTTTTGTTCCGGTATATAGCGGCATGATAGATCTTATTGCATCTCGTAAGGATCTGATATTTTTGCTTGGTTTTATGTTAGTTACTTTTTTTGTGCTTATAATATGGTCCAGCCAGGAACGGAAATGGATATCAAGACTACGTACGGAACAAGAAAAATTGCAGCAAAATGAAGAAGAGCTTAGGGCCATTGTTGATAATTCGATTGATGCAATTGGAGTCTTTAAACAAGGTGTTCATGAGTTTGTGAATAAGGCTTATTTAAAGACTTTTGGGTATCATAATGTCGGAGACTTGATAGGGGAACCTATTCTCGGCCTTATTGCTCCCAATGAAAGAAAAAAAATATCACAGTTTGTCTCTGCCAAGCCTGAAGGACAAGAGGCCTCCTCCAATTATCACACAAAAGGCGTTAAAAGAGATGGAACGATATTCGACATGGATGTTAATATCTCTCAGTACGGAAAAATTGATAATAAAAAGGCCCTGGTTATCCTCCGTGATGTAACAGAGCGCAATGCTCTTGAAGAAAAATTACGACAAGCACAAAAAATGGAGGCTATTGGTAGCTTGGCAGGTGGGATTGCCCATGATTTCAATAATCTTTTATCTCCAATTCTCGGCTTTTCTGAAATGCTATTAGACGATTTGCCACAAGACAGTCTTGAATATCAGAACGTTCAAGAAATTTTTAATGCAGGCATAAGAGCTGGAGATCTTGTCAGGCAGATCCTTGTTTTCAGCAGGCAATCTGAACATAGGATGCTACCTGTTCAAATTCAGAGGATCTTAAAAGAGGTTCTAAAACTCTGCCGCGCAACGATTCCGACAAATATTGAGATCTCTGAAAATATTCACAAAGACTGTGGGGCAGTCATGGCAGATCCTACTCAAATTCACCAAGTTGCCATGAATCTTATCACGAACGCGTTTCATGCTGTAGAAGAAAAAAACGGTTTAATTGATATAACTTTAAAGGCAATAACCTTAAATGAAAATGAATTACCTGCCAGTGTCTTGCCACCGGGGAAATATATTATGTTGTCAGTATCAGATAATGGTATTGGGATGTCTCAAAACACTATCCATAAAATTTTTGAACCATATTTTACAACCAAAGAACAGGGTAAGGGAACAGGTCTTGGACTTGCAGTAGTCTACGGAATCATAAAAGAGCATGGTGGCGAGATAAAAGTATACAGCGAATTAGGAAAGGGGACGACTTTTAACATTTATTTGCCTTTAATGGAAAAATATTATGAAATAGCAGATACTGAGCAAATGACAAGAACTGTGTCCGGTACTGAGAGCATTCTATTAGTCGATGATGAAGTATCCGTTGCAAAATTTGAAAGCCGGATGCTTTCACGCCTTGGTTATCAGCTGACAACAAAAACCAACAGTGTTGATGCCTTAAATGCCTTTAAATCAAATCCTGATTTTTTTGACTTGGTGATCTCTGACATGACCATGCCGCATATGACCGGAGACCAACTTGCAAAAGAAATATTGTCAATAAAACCGGGTATGCCGATTATCATATGTACAGGGTTCAGTGAACGGATCATCAATCAAAGTTGGGCTGAGAATGAGAGTATAGGCGTGAAAGGTTTTTTAATGAAACCTATTGTAAAATCAGATATGGCTCAAATGGTTCGAGATGTGTTGGATGGGACTTAAATTTTATAACCTGGACGAAATTGCTTGCCTTTGGGTCCACCTGCTTTGTTGCATCAAAGGTCCAATAGGAATGCACTTTTTAGGTGCTATTGAGCCTTTAATGCGACACTATCGGACAACGGAACAAGGATACCATATCAATGCTTGTCCCAACGGGGGCTATGAAGTCCTCGTACACAACTTCTGCAAAGATAAAAGCTGTCCCAATGCAGTAAATATGTGGGCTGTTATATCTGCGGGGGCTCTATCTCAGAAAGACGGATTATTGATTATGACTCAACAAAAAAGTTACCCCTTTGAGTACATGCCCTGGTCTAAAACTAAGGTGATGTCACCTTCTCTTGTCATCGCATTCCGAGATCTGATGCCTTCCGTCAATACAAAAACGTCGGTTTTCCCTGCCCGCCTGTTTAGGTATACAGTTTATCCAAATAGGCCAAGTCAACCCATGGCTGTTATAAAAAAAAAGCACATGCATCATTGATCAAAAGCTCAACCTGTGGAAACCAATTAGGCGCGGTTTCAATCCAAACATTCAACTGTTTGCCGGCATGGGGATCAAAATATTCATATTTAATATTTCCCGGAGATGTGTTGTTGTTCAAAAAATCCGCATAATAGCTGTTAATAATACCATCCGCCGTATTTACGATAATGCTTTCATCGGAGAAAGCCGCGCCGGGTTGAATGGCATGATGAGAATAAATTGTATTGGCCAGATGCGGCGGAAGTTTCCACTTTTTTACAAAAAAATATCCGACTTCGGGATGACAGGCCGGCAGTATTTTTTTTTCTGCGTCCAAGTAAACCAGGTCATTTTGACGGGCATGTTCGATCACCTGAATGAAATTATCGGGAAAATAATGGGCCAGCATCAGTTTACCCATGTCATGAAGTAATCCGCAGACAAAGCATTTTTCAGGGTCTCCAACCGTTGTCTTCTCCGCCAGATATCGGCTAAGAACCGCAACGCCAATGGAATGCCGCCAGAAACGGTCAACATTGAAATGCGCATTTAATTTTTTCTTAAACAGATGATCCAAAATATTAAAGGTTGAAAGCGATAGGACAATATTTCGTATGGCGTCGAACCCCAAAATAATGGCTGCCTCATTGGTGGTTAAAATTTTCTCTCTTAACCCGAAAAAAGGGGAATTTACCAGCTGAAGCATTTTAAACACAATGGCCTGATCCTTTTCAATCACTCTGGATAAAGAATTATTTGTTGTGTTTGGATCATTGAGCATTTCATTTACTTTTGTTACAATTGACGGCAAAGAAGGCAAATCCCGAATCTTTCCAAATCGTTTTAGAAATCCTGCTTTTGTTTTATTCAATTGGGGCGCCTCTAAAAAGCTTGTTACTGTGATTGTTCAAACGAATTTTAAACAAATGATCTGGAAAATATGGCATTAATCTCAATGTTTGTAAAGTACACATCGGTCGGTTTAAGACACGCCTTGAAGTTAACTTTTTGATACGGAACCATTTCTATGAAGGATATCCTTTTCGTCGATGATGATCTCAAATGCCTGGCAAGTTTGAAACGAATATTACACAAATATGCCGCAAACTGGAAATTCCATATCGCCCAAAGCGTGGATGAAGGTATTCACCTCATTCAGAACAAAAAAATAGATCTGGTGATCTGTGATATTCTGATGCCTGAAAAAGACGGGTTTGAAATGCTTAAAACGCTCAAGGGCGACAAAAAGACAGAATCTATTCCAGTGGTAATGCTCACAGGGATGCTTGACTCAAAATTAAAACTCAAAGCACTAAGCATGGGCGCTGCAGACCTGCTCAATAAACCCATTGAAAAGGCAGAACTGGTCACAAGAATCAGCAACGGGCTGAAAATGAAAGAGTACCATGACCAAATTCTTGAGCAGAATCTTTTTCTTGAAAAAAAAATACAGGAAAGAACCCGGCATGCCATGATGGCTGCAGAGATCGGCTCGATTCTTGTCCAAGGAACGGATATCAATGAAATGGCCGCTAAATGCTGCGGTGCCATCGTCCATTATCTTGACACTGCATTTGCCCGAATCTGGATTATGAATGATGAAAACAATCAACTTGAACTGATCGAAAATGACGGGTTATTTACGCCTCTTGACGGTAAAGATTGTATGGTTTGCCCCGGCTATTTAAAAATTGAAACGATTGTCAAAGAAAAGAGAGCTGTACTTTCCAATTCAATTATGGAAGACCTCGATATCGATGATAAAACGTGGCTAAAAAAAGAGAGAATAACGGCATTTGCCGGCCACCCCCTGATTGTGGGGGGACGAACAATGGGGGTTGTGGCAATGTTTTCAAGACGACGGCTTGAAACAACTGAACTGGATGCCATTGCCTCAATTGCAGATAAGATTGCATTGGGAATTGACAGAAAAAAAGCTGAAGAGAAAGCCTGTTTTTTAGCTTACCACGATACCTTGACAGGGCTGCCCAACCGGCAGTTTTTTTTTAAGGCACTGAAATCAGAGGTCGAATACGCAGGACGATACGGGAAAAAATTTGCCGTGGCACTCATAGACCTTGATGACTTCAACCGGGTTAACGAAAGTCTGGGCCACAACGCTGGAGATCAATGCCTGCAGGATATCTCAGACAGATTAAAAAACTGTTTGAGATCCAGTGACATGCTGGCCCGCTTGACCTCAAAAAAGGTCCCTATGGCCCGCATGGGCGGAGACGAATTTATTATTCTCCTGCAAAACACAAACGATATTTTTGAAATTGGCCAGGCGTGCCAAAGGCTGCTAAACGAATTTAACCATCCGGTTTATGTGGACCAAAAAGAGATTTTCATTTCCGCAAGTATCGGTGCCGCCGTGTTCCCGGAAGATGGTACAGATCCCGGGAATTTATTAAAAAATACGGAAACAGCTCTGTATGATGCCAAAAAAAAAGGGCCGAGCGTTTTTTCTTTTTATTCAGAGTCCATGAACCAGGCCTCCATTGAACTGTTTGAGATGGGAAATAATCTAAGAAAAGCGATAACCGACCAACAGTTTCAGCTCTATTTTCAGCCCAAGGTCAGGCTTCTGGAGAAAAAAATTATGGGGGCCGAAGCCTTACTTCGATGGGAAATAGAAAAGGGGAAATTTATTTCGCCTTCCGATTTTATCCCGGTTGCCGAAAAGAACGGCATGATTGTTTCCATTGGAGAATGGGTTCTTGACACCGCGTGTAAAACCTGCCGGGCATTGCACCGGGCAGGCCATACAAATGTGCATATTGCGGTGAATGTGTCTGCATTGCAACTGGATCAAAACAATCTATCCGATAACGTAGCAAGCATTCTTGAGCAAAATAAAATTTCCCCGGAAAGCATTGAGTTTGAAATAACTGAAACCCTTGTTATGTCAAACCCTGAAAAAGCCATTGAAAACCTAAAGCAATTAAAACAGATGGGATTTACCATAGCCCTTGATGATTTTGGAACCGGGTACTCTTCGTTGGCCTATCTTCAAAAACTGCCCATTGACTATGTAAAAATAGATATCTCTTTTATCAGGCAGATCCTGGTTAGCCTCAATGCTGCCGTAATGGTCAAAACGATCATTGACATGGCGCATAATTTAGGCTTGCAGGTTATTGCCGAAGGGGTTGAAGAAGAAAAGCAGGCTAAGCTTCTAGAAAAAATGGGGTGTGACATTGTCCAGGGATTCCTTTTTGGACACCCCATGCCTGAGCAATATTTTTTAGGGTTGTTTGACCGGAACCCTAAAGAGATAAGCTGATCAATAAACTTTCTATCACAAAATCAGGATCACACCAGCAGAGCTGGTGGTTTAATGCGATTGATTACCGTAAATATCATTTCCGAAAAATTTTTACCGCAGTTTTTATTGTTTGCAGTCTGTAAATGCTTCAGTGATCCGATGTTGTGATAAAAAAAGCAGATACAGCTTATGCTGCGGGAACGTTAGCCCCAAGTTCAAAATAAAACATTCCATATGGTTTGCCTTTTCATCTGTCTTCTTCGTTGTGTCAATGGGTACATATATTTATTATGCTCCCATTGCCACGCCTTGAATACGAACGAAAATTCTAAACCATATTTTGGAATGTTTTATTCCGATCATGGGCCTTATTTTTATAAAATACGTTAAACGTATGCTATGTTATGCCATTCCATAGTAAAAAAATGATAAAAAATTTTAAACGACATAACATGCTATGGAAGTCAAATACTTATGAATTCTGGGTTTCCAGTCCATCCAGCAATTCAAACAATTCCAGGGTAACCTTTCCATATTGTTTGAAAAGGTCATGGGCATCATCAACTTTCCCTTCCTTGAAAAGTGCTGCCACCCGGCCGCCTATTTCATGGACGCTTTCATGTATATCCCCAAGCTTTTTATATCCTTGGCTTTTCTCATATTTTTTCATCCCCGGCCCAAAATACCACTGACCAAAGTCACAATTACGATGATCGATCAGCTGATCCATACGGATCTCTTCCTGGTTGCCGGATAACAGGTTTGATAGTTCTTTTTTCCACAGGCTATGCGTTCGCTTGACAGGGGCAGCATGAAAACCTTTATCACTCATCTGAAACTGGCTCATCATCTCAATGACATCGCCTGCCATCCCGTTTTGAATCTCCGCATCGTTTTCAACTTCTTGGCTGTATTCGTTCATCTCGGCTGAAGCTTCCTTTACTGCATAAATTTCCTGGGAAATTCGGTTTGAGATCTCAGACACATGTAGAATGGTTTCCTGGATATCGGAAATCCCTGTAGAAATCTGCTGGATGTTGGAAGAGATATCTTCCGTGGTTGTGGCCTGCTCCTCGATGGATGCGGCAACCATGTTGACCTGCCCATCCACTTCATCAATGGTAGCAACCACCCTGTCGATCTCCTTCACGGCCTGGCTGCTGATACCCTGAATCTTTTCAACCTTCTCCCGAATATCCACTGTGGCCTTGGATGTCTGGCCGGCCAATTGCTTTATCTCGTCGGCAACCACGGCAAATCCTTTGCCTGCTTCTCCGGCCCTGGCTGCTTCAATGGTTGCATTTAGCGCCAAAAGATTGGTCTGTTCACTAATTTTCTGGATGGTGTTCAAAACATTTCCAATATCCTGGGCAGAAATACCAAGATCTGCGATCTTATCCGAGGCGCTGCCGGCATCTATAACTGCCTGATCGGTGATCTGTCTGGTTTTACCAGTATTCTCTGAAATTTCACGGATAGATGCCGTCATCTCCTCGGTGGCCGCTGCTATATGATTGGCGTTCACTGTGGCCTGTTCCACCGCAGCTGCCACAGTGTTCATATTTGAATTCATTTCCTCTGCGGCGACATAAACCGTATTGGCCTGCTTAGACACACTGCTGGCAGCAGACGACATCAACGCTGCGACTCCGGACACTTCATTGGAAATCATTCCCAAATTCTGATTCCGGTCATTAACATTCCAGATCAGCTTGTCCAATTTCTCGATAAAGGTGTTAAATGCACGGCAAAGCTGTCCGATTTCATCCCTGGAAACAACCTTGAGACGCTTGGTCAGGTCCCCTTCGCCCTGGGCAATGTCCTTCATGCCGTCAGCAATTGTTTTAATGGGCGACACAACACTTCTACTCATAAAAAAGACCAGGCCAAAAATAAAAAGTAAAAAAATACCGAACAACAGGCTGAACATGGTAAACATTAATTTCTCCAACGTATAGACGTTGGCCAGGGCGATTTTGTCCTTCACCCCAAGCATATACACCCCAGACTTTGATCCGCCAAATCCTTCAAACTGACCTTTGATGTTAAGATACTCTTTGTCCAGAAAAAAAGGCGCATCCAAAATTTTATTTACGATTCCCGGTTTTTGAAGATAGGCCCAATAATCTTCATCCACATCATTTTGATTTAAAATGAAATCCGCCACCCGTGGCTTGCTTTTCATGCCTTTGGCTATATTTAAGTCTTCGGTATCCATAAAATAGATAAAATCGACGTCATGGTTTTTTAATGTGTGCTTAATGGAGTTTAATCCCCCCTCAAAATTGGCGATACCAAGGAATTGATTTCCATCTATAATAGGAAACAGCCCCTTAAGGCGAATGCCTTTGCCGGAAACTTCCATGGCAACATCAGGCTTAAGTGTATTTTTAACCTGGGCATATCCCTTTGAATATCCAAGGGATTCCCCGTGTGAATCCGGCGCCCAGGATTTGTAAAAAGAATGAAGATTTTTATCAATCAGGTGAACCTGAACGTTTTTGAATCCAGTATTTTCCTTAAAAGTTTTACCCAGGCGTTTCAAAACACTGTCAGCAAGTTTTCGGTCATTCTCCAGAATTGCTTTTTTTATATTTCCATTGGCTGCCACCTGAAGCGCATTGGTTAGCCACACCTTTTTTTTGGCTGCCATGGCCATTTCAAATTGTCGCTGGGCGGCCTTTGCGCTTTTTTCAATTTGTGCTCCTTTAATCCTGTTAAAATAGATGATTGTGGCCAGCAGACTGATAATCAACATGATACTTAATCCGACCAGGCTTATAAAAGATATCTTAGTATTCAGCTTCATCTTTAAACTCCTTTACGTTTTATGAATATTAGACCAATGCAGACGCTCCCATGGGATGATGGGGGCCAGCATTTCTGCTTTAAGGCATTGGACATGCCAGCAAAGAAACGGATTGATAGAGCGATATGCAGGCAATTCCAGTGTTCAGTTCGCAATGAACATGTAAGTATCAACACGAAAAGACATATCAGTCTTAACCCTAACGTTGCATAAAATAAGCACCATTGAATAGGAAGACGGTTGCTATCATTATGGAAAACCATTTTTTTAGGATAATTCAGGACTTCACCAAAAGTGCATTCCTGAAAATTGCTTAAAAAACTTAGAAACGCTTGAGTCGGATGGTTCACAGGCTCATCTACTAACTTTTTTATGCAACGATAGGGTTAAAACTGATTTTTATTTAAAATAAGTATTTATATTATAACGACCTTCGCTATTTTCGAATTTCAATATATCCTATATGAAAATAAAAAAGGTTTCAACACTCAAATATATTCAAAACCCCATTTAAATTTAAAAAAATCGCAGGAAAACCGACGACATTAAATCCTTAACAATTTTTAGCAGGGCTGCATTCAAAAATACCGAATTTCAAATATCTATGTGTTGACAAACTGCAGCATCCTGTCTTATGAAACAAAATTGATTTCGCATATTTTCAGCAAAAACAAAACCGCAACACTTATTCACCTTAATTATTAAAGGAGAAAAAATGAAATCCAGAAAATGTTTATCCGTATTGGTTTCCGGCCTCATGGTTTTATCTTGTGCCCTTACGGTGCAGTCGGCTGAAAAAGGGGAACTGATGATGGCCACCACGACTTCCACAGACAACACAGGCTTGCTTGATTATCTGATTCCTTTTTTTGAACAGGAAACCGGAATCGCCCTGAAATGGACTTCCACGGGAACAGGCAACGCCCTGAAACTTGGCCAGAACTGTGATGTGGATGTACTGCTGGTCCATGCCCCCCCGGCAGAAAAGACATATATAGCCAATGGTTTTGGCAAAGACCGACGTGAAATAATGTATAATGATTTTGTGATCATTGGTCCGAAATCAGACCCGGCCGGATTAAAAGGCAAAAATATTTCCCAGGCCCTGTCAGCCATCAAAACAAATAAAGCCTTTTTCATGAGCCGGGGGGATGATTCCGGTACCAACAAGAAAGAGAAATTGCTCTGGAAAAATGCAGGCATTGCATTGCCGGACAAAGAGGAATGGTACGTCCAAACCGGTCAGGGCATGCTGGCCACCATCAATGTTAGCCAGGAAAGAAATGGCTACACCATGACCGACCGGGGCACCTATATTAAATACCAGGACCAGCAGGGCGGGGATGCCCCTTTGACGGTGCTGGTGGAAGGGGACGACATCCTTTTGAACCAGTACTCGGTGTTGACCCTGAATCCCAAAAACTGCCCTGATGCCAAGTATGACCTGGCTTTAAAATTTTCCGATTGGATGGCCTCGGAATCAGCCCAAAATAAGATCGGCGAATTCCGGCTTCTGGGGAAAAGACTGTTTATCCCCAATGCTAAATAGCCGGCGCCGGTCACTCTGCTTTTATAAAGGTCATTATGGCATTTCTGGTTGAAGGGTTTCTTAAGGCGATGGAACTGCTGATCAATGGGGATACCTCCACCTGGTCGGCAGTTTCAGCCACGGTCAAAGCATCGACCGGGTCTATGCTGGTCAGCCTTTTAACGGGACTGCCTTGCGGGTTTATTCTGGGATACTTTGATTTTCGGTTCAAACGCTCCATAAGAACGCTTTTGGACACACTTCTGGCCCTGCCTACGGTTTGCGTGGGACTGATTGTCTATGCGTTTATCTCTTCCAAAGGTCCTTTGGGCGATATGAACCTTTTATTTACCCTGACTGGCATTGCCGTGGGCCAGACCATCCTGGCCTTTCCGGTGGTGGCGGCCATCACGGCCTCCATCATTGAAAATATCGATCCGGCCCTGAAGCTGACCCTGGTTTCTCTGGGTGCAGGAAAAAAAAATATCATTTTGACCTGCCTGTGGGAGGTCCGGTTTGGTATTCTTACCGCCGCTGTTACGGCATACGGGCGTATCCTTACCGAGGTGGGCATCTCCATGATTGTGGGCGGAAATATAAAATATCACACCCGGACCATGACCACGGCCATTGCCCTGGAAACCAACAAAGGCATGTTTGCCGACGGCATTGCGTTGGGCATTGTTTTGATGGCGATTGCATTTACGGTAAACCTAAGCCTTTCTTTCCTGCGGAAAAGGTAGAATGATATGACCCAACCGGCACCTTTATATACCCTTTGCCGCATCTGCCATTTCTACGGCAGTAAAAAGGTGCTGGACATTGACGAATTCAGCATCCCGCCCGGCACTATCTTAGGCCTGTCCGGGCCCAACGGTAGCGGCAAGACCACGCTTTTAAAACTGCTGGCATTTGCCATGGCCCCCAGCCGGGGCGAAATCCATTTCAACGGCCGCAGGGAATACCCCATGTCCGCCAGGGTGCGATCCAAAGTCACCCTGATGACCCAGACCCCCTATCTGCTCAAACGCTCGGTCCTGGATAATGTTGTATACGGTCTTAAAATCCGGAAAGACACCAAAAGATTAAAACAGCGAGCGGCCAGGGCGTTGGCCGCGGTCGGTCTGGACTTTGATGCGTTTCACAACAGGGCCTGGCACCAGTTGTCCGGCGGCGAAGCCCAGCGGGTGTGCCTGGCGGCCAGGCTGATCCTTGAGCCCCAGGCCCTGCTGCTCGACGAACCAGTGGCCAGTGTGGACGCGGAAAGCGCCCGCCTCATTCGCCAAGCCTCTTTGGCGGCCCGGGACAAATGGGGCTGTACCCTGATCATTGTCAGCCACGATCTGACCTGGCTCAATGCCGTTAGCGACACCCGGGTCTCCATGGAAAAAGGCCGGATCTTTTCCACCCATGAAGAGATTATACTTTCCCCACCCTATCAAACAATGCAGACCGACAGCACCGTCAACTGGGTTCTGCCCGTGTCCCGCGGCCGGCATATCAGCCTGCCTGATAAAACCGGAGAGACGGCTCTGATACCGGCGGACAAAATTAACATCGCCCAGACAAGTGAAAATCAATCCGACGAAAAAAACCGGATCCCGGTCCTGGTCACCCGCATGGCATTGGAGCCAAAAACCGGCCGTATTGAGGTGGACTTTGATGCGGACACTTTCAGGCTTACCCTTTTATTGTCAGAAGAACAGGCCGGTGCATTGAACCTGCAACCTGGAAAAAAGAGAAGCCTTATTTTCAAAACCCGGGATATTTTCTGGCGTTAAGAAATGAATCTGAAATAATTTAACCTGGGAGCGCGGGCGTCCCGCCCGCATTTTTACTGCAGGCGGGACGCCCGCGCTCCCGGATATAACAAAATGGGTAAGTTATTTAAGACCCGTTCCTAAGTATTTGTCGTTATTCGGACTGCATGGGAATGCCCCACTTTTTCATGTATTTCCAGATGGATGCCCGGCTGAATTTTTATAACAAACTGAGATTATAGCTATAAAATTCAAGCTAATTTCATACGATTAAATCCGAGCAAAGTTGAGCACAAAGACGAAAAAAGCCTGGTTTCGTGTGATTAACTTAAGGACCGCATATTTTAACCGCAGGCATATATTAAATATTTCGGTGATTAGAAGATCAAATTAAAGATCCTGATTGTCAAAAATGCCGCGCAACCTGACACTGATTTGTTCCAGGGAAAACGGTTTCTGGATAAAACCGACGCATCCCCGTGACAAAATATCTTCAGCCTGTCCGCTGAGGCTGTATCCACTGGCAAGCAGCACCTGGACCTGCGGATTAATGTTTTTCAACGCGTCGAAAATAGCACTGCCACTCATACCCGGCATGATCACATCCAGGATTACCAAATCAATTTCCCCGGAAAACCGACGAAAAATATCCACCGCTGTTTTACCGTCCGTTGCAGACATCACTTTGTATCCCAGTGATTCAAGCATGGGTTGGCCCACTTGCAGGATGACCTCTTCATCATCAATGAGCAGCAGGGTTTCAGACCCCTTTGAACTCATTTCACACAAGGCGGGTTCAGTTTCTATATCACCATCCGAGGCAGGCAGATAAATATAAAAAGTGGTGCCTTTGCCCGGTTGGCTGACAAAATCAATGGCACCGTCATGATTTTTGATAATGCCATAGGCGGACGCAAGGCCCAGTCCGGTGCCGCGGCCCATTCCCTTGGTGGTGAAAAACGGTTCAAATATCCGTGTCTGGATTGCAGGATCAATACCGATGCCGGTATCAGAGATTGAAACGCATACATATCGTCCCGGCTGGATGTCAAAAGTCTTGGAAAATAAGGCATCCAGCACCATGTTTTTGGCATCAATGACGACCGAGCCCCCGTCGGGCATGGCCTGCCATGCATTAATGTAAATGTTGAGTAGGACCTGCTCAATCTGGTTTTTATCCGCTACAACCGCCCACAAACCATGCTCTATATTTTCCTCAATCTGAATCTCTTTGCGCGTACGACCGAACATGCGGGCGGTGTCCATGACAATCTGATTAAAATTTAAAGACTTGGCCATATACTTGCCGCCCCGTGCGAATCCGAGCAGTTGCTGGGTGAGTTTGGTTCCGGAGCTGACGCAGGACTCAATACTTTTCAATTTTTTATAATGATACTCTGAAGGGTTCGTTTTAAGCATCATCAACGATATATTCCCCTGAATACCCATCAATAAATTATTAAAGTCATGGGCCACGCCGCCGGCCAGGGTTCCGATGCCCTCCAGCCGCTGAATTAGACGCAGTCTTTCTTGGAGTTTTTGCTTTTCCGCTTCGGCATTAAGCCGTTCGCTGATATCCAAAACAACGCCGCGATAACCTATCTTTCCACCGTTGTTATCAAAAATTGGAGCAGTCGAGACGTCCACGGTCCGCCGGTCACCGTCCTTACGGGTAATTGTCAGACGAGACAGGTTACCGTTCACTCCGGATCGATAGGTATCAGGTGATTTTTCTGGTAGTTGCCGCGAACCCTCTGATTCCAGCAATATAGAATAGTCCATCCCTTGAAGCTCTTCAACCGAATATCCCAGAATCACGGCCAAAGAATCGTTGAAAAAAGTCAGACGACCATCGAGATCCACTTCGTAATAGCCGTTGTTGGTGTTTTCTATGATGGACCGATATTTTTCTTCACTGCGTCTAAGCGCCTCTTCTTTCTCTTTACGTGTTTCAATTTCATTGCGCAATTGTCCATTGCTCTTCTGCAGGTCCTGTGTGCGTTCTTCTACAAGATCCTCGAGCTGATCCTGGTACCGGCGCAGTTTGAACTCGGCTTTTTTTCTATCGGTAATAATACGCAGCGAACCGATAATTTTTTCCGCATCACCGGCTTCATCGCGTTTCAGCGTGGCCGAGACCGAACCATAGGCGATTTCGCCGTGTTCATTTTCCAACGCGACTTCCCAATCACTCACAGATCCGTCAACAAAAATTTTGGATAAAAAGCGCTGGTGATCATCTGCATTTTTATAAAACTGCGTGAGATTGATGCCGATAATATTTTTGCGATCCTGCTGGATTAACCCCTCTACAGAGGGGCTTATTTCTAAAATCTCGCCTTCAATGGTACATTCAAAATAGATGTCCTGAATATTTTCAAAAATTTGGCGATACTTTTTTTCACTGGTTTGCAGCGAGTACTTCATCTGTGAAAATGCGGCAGCGGTTTCGTCTATCTCTTTAAATATGGAGCGGGTGTTGAAACTGGCAGTCAAATCATGCTGCTTTATGGCAAGCGCCTCTTTTTCCAGCCCCATCAAGGGCCGTGTGATGCTGCGAAACAACTGTAAACCCACCAGGGTGGCAATCACCGAAAGAACCAGGGTAATCCCGATATTAAACGAACGATTTTCCTTAAGTGCACCCAAGTAGTCATTTTCGGGTATATACACACCGAACATCCAGGGCCAGTGTGAGTCGGTAAACTGGGTGAACATTGTATTGTAGACATCTCCGTTATGAGTGAATTTGGCAAACTGGGAGTGATCAAGTTTCAACAGCCCGGTTTCTGTCCGCTGCCACTGGATGGCACTAAAGGCAGAACGACTCAATTCATCGTCCAATTCATCAATTTTAACCATTCTGAAACGATGGGCTTCGGTGTCTTCGACCTGTTTAATTTTTGAGATGTCGGGAAATGCCACCACATCGCCGTTATTATTGAGCATAAAGGCTCGGCCATGCTTACCAATCCGTAAACGACTGATAAAGGTGGATAAATCATCAATTTCAATATCCACACCGACAATACTCTGTAACTGGCCGTTTGCTTTGAAAATTGGGCCTGCCACCGTGATTCCGGGCTTTTGTGATGAGAAAAAAATGTAAGGGTCCGTCCAGATAATCTCCCGTTCGGCAAGGGCTTTTTGATACCAGGGTCGCTGCCGGGGATCATAGGTATCACTGGGGTTTTCCAAGGTTTTAACCATGCTGCCGTCCGAATTGCGCCAGATCAGCCGGATTTTTTTCACACCATTGAAATGATCAATTACCTTGGTCCGAAACCCGCCGGGGGTTTGCGCATTACTGCGGTTGACATAAAAAAAATCACCATTGGGCATACCGATATAAATACCGGCAAAATGGGAATACAAGGATAATTGATCCAAAAAATAATGCTCAAGAACGTCATAGTGCTGATTTCGCCTTCCCACCACCTCGGAGGCCAGCAGGCGTTTGGTCAAAAGGGCCGCCCTCTGGGCCAGCTGGAGATGGTTTCTGGATTGGGTCATGGTCAGGTCCGCAATGTTCTGCATCACGTCGCAGGCATGTCCGGCCAGCATCCGCTGGGATGAAATATAAGAGGACGAAGTGATCAGAATCTGCATTCCCCAGATGAGACCAAGGCAACCAAGAACCATTGCCCACCGTATCGATATTTTCATTTTTTCCTCAAAGGATTTTTTTATGCTGCATCATGTCAATTTTATTTTTAACAGAATCAACCCAGATTTAGGACAGATCTTTGGGGATTGTCAACAGAAACAGTAAAACCTGATCCACCACCAATGATTTGACTGGAATGCCTCGATTGAGTATGGTCAAACGTATTTATGCCTGCCCTATTCCGGCGAGTATGATTTTGTTGATACCTCGTATGTGTTTCTCATCACCCATATGGTATATCTGTACACACGTTATGAAGTGAAACCACCACGATCCAGGAGTGGGAGATGGTCCTCTCCAGTTTTCGATGGTCATATCAACTCAAATAAGCCCTCCTTCAATAGCTGCGGGCATCCCCAGCGTTACGCCATTTTTTTAGCACCTGCAAAAAAAATGTGATGATTATCGGTGTCGGGGGCGTGGCCGATGTTGCGGCCCATAAATGCGCACAAAACAACGATGTTCTTGGAAATATTGTCATCGCCTCAAAAACGCTGTATAGAGGACCAGCTACTCGCCTTGTAAAACCACCACGGGCTGCTTGGATTGTTAATCGGAATCGGCCCGTAATAAAACCCAATTAGAATCACTCCTTTTCCTGGGGAAATTTTATTTTCTGCTCACCTTTTTGGTTCACCGATATTTTCCGTGGTTTTCAATCGAATTGTTAATTTAAAACTATTTAGATGCAGTCACCAATTCCAGTATCTCCAAATATCTATTATAATAACAAGATGTTGTGATAAGGAGTTTTTGGGATGCTTCTTTCGCCACCCTGTGTTGCAACTCAAGGGAATAAAGGGTTTGATCATAAAATCAAACCCCCAAAATTATTTGATTCTGATATTGATAATTTCCCGAACCAATTCTACTAAATCGGTTTTGTGTATATCCGCCGGGAAATAATAGGGGTTGAAGATTTCTTTTTTTCGTTCAATATAGGCGGTCTTAAGCCCGGCTTTTTTCGCACCGAACAGATCCCAGTCATGGGTGGCAACCATAACCACATTTTCAGTGGGAATATTTTCTTCACGGGCTACATACTGATAAATTTCCTTAAAAGGTTTATATTTTTGAACGGCATCCACCGAATAATAGGAGTAGAACAAGTCAATGATGCCTGCATTGGTAAGCTGCTCTTTTATCATTTCCAGCGAGGAGTTAGATACCGCAATAGTTCTGATTTTATTCTGATTCAGCAGTTTAAGTGCACCGGCAACATCTGAGTAGGGAGGCATGTTCTTGAATGAACCCAGAATTTCAGTTTTTGTTTCACTTGTCAGCGTTTTGCCATTTTCATAAAATAGACTCTCCAAAACAACGCCGGCCAGTTCTCCAAAGTTCTTATATTCATCCATCACACCTGTTACAGTGGACGTATGAAGGAGCTTGACGAACCAGTACTTTAGTGCATAACTGTCTTCAAAATGTTTGTCAAAGTTCTCTTTGAGCACACTCAAATTGAGCAGCGTCTCATTCATGTCAAAAAAAACAGCCTTTATCATTTTTATTCCTCCTTTATTGGCTCTGTTTTCAGACTCTTCCGTCAGGAATTATCTTTTCTGAGTATATCATTAAGCAGGTGGGCTGCATTCTCGCATTTAACTTTAGCATTGGGTTGGTTGTCAAATTCCGGTGGCAGCATATCCGGGGTGATCTTATCCACAAATCCGCTGTTTTTTACGATATTGCCGTCTTTACAGGTCAAGCCAAATTTACAAGTGTAACACTGCGAAAAACCCCCCACCAAAAACCGGGATACCCTTTTTGCTTTATTCATCAAAATAAAATGGTCCACTATGTTTAGGACCTGGCTGTTCTCTTCATCAGCAGAATACCCGGTGGAAAACACCACAAAGGGTTTGTCTTTTAATAAAAAAGCCCCCTGATGGCGAAAACAGAAACAACGCTCCAACAGGCAATGGGAAAGCCCGTTGGGCACATCGTAATAGTTTGGTACACCAAGTACAATGGCATCCGCTTCTACCATGGCATCCGCTATTTCCTGAAAATCATCTTTAACCACACATATGTTGTCCTTTGTACAGCCCAGGCAGGCAATACAGCCGTTAATATGTTTGCGAAACAAAGAAATATAACGGGTTTGCCCTTCACAATGTTCCAATACATGCTGAACAGCATGGGCCGTTATCCTGTCTTTACGGGGACTGCCGGAAATCCCAAGAATCATGATACTGTCTCCTTTCTCCTTATAAGTTGATTGAGTATTGAATTTACTTTTTTTTCAACATTACAGCCACCAGAAAAATCGTCTGAAAGGCAAACTGGTGGCCACAGTTCTGACCGGACTTGTACCCGACGCACTGTCAGCCGTCAACCAAGCCCTGGCAACTGAATGGATTTTAAAATTTCCATGGCTCTAAATTGCATTTACAAACTTGCCAACGCATTCCGGGCTGTGTTAGAGTTCTCTTAAAAATCCCAAATTAATAAATGTAAAATATTTGAGGCTGCTCTGACTATCCGAATCGGACATTTTATCAGTATTGACCATCTGATACTGGGAATTGCTTTACCCCGTTACATCCAGCGTAAAGGGTCAGGTGCCGATACCGATGTTATACCTTTTAGCATGCGTTCATGGGGACAGGTGGAAAAAGGGTTTTTATCCGGGGATATCAATGCTGCGTTCATGGATATTGCCCAGGCCATGTACCTGTCTGACAAGGGTTTGGCCATATCCATGCTTATGTTTACCCACAGGGCAGGCAGCAGAATCATTGTACCCGAACAGATTCGACGATTGGCGGATTTTAAAGGAAAAAGTGTTTTGATCCCGCACAAACTTAGTATTCAGCATATGCTTGTGCACAGGCTGCTGAGTGCAGGAAATCTTAAAATCGCAAATTTGGGAAAATTGGGAGAAAGCGTCGACATTGAATCGGTACCGTATGCCCTGATGCCGGAAATGGCAAATGCGGATCTTGACTGCGATATTGCAGCTTTTATCTGCCCTGCCCCTTTTGGTGACGTTGAACTTAAAAAAAAGGGATTCAGACCTCTGCTCATTTCCAGGGATCTGTGGAAGGATCATCCGGGTAGCGTTTTTGTGGTACACCAGGACCTGCTTAAGACCAAAGGGAAAAATTTAGGTCTGATGGTTAACTGCCTCCTGGATAGTGCCCGGCAGCTTGACCGGTACATGGCATCCCCGGACACCGCCGAAAAGGGTATTGAACAGCTGTCAGCTTCTTTTTTAGGCCTTTCTGCCTCCCAGACGCAAAAGGCACTTAAAACATCGGGGATTACCTATAACCCAAAACTTCTGGTGCCGGATATGAAAATTTTAAACATCGTGCTCGATTATATGTGTACAACCATGGAAGGCATGCCGACCGGAACGGATCTCCATGGATTTATCAGGCCGGAATTTATTCATACTATTTTATCGGAATCATAGAACTTGAAAATAGATATTGAAAAAATCTGTAAATCCTACGACGGGCCGGGAAAAACACAGCGACAGGTTATTAAGGATATCTCCTTTTCCATCAATCCAGGAGATTTTGTAATTATCTTAGGTGAATCGGGTTGTGGGAAGACCACTTTGCTGAACATGCTGGCTGGGCTTGAGAATCCGACCTGCGGCCGGATCCTGGTGGACGGCAGCCCCATTGCCGGCATCCACCCGTCACGTTCCATACTGTTCCAGCAGCCGGCACTGATCCCCTGGCTCAGCGTTAAGGAGAATGTGGCCTATGGCTGTAAAATCAGAAAAGACACCCAGGACCTGGAATACCGGGTAAACCAATTTATAGAAATTATGGGGCTGACAGGTGCGGCGGACGCGAAACCCAGCCAATTATCACTAGGGATGGCCCAGCGGGTCTGCCTGGCCAGGGCTTTGGTGGGACATCCCCAGGTCCTACTGCTTGACGAACCCTTTGCCTCCTTGGACACCTTTACCCAGGCTCATATCCAGGAGGAACTGGTCAACCTGTGGATGTCGGAAAGCTTTACCGCGGTGTTTGTCACCCATGATATTGACGAAGCCATACGTCTTGGAAATAAAATTGTGGTCCTGGCAGGTTCCCCTGCCGGCATCTCCGATATTTTTGATATTGATCTGCCCTACCCCAGAAACCAGCATGACCCTGGAATTAAAGCGCTGAGAACCGATATTCTCAATCGATTTAAAATCGCATATTCAGTCAAACGGAGACTGGCAGATGAAATTTAACCACGTAAAATCGGCAAGCCCCGACGGCATTTCACGGCGAAATTTTATAAAAACAGCAATACGGACAGCAAGTGCAGCCGCCTGTACCCCCATGGTATTTCCGTGTCTGGCAGCAGCAAAAAAAAGACCGTTAAGAATAGGTTATCTGCCCATTACGGATGCGACACCCTTGCTTGTTGCATACAGTCTGGGCTATTTTTCCCATGAAGGACTTCATGTGGAACGCCCGGTCATGGTGCGTTCCTGGAATATACTTTCCGAATCTTTTTTAACGGGCAAATTTGACTTGGTTCACATGCTTTTCCCCATCCCCGTGTGGATGCGATTCAAGCAGAATATACCTATTAAAGTGTTGGCCTGGGATCATACCAACGGCAGCGCGGTCACTGTCAGAGCGGATTCCGGCATCGACCGATTCGCAGATCTCTCAGGTAAACAGGTGGCCGTGCCCTCATGGTACTCCATGCATAACCTGGTCATGCAGTTGGGCCTTCAGGTCCAGGGGCTTAAACCGGTAATTCGCCCGCCGGGCTCAAAGCTTGCCCCCCACGAGGTGAACTTGTTTATCTTGCCGCCCCCGGATATGCCCCAGGCGCTTTTGGGAAAAAAAATAGACACATTTATCGTGGCAGACCCCTTCAACGCCCTGGCCCAGGAAAAATTTTCGGCAAAAATCATGCGATATTCAGGAGATATTTGGAAAAATCATCCTTGTTGTGTTATCGTAACCAATGATCATCTGATCCAAGACAGCCCAATAGTCGTTCAAAAGGCGATAAACGCCATTGTAAGAGCCCAGGTGTGGTGTCTTCAGAATCCTAAGGAAACCGCCCACCTGCTCAGCAGAGACGGCGAAGGATTTTTGCCGGTAAATGAATCAGTTCTTTACAAGGTTTTTGGTGCCATTCCCGAAAAAGAACTGATACACCCCCAGTGGAATGTAGAAAGAATCGGTTTTCAGCCTTTTCCTTTTCCATCCGCCACCCGGTTTATTCTGGAACAGATGAAAAAAACTAAGGTTGAGGGCAACACAGATTTTCTGACGACCCTTGATACCAACACAGCTGTTTCACAGCTTGTGGATGACCGTTTTGTCAGAAAGGCTTTGGACGACATGGGTGGGATAAAAAAATTTTGCCAGTGTGATATGGAAAATGTATTTACCAGGGAAGAAATCGTTGAAATCAATTAAAAAAAATTCCCAGGACAGAGCCGTAGAAGTTGAGTTATCCTCTTTTTTTACCCGGGTATGGTCGGGTTGGAAATACGAACTGGCCGGGCTTGTTTTGTTTGCTTTTGCCTGGGCCGCGGTTACGCAGTTCGTCTTTACCCGCCCCGAATTCTACCATTTTAAGGGATTTCTACCCGGCCCAACCCTTGCGGCTCTGGCAGACGCCTTTCAGCATCCCAAATTCTGGGTGTCAGTTTTTGCAAGTCTGCGTAGAATCGTTCTAGGCATCGCCATATCAGCAGTTATCGGGCTGCCATTGGGTGTACTGATCGGTTTCTTTACACGTCTTCGCAAGCTCACATATTCGCCGATTCAATTCGTACGAATGATCAGTCCCCTGTCCTGGATGCCCCTTGCACTGCTTTTATTTACAAGCTTTGAATCCGCTGTTCATTTTTTGATTGTAATGGCGACAATTTGTCCTATAATACTGAACACAGCCATTGGTGTCATGGACATTAACCCCCAGTGGATAAAAATGGCTTTGAACCAAGGTGCCGATAACGTCCAACTCATTCAAACGATTGTTATTCCATATTCCATCCCCCATATGATGACCAGCATCAGGCTGGCACTGGGGATTGCATGGATAGTTTTGGTCCCGGCTGAATTTTTAGGGGTATCATCAGGGTTGGGGTATCTGATTAACGATGCCAGGGATACCATGGAATACGATAAACTTATGGCTGTAATCATTGCCATCGGCATACTGGGATTTATACTCGACAGAGTTTGTCAAAAATTGCAGCATAGGTTCAGCTGGGCATGGGCTGACGATGCTTAATAGATTTTATTTTAAATTTTTATAGACAACATCTTTACAGGACATAAGGAGCATTTTATGGCGGTAGACCCGAATATTAAAATTGTTGTGGCAGATGATTCAGGCACCATGCGGATAATGTTCAAACAAATCCTGGGGAAAGCCGGATTTTCAAACCTTATTATGGCGGTGAACGGTGCCGACGGCCTTGAAAAGGTCAAAGCTGAAAAACCTGATCTTGTCATATCCGACTGGAACATGCCCACGCTGGATGGCCTTGGGTTTCTCAAAGAATTAAGGGCCTCCGAGGAATTTAAGGACCTTCCTTTCATCATGGCCACGGCCCAGGCTGACATGGGCCAGCAGAAAATCATCCAGGATGCTGGAGGTAATGCCCATTGCCCGAAGCCGTTTAACGAGGACGAAATAAAAAAGGCCATTGAAGCGGCTTTCTCCGGAGGCATAAAAAAACAGCGGGTAACCAAAGAGAGAGCCATCATCGGAGGTCGCGTTGAACTCAACGTCGCCCATATTCAGATCACCGACCATCTTGCTTTAGGCGCCCTGAAACACCGGATTAACCAAGGGGATGTGGAACCCCAGCACTTTGACCTTTCTACCAGCCTGATGGGTGGATGGAATCCCATACAGGAAGGCCTTGAAAGCGGAGAAATCGACTGTGCCTTCGTTCTGGCACCCATTGCCATGGATCTGTTTGCCTATGACTCCCCCATTCAGCTGGTTCTGTATGCCCACAAAAACGGGTCCACATTTGTACGCTCCCGGCATTATGATCACAGGTTTGACTCTTTGCAAAGCTTTTACAAATATAAGGTTGTGGATATTCCCCATAAAATGTCGGTCCACCACATGCTTGCACATCAATTTTTAAAAGAATTGGGGCTCAAACCCGGTGTGCCCGGGAAAAAAGCGATAAATGTGCGCTTTGAGGTGGTTCCCCCCATCAAAATGCCCGGCATTATGAAAGAAAATGAGGATGTGGGTGGATTCATGGTTGCAGAACCGGTTGCCACCAAAGCCATCAAGGGGGAAATCGGCAATCTGGAATTTTATTCAGCCACGCGTTGGGAAAATCATCCCTGCTGTATTGTGGCCATGCAAAAGGACTTTATCCAAAAACATCCTGAAGCTGTTCAGGAGTTTGTATCCCTGCTGGTGGATACCGGCGAGTATATTGAAAACGACAAGGCCCGGGCCGCGAACATTGCGGTAAATTTCCTGGACCCTGAAGGTAAAATGGGCCTGAATCCCCAGGTGCTTCAAAATGTATTTTCCCAACCCATGGCCATCCGTTGGGACGGACTCTATCCGGAAGCGGCAGATCTTGATAAAATTCAAAAATATATGCATGATGTCATGGAAATCGGCAAAATCATTGACCTTGAACGTTTCATTGAACCCAATTTTGCAAACATTGCATTCAATCGATAAACTAAGGAGTTATGCATGAGAATTACAGATCCCCAAGTTATACTGAACGGAGAACAAGACCTCATTGCATCTGTTCAAAGAGATCTGGACCTTGATGCAGTTAAGGATCTGCTCAAGGAACGCCTTACCGCGAGCGCGCTGTTGCCCAAAGGCGGCCGGATTGTTGTGCATGACAATAACGTGGCATTCAGGCTTGATTATGAAATCAATCTGAATGGCAGCCTGCTTTTTGATCGGGACGGAAATCTGCTTGAAGATAGTGAAAGTACGGCACCCAAACAAAATCTGCAGGCTGAAAATGATGACGCGTCAAAATCAAACCTGGATGAGAATCTGTCCATTAACCTTCCCGATTATGATGATATAGCGGATAAGGCGCCCGGAGAAACCCAGCCGGTGGATCTGGAACCGGAAAATTTGTCAGATGATATCCCGAATACCGAGTCCGGACTGGAAGTTGAAGACCTTAAAGATGAATCTGCATTTGATCTGGACGACCCAGATATCATTGAAGCAGAGGATAGCAATGAATTGATTGATGAGTTACCCAAAGAGGATGATGTGGAAGATTTAAGCGTTGATGAACCGACAGATATTGGTTTGGAAAATGGGGATAGGGAAACCGGCGAGGATATGGATGATGACGATATCAATGACCTTCTCCAGGAAAGCCGTAATTTCTGGGAAAACAAAAAAGAGTAATGGTGGAAAAAATCACGGATTCTCTTTAATTATTCAAAGATGGTTGTTCCGGTTTAGACCGGATTTTGTCCGGCTGTGGACAAAAAAATATAATGGCTTGACGAAACCCTTTGCGGTGCACAACATAATCAAAGCGTAAATAAATTTAGATTGGTGTCTGTCCAGAGAAATAAGAATTTTTGTTGAAGTTCAAAGCAGATGAAAGTTGGGCAAAAAGACTGTTTCCGGATGGGTACTATATTAAAATCCTAAATCAGGAGTATTATTATGGAAAAAACCGTATTATTCGCATTCCGGGGAGACCCTTTATGCTTTATCCACGTACTTCTCAATGCCCTTGACCTAAAACAGCGAGACCAGGAAGGACTTATTGTTCTTGAAGGAGAAGCTGTCAAACTTGTGGGACCCATGTCCGAATCCGGGCATTTTTTAAACGCACTTTACCAAAAAGCCAAAGACGCCGGCCTTATTTACGGCGCCTGCAAAGCCTGTGCAACCAAACTTGATGCCCTTGGTCCCATTGAAAAGGAAGGTATCCCCCTGGTTGGGGATATGGCTAACCATCCTTCCATGGGCGCGTTCATCGAAAAAGGATACAACATAATTACCTTTTAAGTTTTAAATCATCAAATGACCGCAGGAACCTTCCTTTAAACAAGGCGGTTCCTGCGGTCATTTAGTTTTATTTACCGCAGCATTTTTTATACTTTCGCCCACTGCCGCAGGGACAAGGTTCATTGCGGCCCACCTTGGTGGAAACAGCGGGTTTGGGCTTCACCATATCACCGGTGGTAAACAGCCAGGCATCGTCCTCCTTTGAAAAACGGCCAAGCTCATGGTGTTTTTGAACAATACCGTCTGTCTTGTAGGTGGCGATGAATTCAACCGTACCTTCCTGGTCTTCGGAACAGCCGGCTTCTGTTGCAACAATTTCAAGACCCAGCCATTCGGAATTTTGCGCCCATGTCTTTGTGCCGACATGGTCGTACCCATCCCGATGATCCGGATGGGTGGTGTTAAAAATAAAGTCCGTGTCAGCTATTGTATAGGCGGTATAACGGGCCCGCATAAGTTCTTGTGCGGTTCGGGCAGGCTGTGTTCCGGTAATGATGGGTTCGCAGCATTCGGCATAGGCAAGGTTGCTTCCGCAGGGACATTCTTCCATATTTACATTTCCTCCATGGAAATCAGTTAGTTTGAATCCCAGGGGAATATCACATGCGCAGCAGTCCGGCAATATTCATAATACATTTTTCTTAAAGGGACCTTAAATTTGAGATTTTCCTGCCTGGGCCTGAATGGCTGTGATAGCCACGGTATTCACAATATCCGCTACTGTACACCCCCGGCTTAAATCATTAACGGGCCGTTTCATTCCCTGGAGTACGGGACCGATGACCACAGTTTTTTCCGAGGCCCGCTGGACAGCCTTGTAAGTATTGTTCCCGGTGTTCAGATCCGGGAAAATAAATACGGTAGCCCGTCCGGCCACCTGGGAGTTTGGCAGCTTGGTCATGGCCACGCCCGGGTCAATGGCGGCATCATATTGAATAGGGCCTTCTATGAGAAGATCCGGAGCCTTTTCCCGTACCATGGCAGTGGCCTGGATCACCTTGTCCACATCTGCGCCGGTTCCTGAAGATCCAGTGGAATAGGAGAGCATGGCCACCCGGGGTTCAATGCCAAAAATGGAAGCGGTGCCGGCTGAAGTCACCGCTATCTCGGCCAGCTGGGAAGCTGTGGGGTTGGGGTTAACGGCACAGTCTCCAAACACCAGGACCCTGTCTTTCAGGCACATGAGAAAAACAGATGACACAATGGAAGAGCCGGGCAGCGTTTTGATGATCTGAAAAGCCGGAAGAATGGTGTGGGCCGTGGTGTTCACAGAACCTGATACCATGCCGTCGGCATGTCCTTTATGCACCATCATGGTGCCGAAATAAGAAGGATCCGTCATGGTATCCCTGGCCATGTCCAGAGTCACACCCTTGTGTTGACGCAATTCAAAATAGGTCTGGGCATAATCGTCCAGCCAGGGGGCGGCATCGGGCTGGATAAACCGGGCCTGGGACAAATTCAGCCCTAGCTCCTTGATCCTGCGCTCAACCGCTTCACATTTGCCTAAAATGGTGATATCACAAAATGAGCGCCGCAAAAGAATATCAGCGGCTTTAAGAATCCTATCGCTGCCGCCTTCGGGCAGTACAATATGCCGGCGGTTCTTTTTTGCTTTTTCAATAAGGCTGTATTCAAACATCTGGGGTGTGATGCGCACCGACTTTCTGGCTGCCAGTCGTTGCCTGAAAGAAGCGGCATCCACATTTGCCTCAAAAATTCCTAGAGCCAGGGCAATGCGTTGGGGATCGTCCGGGGAAATCCTGCCGTGAATTTGGTCAATAGCCATGACTGCCGTATGGGTATCCATCCGAGTCAGCAGAATGGGCACAGGCAGTTCCTTCCATCCTCGAATAAGCCGAATGATGGAATCTGGAATGGGAATGCCGCCGGTAACCAGGATGCCTGCAATATCGGGGTAGGCCATGGAAAGCCGGGAAGCAATGCAGGTGATCACAATGCTGGACCGGTCCCCGGAAGTAACCACCAGGTCGTCTTTTTTAATATGGGTTAGAAAATTGGGGACCAGCATGGACGCAATCACACATCCTGAAATCTGATTTTCAAGCCCCTGTCTGCCGTACAACACTTGGGCATCCATGGCCGGAATCAAATCTCTAAACGAAGGACGCCTTAAAGCCTGGGTTTCAGGGATGGTATAAATCAGAACTTCAGGGCGGTCAATTGCCGTATTCAAAGCAATTTTAAGACTATGCAAAGAATCGGGTGGCACCCGGTTAACCATTATGGCCAGCACATCCACCCCTTTGTGGTATAAGCTTTCCAAAGCCAGTTGACACGAGGTTATCACCTGTTCGACATTCTTTTCATATCCATAGGAGACCACCAGAGCCGGACATCCTATATCTGCTATAATTCCGGCATTGATATCAAATTCAAAAGCCTCGGAACCGGCTGTGAAATCAGTGCCCTCGCACAGAACAAAACGGCTTTTTTCCTCAAGGGCTTTATACTTGTTCAAAATAGTTTTCATCATCTCTGCCTGACGGCCGGAATTAACCATCTGTTTGGCCTCTTCCAAGGTATAGGCATAGGTTTCCTCATACTCCAGCCCCATGTTAAAATTGGAAAGCACCAAATCAATATCATGATCCCTGGTGTCTTTTTTACTCGGGTTAATAATGGGTCTGAAAAACCCTACGATTCGGATGTCTTTGAGCAAAAGCTGCATGATGCCAAGAACGATGAGGGATTTTCCGCTTCGGGTTTCAGTCGTCGTAATGTAAAGACTATTCGCCATGAAAGAACCCTTTATTCTCATTATTTAAATTCAAATATCGGCAGGAAACAGGGCCTGCCTTATCAGTCCTGCCAGTTTTTTTCAATTTATCAGTTTTTAGATTTTAGAACAGCAAATAAAATGCCAGAAGAAAAGACGAAAGGTATAACACCGGAAATTATTGAAGAAAATTCATGGCGGCTGCAAACATTTTTTTTTAATATCAAAGCCGAAAAGAAAAATTGTCAAAGTGTAAAAGAAACGGACACAAATGATGACTTCTTTGTATTCATGCATATCATTATTTATAGTTGGATATTGAATGAACAATCTTCATGAAAGGCAACACAGGAGGGAATATATGGAAAAGACAACCGCTGTGTCAACCCTTAAAGCCGGATTTAAAAACAGTTTTGCAGCTCTTGAAGAAAAATTCTATGACCCAAGTCTGCCTGAACCCGTCCATGCCCCTGTTTTGCAAAAATATAACCGAAAACTGGGCCAGGAGTTGGGGTTTAATTTTACCCAAGAGACGCCGGAACTGGCAGATTGCCTGGCAGGCAATCTGCTTTTTGCAGATTCCACTCCCATTGCCATGGCCTATGCCGGGCATCAATTCGGCAACTTTGTTCCCCAGCTTGGGGATGGCCGGGCCATTCTGCTCGGAGAAAAAGTTACCCCGGACGGCAGACGCTTGAATATTCAACTCAAAGGTTCCGGACGGACCCGATTCTCACGGGGTGGAGACGGCAAATCCCCCCTGGGGCCGGTGATTCGTGAGTACATTGTCAGTGAGGCCATGCATGCGTTAGGGGTGCCCACCACCAGGGCCTTGGCCATCGTATCCACAGGAGAAAAAATTCCACGTCAGGATGGAATCCATCCGGGGGGTATCATGACACGAGTTGCATCGGGTTTAGTCCGGGTAGGCAGTTTTGAGTATTTTGCCGCACGGGGCGATGAAGCGGCTATACGGATGCTTGCCGACTACGTGCTTGCCCGCCATTATCCTGAAATTTTGGGAAAAGAAGACCGATACAGACAATTTTTTTCTTCGGTTGCCACACGGCAGGCTCGACTTGTTGCCAAATGGATGCAGCTTGGATTTATTCACGGCGTCATGAATACGGATAACACCTCAATTTCAGGTGAGACCATTGATTATGGTCCCTGTGCCTTTATGGATTATTATGACCCCAACATGGTATTCAGTTCCATTGATACCATGGGACGATACCGTTATGCCAATCAAAGCGCCATCATGAGGTGGAACCTGAACTGTCTGGGTGTTTGTTTACAAGCGCTGATAGGAAAAACAGATGAAGAGGCAATGGATGTGATTGATGCCACCCTGGCTGAGTTTGAACAGGAATTCCTTCACGCCCAACACGTTGGCATGCTTAAAAAAATCGGGATAGAAAATCATGATGACCAGGATTCTTCCCTTCTTGGGGAACTGCTTGCCATCATGCAGAACCAGAAAACCGATTTTACCCTGACGTTTCGTTATCTGGCAGATCATATCAGGCAAGGTTCAAATATGACGCCGCAATTTCGAGAACTTTTCAACGCGCCGGATGCGGTTGCAGCCTGGCTTAAATCATGGCAGCTGCGGCTGGTTAAAGAAAATAATCCTGAAGTTATTCAGGAAAAAATGAACCGGGTCAATCCCCTTTTCATTCCCAGAAATCACCGGATTCACAAGGCGATTGAGAATGCGGAAGCCAGAGATGATTTCAGTCAGGTACACCTGCTGACAACGCTTTATGAAAATCCTTTTACGGCACAACCGGATTTCATCAATTACGCCCAAGGTCCTGCCGATGAAGAACGGGTAACCCGAACCTTTTGCGGCACCTAACGTAAAATTTGTTGCCGGCTGAATAATTCATTGAGAATTGGTGCTATTTCATCTATTTACTTGACAAAGCAGGGGGGTTCTATTTGATTCTACTAATGACCTCCAATTTATTTCTATTCTAAACCGAAAGGTAATTTCCTGTGAATAACGATAAAAATTTTACGGTAATGGTGGTAGATGATGTCCAGGAAAATATCGATATTCTCGTTACAGTTATAGGAATTCAGTACAACGTAAGCACAGCCATGGACGGTAAATCCGCTTTGGCGCACATTGTTAAGGAGCCTCCTGATCTGATCCTTCTGGACATCGTGATGCCGGGAATGGATGGTTTTGAAGTCTGCCGTCAGCTTAAAAGTCAGACCGAAACCCAGGATATTCCCATCATCTTCTTGACGGCCAAGACCGATGGGAAGAGTATTGTGGAAGGATTTCAGGCTGGTGTGGTGGATTACATCGGCAAACCGTTTAATGTGACCGAATTGCTGGTGCGCGTGAAGACACAGCTTGAGCTGAGCCATTCGCGAAAGGAAATGAAAAAAATCAATGCAAGATTGGAACATCTAACGATTCATGACGATTTAACAGGCCTTTATAACACGCGTTATCTGTACGATGAGCTGTACCAGCTGATTGAACGCAGTAAAGTTGAAAACAAATCCTTTGCTCTGCTCTTTATGGATATTGATAATTTTAAACATGTTGTGGATACTTACGGGCATCTAAACGGCAACCGGGCTCTTCGAGAAATTGCCGAAACCATCATGGAATCAATTTCAAAACCATGCTACGGCGTGGCATATGGTGGAGATGAATTTGTTATCGTATTGCCGGAATTCAATAAGGACCAGGCAATAAAAACAACTGAAAGCATTCGTTCCCGGATGAAACAGACACTGTACCTGAGCGGTGAAGGGTGTAACGTAAAACTGAGCGCAAGCTTCGGCATCGCAGCCTACCCTGACGATGCAACAGAAGCAAGAGCGCTGCTCAAGCTGGCCGACCAACTGATGTTCAGAATAAAGGAATCAAGCAAAGACGCCATCGGGTGTCTTTCCAAAGCGTCCGGTTCTGATCAACCCCAGCCCCCAAGCACTTTGATAAATTAGTTTTTGGGCGAAAAGTTACCCATCTGCGGTTTTGCATTTGGATAACTTTTCGTCTAACTACCGGTTTACCTGACATGAATTTTGACACCAGGTCTATTGGACCTTTGATGCAACGACGTAGATGGGCCAAAAGGCAAGCTATTTCATTCAAGTTATTTAATCTGCGGTCCTTAATCCCAATCCAGTATCACTTTTCCTCTATGATAGCAAATGACGGTTGGTATTGATCTTGCTCTTAAGTAGCGAATAAGGATGCCAATTTTTTCGGCAAATCAGGCCGCTGAATTATTTTTTTCATTTCAGGGCTAATTTTTCCATACGTTTTTTGTTCGTCGTTTAATTTTTCAAGAACCATGTTGTAGTCAATTTTTTCGAATCGTTCCTCCAAAGTAGCATTCCCATCAAGGATGGCTTCCATATATTCTGCTTTATCAAGATTCTTGATTAACGGCGTGTCTGTGAGCATGGTTTTGAGCCTTTTATTTAATGATATTGTTCCACTTCTTTTCCGGTTTCTACGTTTAAGTTCCCGGAAAAATCGTTCCAAAATATTGTTTGTGCGTTGAGGTTGGATGTGAACCTGCTGACCATTGGATGTTTCGATTGTAATTGGATCGGCAAAAAGTTTCTCCCAGTAAGTGTCGATCTGTTTGATCATTTTTTTATATGAGTCTGTTTGAGATAATTTCGGGTCTGCCATTATTTGCGCCCTGAATCTTTTCACTTTCTGAGCAATACGTTTTATATTGGTATTATTATCGCCGTCATCATTAAGTCCTTTCTTATTTTCAGAAACGGTTATGGATAAGGCGGTTCGGAGTTGTTTGAAGGTTTCCATCTTTTTTTCAATTTGCTTAGCGGCGCTTCTCAACTGTTGGTCATTGATGATTTTATTGAGAGGCTTCCAAAGATTGAAGAAATGTTTATCGAATTGATTGTAGCCAGAGGTGTCCACCATTTTATACAGGACTTTTAGCCGCTGGTAAAAAATAAAGTGCGGGCAATCAAATGGGAAACCATAACCCTCAAGTTGGCCAGTTGTGTCAAGAGCCCAATGGATCATGACATATGACGACACAATCGCCAGTTTTTCTGCGGGTATTGTGTTCGGCTGATTTTCAGCAATACACTCTAATAGCCCTGTCCCAAGTTGAGTATCGTTTCCCATGAGAGAGTCCAGCGCCTTTGCTTTTGCCCGAAGCACTGTTCTGATTTTATGCTTTGTTAAACGGATTCTAATCTTAGCGTATTCTGCTTCATATAAATCTTTTCCAATATCTCTTAAAAAATGGAAATGGCAGATGAAATCCGGAATACCTTTGAACACAACCTCTACTGCCGATAAAATGCCTTTACCCATATCATGGACCAGAGCAACCGGGTTGCCGTATTGCTTTTTTATTCTTTCTAAAAAGGGGATGATGGATTCTGCTTTTTCCGAGGGCAATTTGATATTATCCAATACTATTTGAGCAATGCCGTCCATACCGGTAAAAAGATGAGGACTGCCGCCTTCGCAAGTGCCATCTATATGCAGAATATAGCCGCCTTTGTGTGACATCAGTTGATTTAATCGTTGCTGTGCCTGCTGATGGGCTATGGCCAGATAAGCAATAAATTTCTTACCAAGGAAACCAATCTCTCGTTGAGAAATGGTTATATTTCTATCTGACAGCAGTGCAATGATTTGCTGTTCTGATAGACAGTGAACAAAAAGTCCATATCCGACAAAAACCAACACATCATACCCATACGTGCACCGATATGGGGTCAAAGAACGAAGCTGTTGACTTTGATGGACCGTGTTATCAATTGGATTGACCAAAACTGTTTCCTTTGCACAAAATGCCCCGATATCCAAAGTCACAACGTTTTTCTTCCTGGTTTTGAGCACTTTCAAATCCCGTTGGCCTACCTCCTGCGGATAAAAGGAAATAGTTGGCTCCTCCGGAAATAGATTCTGCGGACAAATCCCTTCAGTGATTTTGTCGATATACCCTGTGAGACATTTTATGGCTCTGTATCCGAAGTTTTTTTTAAAAGGTCATGGAATTGCAAAAATTGTTTAACAACAACTGGGTCAAAGCGCTCACCCGGAAGAGCAGATTCAATGGCAAGCCGGTCAACTTCAATACCTGGGTTTTTTATTATGTGTACTAAAATTTTAACTGCCTGGGTATCAGTGGGCCAACCATCGGTCTTGTGTCGTTCTGCACCCCTTTTTTGTAGTTGATATTTGTTGGGTGCCGCTGAAAAATAAACAAACCGGCCCTGATGTTTTTCTCGTTTGATTTCGTCGGATTGCTTGATTTGTGAAAAATAGGAACTACTTGAAGGGATCTCAATAATGCTCGAAATATCAGCGGCACTGAGCCCAGCTTCAGATCTTTTTACCAATTCAATAATTGTTTGTTTTAAATTGCCGTGCTTGGAAAATAGAGCAAATTGATATTTCCATAATCCATTATCGTCAAATTCAGGAATTTCGGGCAATGTGTAGTAGCGACCGTTTTGATTTATGCTTGTGAATGTTTTCCACTTTTTTAATCTTCTTCTCACTGTTATCGCAGAGCATTGGAGTAATTGCGCCAGCTTTTCAATTGCCATAATTTTGTCTTGCCTAAACTTTTTCCGAACGTCATATTCATCCATTCCCCCTCCGTGATAAAGTATGTGTAATTGTGAACGAATTACGCATACTTTATCATGGATATGGAAGGGGTTTCAAACTATTTTTCCCTGAAATTTTAGGTCGATAGGCTAAAAATGAACATATTGGAGTGAACTTTAAGGAAAACACATACTTTATCAGTTTCAAGTTCGAGGTAGGACGTCATTATTGATGGGGCTTTTCAAGATTCCAACCGTCATTTGCTGCCATAGCTTTTCCTGAATATCCCAACCGCATAACATCAAATCCTTTTTTGGAATTCAGTGTAATGGAACCTGTGGGTAATCAGAGGGGAAATATCAAGACCGCTTTGAACCATGGCAGTCATTTTATACCAGGTTTCAAACATCTGCCGTCCATATATCCCCTTGATGGTAAGCATGTTAAAGACAACTTTGTTCCAGTCCATGGGGATTTGTTCAGGCAAAATGCCTATAAGCGCGATTTTTCCGCCATGAAACATGTTATTTATTATGGCGTCAAGGGCTGCAGAGCTTCCAGACATTTCCATAGCCACATCAAAGCCCTCTTTCATGTCAAGTTCCTTTTGTACCGTGGCCAGGCTTTCGTTTTCCGGATTAACGGCACGGGTGCCCCAACTGTCTGGGCAAAGCCCAGACGAAAAGGGTTAATATCCGTGACCACAATATTTCTGGCACCTGCATGTTTTGCAATGACCGCAAATAATATGGCCTTCCCCGGAAACCAGATCGCCGGGCCTGCAATCGTTTACATGGGAACCCACAGCAACAACTTTCCCCACAAATTCGTGGCCAACGGGCACGGGAATGTTTTTTTGGGACCATTGATCCCAGTTGTAAATATGCACACCCGTGCCGCAAATGGCTGTCTTTAAAATTTTAATAAGCACTTCGTTGTGACTGATACCGGGAACCGGTATCTCTTGCAACCAGAGTCCTTCTTTTGGCCAGGGCTTTCATGGTATTGGGAATGGATAAATTCATGATAAGAAAATCCTTTTTGTAAAGGTTTTCTTATATCCTGCAGTTCTTTATAACAAATGTCAATGGCAGTATTTTGGTATATTAGATAAGGTCAAAGGTCTTGAACCAGCTCAAATTTTTTGTCCCACGGCAAACGGGGTACACTGCAGTCCGATGCTGCCGTTTTTCACCCAGAGTCGGACCATGGAGATCGAACCTCCGGCCGGATTTGTAATGTGAGGCTGCTCTTCTATTGACAGAATGTCTTTTAGTTTAAAATCATAGTAAAAGGTGTGCTCACCAAATGGATCTGCCACCAGAATAACACGTTCTTTTCCATATGGATGTTTTTTAGGTGATCCATAAAATGAGCAGCAGTTTTTTTTATCAAAATCCATGTTTTTAACATATTTCTCCAGTTCAAAGGCATCTTTGAGTTCAAGAAATTTTTGAATCTCCATATAAATACTCCTTGATTAAACATCAGTTGACTGAAATTTACTTCCCTAATTTAAAGCATATAAATCTGTAGCTGCCTGTGTCAAGACAAAAGAACGTGCAACCGGCCTAAAACTTTATCGGCAACAGCGCTGTTTGATGACAACCCGGAACAGGTCGTCAATAAGAAAGCGCCATCTTCTATGGTTAACAAGGTTTTGTTGCAGCCAACAGCCGTCGCAACCTTGATACTTTAAAGATGACGCTTCTTCTCTTTCCATAAAAAAAGATGGTTTCCCGCTTGCTTACCGAAACTGCCAAAGCCTGAAACCCCTCAGATTTCGTTGTATCTGACTAAATCACCACATCATTAGAAGTTGATCTGCCATTTGAGGCCATAGTAAAGTTTTTCCATGTCTCCGCTATCTTTGCCGTCAAAGAGACCAATTTCAGGAGTAATGAATACGCCGGGCGCCAGAGTGATGGTGGTATTAATATAGTATGTAGCGGATTCATTATCATCGCTGTGATCAAGTTCGGTCTGTGTATAACCATAACCTGCTTCAACAGTAAAGGTGTCATTAATTCTATAACCAGCAATCAGCGAAAAGCCAAGACATTCGTTATCAAGCAGTTCCCCTCCCTCAATTTGTGCGAAACCGTCATCCGGGGACGTACCATTGTCAACAACAGAAATCCAGATTAAGTTACCGGCATTCTGGCCATAATAAACATCACCTTTCATATAGAAACCAGCCATGTCAAACTGGCCGCCCAAAGCAAGAACATAGGAATCAACATCCTCTTCGTAGATACCATTAGCGTTATCAGTAACCTCAAAGGTGCTGTAGCCGGCGCCGAAGATCAGGGTAACCATGTCAAAATCAAGCTCATAAGTAGCTTCAATGACGGGAATAACAAGCTGAATATCCCCGTCAAAGGCGTCGTCATTGTTGTTGACAAAAGTAGTTTTTGTCCGTCCACTGTTTTCAAGTGAACGAAAAGCAACCTTAAAATCACCAAAAGTCAGACCAATCTGAGGGTGGCGGTGGGAATAGACACCACCCACTTGTAAAAGATTAACATCATAATAAGCCTGGGTTGAAATGATCCAGTTCAGAGGCGTGTAGTCCTGGCCCACTTTTAATTTACCGGCACCAAAGTCCCATTCACCATAAAGCAAACGAAGATTAACACCGGTTCCATATTCAAAACGTCCGATCAATTCGTCAGATACTTTAACCGTTGCACCAATACGGGAAATGCTATGAAGTCCTTCACTGTATTGTACATCGCCGTCAGGGCCGGAGATTTCGTCAGTTTCTGACCAAAAGGTACTTAGACGAGCTTGTCCATAAAAATTCCACTCTGCGGCATAGGCCGAACCCGCCATTAAAACAAGTGCTGCCAAAACTACAATAATCTTTTTCATCCTTTTCTCCCTTTTAAGAGTATAGTACAAATAGACAACAAAACCTGATTGACAAACGTCCTACGATGATTATTAGATTTTTGTCAACCTTTTTGTTTCTGTATATAGAACTTGTAAAGAAAAATAGAGAATGTAGATAGCAAAATAATTAAGGCGATGTTCCCATTCAGCTTGAAACACCGCCTTTTTTGACGGATTAATATTAGAAAGGAAAAAAAAGGAGAAAGTCTTCACCGTTCTAAAATTGCCTGCCGGCGTCAAGCAAGATCAAACCGGTCAAGATTTATAACCTTATCCCAGGCCGCAATAAAATCAGTTACAAATTTTTCCTTGGCATCCTCGCCGGCATACACTTCACAAAGCGCCCGCAGCTGGGAGTTTGAACCAAATGCAAGATCCACACGGGTGCCGGTCCATTTGAGCCCAGCGGTTGTCCGGTCACGGCCTTCAAATACCGTATCTTCATCAGGGCTGGGTTTCCAGACCGTTCCCATATCCAATAGATTGACAAAAAAGTCATTGGTCAAAACACCTGGGCGCTGGGTCAAAACGCCGTGCTGCACTTGTTTGAAATTGGCATCCAGGGCGCGTAAGCCTCCGATGAGCACAGTCATCTCCGGAGCGGTCAATGTCAACAATTGAGCTTTATCCACCAGCAGCTCCTCTGCCGGAACCGTATATCTTTTTTTAAGATAGTTGCGAAAACCATCGGCTATGGGTTCGAGTACGTCAAAGGAATCAATATCGGTCTGCTCTGCTGATGCATCCGTGCGCCCTGGAGAAAACGGCACGATCACGTCAAATCCGGCATCAGCCGCTGCCTTTTCAACACCGGCACACCCTCCCAGCACAATCAGATCGGCCAGGGATATTTTTTTTCCATCGGTTTGGCTGGTGTTAAACGCCTACTGAACCCCTTCAAGAGCATTTAGTACAGCCGTAAGCTGATCGGGCTCATTGACCGCCCACCCATTCTGGGGAGCTAAACGGATGCGTGCCCCGTTGGCCCCGCCCCGCTTGTCCGAACCGCGAAATGTTGACGCAGACGCCCAGGCCGTATATACCAGCTGGGAAACAGTCAGCCCCGTGGCCAAAATATTTCGTTTGAGTTCGGCAATATCACTTTCTTCAACAAGTGCATGCATCGCCAGGGGCACGGGATCCTGCCAGATCAAATCCGCTTGGGGTACATCAGGACCAAGATACCGGACCTTGGGTCCCATGTCGCGATGGATGAGCTTGAACCACGCCCGGGCAAATGCATCGGCAAATGCATCCGGGTTCGCCAAAAAATGTCGTGAAATGGATTCGTAAATCGGATCGAACCGCAGAGAAAAATCAGCGGTGGTCATCATGGGGCGATGCTTTTTTAATGGATCATGGGCATCGACCACCATATCTTCATCTTCGACATTCTTTGCCAGCCACTGATTGGCACCGGCTGGACTTTTGACCAGTTCCCACTCGTATTTAAACAGCACTTTGAAATATCCCATGTCCCATTGGATGGGATTGGACTTCCAGGCACCTTCAATACCGCTGCCGATGGTGTCGCCGCCCTTGCCGCTGCCGTGGCTGCTTTTCCATCCCAGCCCCATATCTTCAAGCGGGGCCGCCTCGGGTTCCGGTCCCACCAAAGCCGCATCACCGGCGCCATGGCATTTGCCGAATGTGTGGCACCCGGCCACCAGGGCCACGGTCTCTTCGTCGTTCATGGCCATCCGGGCAAAGGTTTCCCGCACATCAATACCGGATGCCACCGGATCCGGATTGCCGTCCGGTCCTTCGGGATTTACATAGATTAAGCCCATCTGCACGGCAGCCAAAGGATTTTCAAGATCACGTTCGCCAGAATATCGGCTTTGGGGCTTATCGCTGGTAGCCAGCCACTCCTCTTCTGATCCCCAGTAGATATCCTCCTCGGGCTCCCACACGTCTTCTCGGCCGCCAGCAAATCCAAAGGGTTTAAGCCCCATGGATTCAATGGCGCAGGTCCCGGCCAGCACCATGAGATCGGCCCAGGAAATGTTATTGCCATATTTCTTTTTAACGGGCCACAAAAGCCTTCGGGCCTTATCAAGATTTACGTTATCCGGCCAGGAGTTCAACGGGGCAAGTCGCTGGTTGCCGGTGCCGGCCCCACCCCGGCCGTCCATAGTACGATAGGTGCCGGCACTGTGCCAGGCCATCCGGATGAATAACGGGCCGTAATGACCGTAATCTGCAGGCCACCACGACTGGGAATCACGCATTAAATCAAACAGGTCCTTTTTCACGGCTGAAAGATCAAGTTTTTTAAACGCTTCCTTGTAATTAAACGAATCGCCCATGGGATTGCTTTTCCGATCATGCTGGTGAAGTATTTTCAAATTTAACTGATTGGGCCACCAGTCGCGATTGGACATTCCTTTATTTTTCAAGTCTCCCGCGGTTTTACCGGTAACTGGGCATTTTATTCCTTCATTCATAACATATCTCCTTTAAATAAATTACGTTACGTAAGGACACGACTGTTGAAAAACAGTGCTTCTATTCTGGAACACTATTTAATAATATATATCAAATGATAACTATTATCATTTAATGCTTTAGCTTAAAAATTGAAAAATTTCAATAACAATTTTAAACAGACTTTTAGAAGCGATTCAAAATAGAAAACTATTGCTGTCAGATGCTTATCTTTATGCGGGTTACAGCAACAAAACAGAAGGGGACTTAAACTTATTTTTCTTTGGCTTGGCAGTCATTGCAAATGCCGAAAAAGTCCAGTCGATGATTTAAAATTTTAAAATGGGTTTCCCTGGCAACCTCATTTTTCATATCATCCAAGCTGTCTAAGTCAGGATCAACAACTTTACCACACTTGATACAGATAATATGGGGATGCGGATAGGGTTTTTTCCCGTCATACCGGTTGGACCCGTCGGGAAAACCTAGTTCAAGGACTTCGCCAAGGGATTTGATAACGCAGATGTTCCGATACACGGTTGCAAGACTCATGGTCGGAAAATCTGTTTTAAGTTGTTCGTGTATGGTTTCAGCACTGGGATGGTCCACACTTTTTGCCAGGATTTTTACGATGGCGATCCGCTGGGGTGTTATTTTGTAACCATTCTCTTTTAGTTTGCAAAGAATGGTGTCATATCTATTTTTTTTCTGGTTCACTAAGGCGCCTTCCAATTCAATAATATGAATAGAAATTAGCACGAAATACCCTGTAAATCAACGCATAAGACATACTGACTACATACGCATTTGGGGGTATACCCCATACTATCTGCCTATAATTTTTTCATTTGTTCAGCTATTCAGGCCCGAGCATTTTAGCCACCAGCTTCATATGTGCTTTTTCCATCTGGGCAATGGAAAGAAAGGCGTCTTGCGCTTCACCCTGCCCCCGGCGGGCTGCCATGGTGCGGTAGAGATCATAAGCTTGGATTTCAATGCCCAAAGCCATCTCAATGACATCAGTCCATGCAATCTCTTTATTTGCGTGCAAAGCGGCTGTTACTTCGGAAAGGGGTTGACCATTTTCAAGGATATCCCCTTTAAGAGATCCATAAAGCGTCTCAAAGGGTGCCGGGTTCTCAACGGCTTGCTTCCAGTATGAATAAATCGTTCGAGCATGGGCTATTTCCGCCTTTGCCAGTTGTTCAATGGGTATTATAAATTTTTCATCCGGAGCAAAGGAGATAATGGTTTCATAAAACTGTTCTGCGGCTTTTTCCAGCTCCATTGCCTGATAAAGCAGCCTGTCATAACTTTTTTGGGAGTCAAATATCTGCAAGCGAGGAAAACCTTCCAGGGAGTGGCCCTGATAAGAGCGAAATCCATCGGTGATATTGTAGGTTTTCTGGGCGTCCCTGCCATCTTCTGCAGCCATGAGACTGGCCACGTTAGAACGGACACCGCTATGGCAGTAAAAAAACAGGTCCTTGTCTAAAGCAAGTTCGGATAGATGATTACCCAGGGTATTTAAGGGGATTAATATGGCCCCGGGAACATGCCCGGCTGTATATTCACGTTCCTCCCGGACGTCAATTACCAAAAAATCGCTTTCTTTGTTGGCCGCACGTAATTGCTCAAATTCTTCAAATGAGATCTCTTTGAATTCGTCTTGTTTGATCATATTTTCCTATCCTTTTGGCAAGGGGGGGGGTGAATGTAACATATACAAACAATGGTATAATGGGATAATTTTTTTGAACATTCTTATAAACTTTTTATGGACCTTCTTATGAAATTCTGTATCAGGATATTCATATTTCTCCATATACACCTCTTCGAGGGTTAAATGGTGATGGCATACATTACAAGAAATCCAGTTGTCGATATAAATAATTTATAATTATATTTAAAAAATTGCCCTCTTGTTGTTTACTGAAACGGGGAAATCAGACGACAAGTTCAATATTCTCCCATATAATCCACGAGCATCCCAGTCGTTTGACGCAACCGCTGACTTATGAGTTTGGCTATTTTCCACAGCAGTTGGACTCCTAATTCCGGATCGGCCTGGGTCAGGAGAATCAAATTTTCCTGGGTCATGAAAAAAATGACGGTTTCTTTCACGGCGATCCCGGATGCGGAGCGTGGCTCGCCGTCGATCAGTGCCATTTCGCCAAACGTCTGGGAACTGGTCAGGGTGCTGACCCGGGTATTCTCCTTAAGAATATCAATTGCACCCTTGACGATAATTCCCAGGCTTTTGTCCGTATCCCCTTCTTTGAACACTATGGCTCCCGGTTTAGCAATTACCGGTTCAATATAGAAACATATTTTTTGGATATGCTCCCAGGAGAACTCCCTGGCCCATTTTGTCTTCTGGAGTACATGGGCATATTTGGCATATTTTTTCAGGAGGGAGCTTTCTGCATTCTGCCTATCATTAGGGTTCATGCTTTTTCCAATCATCTGAAAATTGAATTAATTCAATATAAATTCTTGTTGAACAAAACCGCTCCGCGGAAAGAAACGCCAACCTGGCATCTTACCCATTGATGGGCCAGTCAGCCGCGACTATACAATATCCCTTTATATTTACCCTGTCTTATTCCATCATTCTCCTGAGTATCCACCCATAATTCAGGAGGAAAAGATGACACAACTTCGCCAACAATTTGATCGACACATGACTCTTCACCGGCTTTCGCCAAAAACAAATGCGGCGTATATGAATGCGGTAAAATTGCTTGCCGCGCACTACAAGCAAGCACCGGATCAACTGACCGATTCCCAGATCCAAGATTATCTCGACTATATTATTGCAGACCGACAACTGGCCTGGAGTAGCTGCAATGTACAGTTCTCAGGGATAAAGAGATTTTACAGGCATGTATTAAAACGGGAGCCCAAGATTTCCATACCGCCCCGGCCTCAGGAAAGGAAAATCTTCATGGCACTGAGCCGGGAAGAAGTGGCGCAAATACTGAATGCCTGCACCAACCCCAAGCATTATGCCCTTCTTCTGGCCACATACAGCGCAGGATTGCGGGTCAGTGAAGTTGTAAAGCTCCAACCGATACACATTGAAAGATCCCGCAAAATGATACGGATAGAGCAAGGTAAAGGCAGAAAAGACCGGTATACAGTCTTGTCAGATACCTTACTAAAGACTCTGGAAGACTACTGGCGGCTTTTTAAACCGAACGAATGGATCTTTTTCGGCAAAACCAGATCAAAACCGATGCCAGTTGAGACAGCTCAGAAAATTTATTACACGGCCAAGTTAGAAGCCGGTGTAAAACGTGGCAAAGGCATACATACCCTTCGTCACTGCTTTGCGACTCACCTTCTCGAACAGGGAACCCGGACACATGTACTTCAGCAGATGCTCGGTCATAAATCCATCAGAACCACGGCAAAGTATCTTCACATCAGCAATGAGGCCATATCCCAAGTTGTCAGCCCGGCTGACGTGGTGCTTTAATGATCGGAGAATGCTGCAATAAAAGCAGCAGACCCGAACATGACATTGCCGATATCTTCAGACACGCTGGGCAACGCTTTTTGGAAACTTTCGGAGCTTCACACGAACAGATAAAGGTCATGAATAAAATCATTACCTGCCGAACAGCTGCTTTAGGAGGCCATATAGACGCTTGCCCTGACTGCGATTTCCAAAAGAACTCCTACAACTCCTGCAGGAACCGGCACTGCCCCAAATGCCAGACCATGACCAAGGAAAAATGGTTAGATAAACGGGTGTCAGAACTATTGCCTGCCACCTATTATCATTTGGTGTTCACACTGCCCCACAACCTGAATCCTATCATCCTCTGTAATATGAAGCCGTTGCTGGACCTGCTGTTCTCCTCGGTAAATCAGACCATTAAACAATTTGCTACCGATCCCCAATGGAGACTCCAGGGGCAGGCTGGCTTTATTGCCGTATTGCATACATGGAACCAGACCATCCTGGACCATTTTCATCTGCACTGCCTTGTTCCCGGCGGTGTGCTGTCAGAAGACAAAACCCAATGGACCCCATCCAAAACGAATTTTCTATTCAAGACAGCCTCCATAGTAAAGGCGTTCAAGGGCATCTACATCAAAGGACTCAAGCAACTATACCAGGACGGGGATCTCAAGTTCCCGGGTAATACGGCCAAGTACGGCACCCGTTCTGGTTTCAACCGCCTGATCAAAATTATCCGGAAAAAGAAATGGTCCGGTTACGCCAAGGCCCCTTGTTCCGGCCCTGAAAAAGTCCTGGAATATTTAGGAAGGTATACCCATAGAGTCGCCATTTCAAATTACCGTATCAAATCCTTTGAAGACGGCAAAGTTGTGTTCACCTGGAAGGACCGGGCTCAAAATGATGCCATAAAAGAGATGACTCTTGATGCTGTGGAGTTCATCAGACGGTTCCTGCTTCATGTGCTACCCAGAGGGTTTAAAAAAATCAGGCACTTTGGTTTTCTATCCCCCCGGTACAAAGCAGTGAACATAAAACTGATCCGAAAATTGACGGGTGATAAGTTCAAAGAGCCAGCACATCCTGAAAATGAGTCAGTAGAAGAAATGATGCACAGACTGACCGGCATTGACATTAAAGCATGCCCCAAATGTGGCAAAGGCCGCCTGACAAGACTTTACGAGTTGCTGCCGGTATATATTGGCTATATTGTCCCAAATAAAAAGGTGGCTGCCTGGGATACTTCTTGACCCTAATCTTTGATCTAAAACAACTTGTGGCAAAGGCAATGGCTTCAGGCCATACCCATGAGGTGCGTCGAAAACCCGGCACAATACAAACAAGTACCGCCTATATCCGTAGAGCAGAATATATGCAGCAGTTCAAAACCGAATCGTTGAGCATTTACCATCAAAATCACACCAAATTATCCTTGCACAGTCTGCCAGCAATCGATATAAACCCCATAGTGAAAACACTCGTTACCGGCCCTGACCACCGGCTCTGTTCAACAACGTTTTATCAATAATCCCGCTCGTTGAAACAACCGGTTCAGCATTACCAAAAGATTTTGGTGGATCTAATTGTCGTGCCTTTTCTGTGGGCGGGACTATATGATAAAACGCTTTTAGATCAACAGATGTCAATGAATCGGCGAATTCCTATTCTTCAGTAATAAATTCATCCAGTTTGAGAAAAAGGCTGTCAGGCCATTGTTCGGCGGTTAAAAACATTTCTTTTTCTTCAGGCGTCAGACTGTCTTTGATATTAGGGGGCAGACTTTCATACGCCTCTTGTCTCATTTTTTCTTTTTTTTTATCCATTATGTTATCTCCAAAATACAACAGTTTAGAATTTTAAGTAAAAAGCCTGGAAATCAAAGCAGTGACCGCAGTTTCCACCCGCAAAATCCTGACACCTATGGTCATGGGTTCAAAGCCTTTGTCCACAAGGGTCTGGACTTCAAGGTCAATAAATCCGCCTTCCGGACCGATCACAAGCACTGTATCGGAAGTTACCCCCACAGAACAAGATGTTTGCGCTTTGGGATGGGCAAGAATTTTTTTTTTGTTTTTACTCAGTTCAGGCAGTTCCTCTTTAACAAAGGGAGAAAAAAAACGTTTCAGGTGTACCCGGGGCATAAGGGTATCCCTGGCTTGGCAAAGGCCTAAATCAAGATGTCGCTGGATATCAGATTCGGACAATACGCCTGAACCCCAGAAACTTTTCTCAACCCGCCTGGAATTGATTAGATAAATTTCTTTTACGCCTAGGCTTGCAAGATTTTGAAGTATTCGTTTAAGCATTTTGGGGCGGGGCAACGCCAGTACCAGGGTCAGGGGCAATGGAGGGGGGGGGGCCTGGTCAAGGCGGACCTGCATGTCAATGGAGTGCCGATCTATTGCCAGGATTAGACCTGTGCCCATTTTTGCATTTTTTTTTCCGCAGACAAGCGTATCCCCCGGCTTTGCCCCGAGCACCCGGATAATATGTCTGCATCGGTCATTCTGGAGCCGCACCCGGTCCGGGCTTATGAAATCCCGGTCTTCCAGCAAGATAAGGTTCATGTCAGAAGGTTACGATTTCCATATTTTTAATCAACGCCCGGAACTGTTTCATCCAGTCGGCACCGCCTGTAAGGCGTGCCAGTTCCACGGCCATATGCACGGCAGTTACCTGGTTCTGGCGGCCTAACCCCTGGACACAGGACGGGCAGTTGGTCAATATCCTTGGCTTTGCCGTATCCAGGGCCTGACAAGCCTGTTTAACGGCATCCTGTTTCCTTAAAAACATATTGTAGCTGATATCCGGCCGGGACAGGGCCATGGTTCCGGCTTCGGAACAGCAGTAAGGTACAGCCTTGGCGTCAATACCTGCTTTGGCAAGCTGTGCCGTTGCCGTGCCCTTCAAACTATCATGGCAAGGGGCATGGTAAAGGCAGGCTTGGGGTTCCGCTGTTGTCAGACCATTTTCAAACAGATACCCTGAAATATCAAATAAATTTGCATCAAACAGGTCTGTTATGCCTAGATCGGACAAAGATTCCATGCAGGTGCCACAGGAAACAATGCAGCCGGAAAAATCAAGGTCATTGAACATGTCCCGGATCTGAGTCATGATAATGGTGTTCTCAAGAGAGACCTTTTGGGCCTCCTTTATCCGGGCATTGACCTTTAACGGATATCCGCAGCACATGTATGGCGGCGGAAGCACCACCTGGTGCCCTTGGGAAAGCAGCAGAAAAATGGTTGCCTTTGAGATATTGGAAAACATGCGCTCACTGCCGCATCCTGGAAAATAAAACACCGTTGAAATAATTTTTCCGGGAGGATTTATTAAAATAGCCTGGTTTCTGTCCGCAGAAGGTAGATGGGCCCGAAGCGTGGTCAGCTCTGGTTGGGATACCGGGGCGTGCAGTAAATGCAGCGGTCTTGTTTCCTTTAACGCCGGTACAAAAGAGACAGATTTTGCAAGTTTCACTGCCGTACGCTGGACGGCACTACCGGCTGTCAGAAGTCCTGTACGAATGATCGGGTTCAGTGTCTGGTTGCGGTTCCCCAGATAACCCAGGGTTAATTTTGTGGACACGGGGGTATGCTTGAAATTCATTTTTTTAAGAATTTCACGCTCCTGAATGGAAATAATTCCGGAATCAATATTTACCGGACACTTGTCAAAACACTTGTGGCAGATGGTACAATGATCGCCAATCTGTTCAAGATTTTTAAGTACCTTAAATTTTGTGGACTGGATTCGCTGGGTAATGTAAAGCAACGCCTCGATCAAAGCGCCCAGGGCCAGATTTTTATTCCTGGGATGGAAAAACATGTTTCTTGCCGGATAAAACACCGGGCACTGGGGCTTGCATTTACCGCAGCGAACACAATTGGAAATGTTCGCGGCGAGATCGGACAAAGATCCGTGCTTGAGGATTTGAGCCTCAAGTTTCAGAAGATTGAACGATGGGGTAAATACCTTGTTCAAAATATCAGGCTCGGACAGCTTCCCCGGATTCATTAAGCCGTTTGGATCCACTTGTTTGCGGTACGCATCAAATTGGCTCACCTGATCTTTATCCAGATATTTAAATTTGGTGACGCCGATACCGTGCTCGCCGGAGACCACACCGTCAAGTGCCACAGCTTTTGCCATGACTTTATCAGCGGTCATGTGGGCCCGGGCAAGCATCTGCTTATCATTGGAAAACACCGGGATATTCACATGTACGTTACCATCTCCTGCATGCATGTGGGTGGCAATGACAATGAGACGGCTCAGGGTGTCATTGTAAATGTTTTCCACATTGGAGAGAACCAGGCTGTATCCGCGCAGATGATCCTGAATTTGGCTGTGAAAATTTTTGGTGTGAATAAAGGCTTCCAGGGCGTCCCGGGACGCAATGTCGAGCTTTTTGCGGATGCCGTAAGCAAGGTCCTTGATCCGACCGACCTTTTTTCCAAGCCACTGGGGATCGGAAAGGGGAATGGCCGTCTCCAGATATGTCAGGATATTTTGAATAATCCGGCCCTGGGTGTATTTTTTCTCTTCAAGATTTGTTTCGTCAACAAATCTGACAAAATCGGCCAGACTGTCAATGGGAAGAACAATATCTTCGTTGAGCTTAAAGGCATTGGTATGGGCGGCAATGGCCCCCAGCCGTTTGCGGTCTTCCCAGTAGCGGGCAGCTTCATTCCTGTCCCGGGCAATGGAGAGCCCGGTCTTGTCATAGGCGTCCAGGATCGTTTCTATACCACGCATGCCCTGGTCAAGGATGTCTGGATCATTGGAGACCATATCAATGAGCAATACGGCTTTAAGCCTGTCTCCCACGGACCGCTTGGTCTTGTATTTGATGGCCTTGATGTATTCTTCGTCAAAATGTTCCAGGGCCATGAGCGCAGGATCACTGTTGTCAAACCGGGTGCAGATTTGAGTAATCACCTTGCCGGCCTCGGTCATGTCATTGCCGAAAAATTCAATGCAGCAGGTGGCCTTGTGTGCAAATTCAGGGTAGAGAATAAATTCGGCCCAGGTGATGATGCCGTCACACCCCTCTTTCTGCAGCCCCGGCAGACCGCCTAACACTTTATTGGTGACATCCTTGCCCAGGCCCTTTTTACGGACATCCGCCCCGGTCAGTTCAATGGTGTCCAGAACCTGTCCGTTTTCATCTTTGACCACAAAGCGAAGCGTATCCTCGTACAAAATTTTGCGCAGGGGATGGTCCTGGCGTGTCACTGTCAGCAGATGGCCGTCGGGCATAGTGATCCTGAAAGACAAAACATTGTCAATGGCGGTGCCATAGAGCACGGCTGTTTTACCACCGGCGTTTTCCGCCAGATTGCCGCCAATGGTACAGGCCCAGGCAGAGGTGGGATCTGTGGCAAAAATATACCCCTGGGCCGCCGCCGCATCCTTGGCATCCTGGGTGATGACTCCGGCTTCCATGGGCATCACCGCATAATCTCTACCGTCTTTTGTTTTGCGGTGTTCAATGGGAAAAATTGTGTTCAACTTTTCCGTATTAATCATGACGCAGTCCGGTGCCAGGGGCGTGGCCCCGCCGGTCAGCCCGGTTCCCCCGCCCCGGGGAATGATATGAAATTTTAAGTTTTTTAGTTTTCTAACCAGTTTGGGGATCTGGTCTTCCCGGTCCGGGCGTAGCACGGCTGCCGGCGCGTATCTTCGCCAGTCCGTGGCGTCCGTGGTATGGGAGGTAATGTTAAAGGGGTCAAAGCATATGTTGGCTTTGCCCACCACCGGGGAAAGCCGCCTTGTTACCCGGGCTTGGTCCTTTACAACGGCACTGATTTGAGCTTTAAGCTGCCGAAGTGAGGATCTGCAGGTATCAAGCACAATACGAACCTCGTTATGCTCGGCATGCCCGGCAATATTGAAAAGGTCATTTTCAAATTCGGTAAACAGGCGCCGCCTTAACATGGGGTGTTCCACCAGTTCTTGAAACAGAAAGGCATTCCTGCGGATGATGAAAAGGTCCCCCATGAAACGGTGGAGAAGGCGGGAAGAACGGCCTGTGTCCTTAAGTGTTTCCAGGACATGAATGGTATTTAAGATCTCATTGCCGAACAAATGTGCAATGATCTGGTCATCCCCAGCCGAGGTATAGTTAAACGGTATTTTTCTAAAAGGATCTCGCATAATTATTCAAAGATGGTCATCTTTACCACCAAGTCAAAATTTAAATCTTTTGCAAACGGCTTGGCTATGAATCCTACTCGTTGTGTTCCCTTGTTTTATGAAACTCAATTTCCGGCCAGTCCTCCCGGGTAAACCCAAGCTGATATTCACTGGTGGTCAAAAAAGTCAAACGCCCTTCTGCGTCCCGGGTCAGGCTGGATTCATTTTCCCGGATAAAATCCTTAAGATAAGATTCGCTTTCGCATCCTACCCATCGGGCCACGGACAGGTCAATGGTCTCATATCCGGCATTCACATTGTACTCAGCCTTAAGCCGTGCCATGGTCACATCAAACTGAAGTACGCCCACAGCACCGATGATATGCATGTTCCCCTGCAAAGGGCGGAATACCTGGATGGTGCCCTCTTCCGCCAACTGGGTCAGCCCCTTTGTCAAGGCCTTGGCTTTCAAAGGATCTTTTAGCAGCACCCGTCTGAAATGTTCTGGGGCAAAATTGGGTATACCCAAAAATTTCAAGGGTTCTTTTGTCGTAAAAGTATCCCCGATCTTGATGGTGCCGTGGTTGTGGATGCCGATGATGTCCCCCGGATACGCCTCTTCCACATTGGACCGCTCCTGGGCCATGAAAATGGTGGCATTGGCAAGTTTGATATCTTTTCCAATGCGGTGGTGCCGCACTTTCATGCCTTTGGTGAATTTTCCCGAACAGATCCTGAAAAAAGCAATTCTGTCCCTGTGCTCGGGATCCATATTGGCCTGGATTTTAAAGGTGAACCCTGAAAAAGCCGCTTCACAAGGATCCACATCCCGGGACGCTGTGGGCCGGACCCCGGGACATGGTGCAATCCGGACAAATGCGTTCAGCATCTCCCGGACCCCAAAGTTATTGACGGCGGAACCAAAAAATACCGGGGTTTGGGTGCCGTTAAGATAAAGGTCAAGATTAAAAGGTTCGGCAGCCACGGACAGCAGCTCAACATCCTCGCGCAGCTGATCCGCCGGACTCTGGCCGATCATTTCATCCAGCACGGGATCATCAAGGTCCTTGATCAATACCCCGTCATCATTTTTAGGGGTGTATCCCGACGTAAAAATCCCCAACTGCTGTTCTTCCAGATTATACACCCCTTTAAACCGCTTTCCCATACCGATGGGCCAGGTCAAAGGCACGCACTCAATTTGCAGCTTATCCTCAATGTCCTGGAAAATATCAAGGGGCTCAAGCCCCTCCCGATCAAGCTTGTTAATAAAAGTGATGATCGGCGTATTGCGCATCCGGCATACTTCCATCAGCTTCTGGGTCTGGGGTTCCACCCCCTTGGCAGAGTCAATGATCATCACAGCACAGTCAACCGCGGTGAGCACCCGGTAGGTATCCTCACTGAAATCCTTATGTCCCGGGGTGTCCAGAAGATTGATTTCATAATCCTTATAGTTGAACTTCATCACGGAAGACGATACAGAAATCCCTCTTTCTTGCTCAATGGATAAAAAATCCGAGGTGGCGGCCCGGGCAGCTTTTTTGGATTTTACGGCACCGGCCTGTTGAATGGCACCACCGAACAACAATAATTTTTCCGTCAATGTTGTTTTACCAGCATCCGGATGGCTGATAATGCCGAATGTTCTGCGCTTTTTTATTTCCGCTAATAATGTTTTATCTAATGTTCTGTTTGTGGGGTTTGTCATTGATGTCTCTTTAGCCTGCTCGATTCATGCACAAGGCCTTGAAATAGTAAAATTAAGGGTGGAAATTTAACAGTATTTCAGCATAGAATCAAGCCTTTAAACGTCTTGTAACATAATAATATTTAGGAAAGCTTAAAATATGAACCATCTACCCGGGATACATTCGAAATTCTCGCAAAATTAGCGGGATGAAAATCAAATGCCCATGCTCCGCCTGCCTATCATAAAAATTGTGAGCTTATAGCAATGTCCCAAGCTATGAAAATCGGCCTCTATGAATTGGCCAATCAATTAGAACCGAATTCCATACCCCCCCCCTGGACAACAATCAAAACTGCCCCATGCTTTTTTTGATCTCTTTTGTGAACCACTGGCCCAGGATTGACCCGGAGTTGCAAAAAAAATTGTTTTTAGTATTTTTTTATCTTGCCAAAACCACTTGGATTTGTTAAAAGTCTCTCCTGTTTGCGCCCGTAGCTCAGCTGGATAGAGCAACGGACTTCTAATCCGTAGGCCACAGGTTCGAATCCTGTCGGGCGCACCATTTACCACTTAGGCTCTCAGGGGATTTTCTTGAGGGCTTTTTTTGTGCCTCCGGTCCTCTTCCGGTCTTTTGGGGATTTTTGTTGTTTCAATTGGGGATACATGTCAAGTTCGCAGAAAGCAGGAACCCCAAAAATGACGTTGAGACTCCCCTTTTTCATGAACGAGATTGAAACGGATTCAATCTTACTCTAACGTTCCTTATTCACCCAGAATTTGGATTATCGAGATATTGTTTATCGGTACAATACGTTTTTTGATATGAGTTGAAAAGAAAATGTATTTCCTTGCTTTTACATTTTCCAATACCAGATGCGTCCCTGTTTCCGACAAGCCAGTAACATCCGCTTTAAAAAACGACTTGGTATTCAGTACAGAATCTTTTTCCTTGAATACCAGTTTGATTTGTTATTTTTTTTGGGGTTTCATGGCTTCACGTTCTGCTTTGGTGCGGTCAAGAAGGACTGATGCTGGTTCATCTGTTGGATCTTGAAGGATGGATTACTCAATGTCAACCATTCACATTTCTAAAGTGCCCAAATTTTTATTTACTATTTCATATTTTTAAAAAAGTTTAGACACTTTTTTTGTATTACGTTTTGTTCTTTCGTAGGAGCCATTGGGATTGGAAGCCTATTGATGTCCCTTACACGCCTATGTAATTACCCTACCACCTCAAGTCTTCCCGGGATCGAGTTGGCATTATGTTGACGACAGGGAGGGGCCATCTCAGGACGAGTGGTGTCCCATTAAGAGATAAAATAATTGATATTGACGGTCTTACAGAGTTCTATAGTTTTGATAATTTCTTGAGGCATCGTGCTAAAAGCAATTCCAAACGTTACCCATAAAAGGCCAACCAACGAAGGTAAAATATCATCTGTGTGTAGTGATTCTAAATCTGATTTAATGTCCTCTTCAGTATCCGTTAACCTCTGGTCGGTTTTTTTTTGGAACGTTTCAAAATTATTTTTCAATATACCGAGTTCATCACTACTTTTTTTTGAAAATCTTTTAATCTCTCAACGTTTTGTAGAATCGCCTCAATACGCCTCTCAATAAGATCACCTGGATTATCGTTTGTCCAGATACTTACATTTGCATTTATGTCAGATACACCCGTTATGGCACCTTTAAGATGTATTCTCCTGTTGTTTCTCCATTTAGGGAATTGATTAAACCATCCCTGAAACAAATTACGGATGGAAGGATGCTGAAAATATGTTCTGACCTTCAAAAGTCCCCTTATAGCTAAGCACATTCCCATTATTTGAAGGGCAAGACCTGATAACCTTATTGAAGACTCAGTACATACACAAAAACTAACGGTAAAAAAAATGATAAGAACTCCGAAGCATGTAAAACCTAATCGTGCTTCCCATAGCCAGCAACAAATCTCTTTAAACCAAGAAACTAAGCGCCTCAGATCAAAAATTTTGATGGTTCCCATGGTTCAGGTCTCCTTTCGAGTTCGATAAAGATTCGGCCATGATATCATACGATGACATATTGTCTATACAAGAGGTCATGAACGAGTGGTCACTCTTCTCAGGAATTCCGGGGACAGTATGAAAACGCCGGGATAAACCGGCATAGAGTAAGGAATGGCCTAATTTCGGAATGTTGAATGCGGTGGTGAGCACTTATCCAACCAGTCCCTCCCGTAAAATGATTTTTTTGCCGTTTCGTCAATGAAACAGTTTACATACAGCACCTCGAAATAATTTTTGTATCCAGACCACTTGGGCAGATCGTCTTGCGGTTCAACCACTCTTGATATACGCAGAAAACAAATAAATTGCGGTTTTAGCGATGAATCGTCAGCTTTTTCTTATATCTTTGATATACATGACAGAATTGTCGTGTTTCATTTCGATTTGGAACAGTTCACAGGCCCGAATCAGTTCCCCCAACTTTTTGTAGCCATAGTTGACAGGAGAAAATGAAGTCTTGTTACTGATGTATTCACCAACACGACCTAAATGGGACCATCCATTTTCATCTGCGGAATGCTCTACAGCAGTTCTCAATAGCTTCACCAATCCAGTATCCTGCCTCAACTGGTTTCTGTTCTTTTTTGCATTTGCCTCACCTTGTATTTCTTCCGTTTCATCGGTTTCTTCCAAATTTTCTGTATAGATGAATTGGGAGCATGCTTTGACAAAAGGCATTGGAGTCTTTTTTTCTCCAAATCCGTATACAGTTATACCATTGGAAAGAATTCTCATTACAAGTGGAGTAAAATCACTGTCACTGGTCATGAGGGCAAAAGCTTCAAGATCCTGAGTATAGAGCATATCCATTGCATCGATGATCATTGCTGCGTCTGTTGCATTTTTTCCTTTTGTATATGCAAATTGCTGAATCGGCTTGATGGCATGAGGGTGAAGCTTTTCTTCCCAGCCTTTCATACTTTCACTTTTCCAGTTTCCATATGCATGGCGAATATTGACTTTACCATACTTTGAAAGTTCGTCGATGACGCCTTCTATTGATTTGTAGCTTACATTGTCACAGTCAATAAGCAGGGCAATTTTGTTGTCTTGATACAAGAGAGTTTCCTTTTCGAAATATGAAATATGTTTTGAAAATAGCTGATATTTTGTAAATCTACCAGAAGAAAAAAATTCCAATACCAACAACCGGTATTGGAATCCTTCAATCTATTTTTACTTGTCTGTTTTTACAGATTTCCGCTTTAGCAAATCCTCAGCACGTTTTTCAGCCCGTTCCTTGGCAGCAACAGCAATATGATCCGTCAGGCTAACCCCTTCCCTCTTCAATGATTCAATCTTTTTGAGCAATCCAGTCCATTCACCCATCTGCAACATACTTGGTGGCTTCTCCACACCCACCAATACGCCCTCAGCCTTCAGGATTGCCCCCAGAAAGCCGTGATTGTTGGAAGACTGACTCTTGTATAGTTCCTGCAAAATAATCGCCCTAAACGTCTCCTCTGCAAGTTTTTCGAGTCTTTCACGGATTTCATTCACTCCCACCCATTTAGTATTGAAAGCGCCACTGCTGGCATTACCGGCAATACGAATGTAAGCCTCATCGTTTTCATCGTTGATACCTAACTCATATTTAATATTTCCCATACCTCTGGGCGTCAGCTTCGGACATTCCCCATGGTACAAAATTCTGATGACAGGTTCAGTCTCCCCGGTTTTTTCAGCAGATGCAGTTTTCGCTGATTCCGTTTCTTCTTCCTGGATCATAGATTTGGATTCTTCTTTTTCACTTGTCTGGGTAGTTTTCTTAGGTCTGACCATGGTGTTCTCCTTTGTCATTATATGATGAATACAAACAGAACCCCGGATGCCACCATTACCAGCATATCAGGGCCTCAATATTATTATATCTATTTCAAATACTTATATTTACAGGTGAATCCATTGGTTTGATGACGTATCTATAGGCCTTTCAAGCATATATTATTTCCATAGAAAATATTTTTTCCCCTTGCATAGTTTTACTGGTTTTTCCTGAAGGCATGCTGGGGGCTGTGGAAAAAAACCTATGCAACAAAGGAAACGTCATTGAGAAAGAAAGATTACGGTTCCCACTACAGCGAAACAGGCTTTCAAAAAAAGGTACAGTCCTTGCCCAAATCTGCCGGTTCTAAAGTGTTAAGGATGGCATTGACACTGTATGTATTGCTGAAAGATCCGGCTGTCCCTGTGGCGGCAAAGGTCATGATCATCGGGGTACTGGGGTATTTCATCTTCCCCCTGGACCTAATCCCAGACTTTTTGCCTGCGGGCTACATTGATGATCTGGCTATAATGGCGGGGATGGTGGGACAGTGTCAGGTGTATGTAACCCCGGATATTGAAAAACAGATTGATGAATTGATGCCTGACTGGGCAAAGTAGTATCCCACCTTAGAAGACCCTCACCATTGGCAATCGCCAATCAGACGATAGAAACCAAAAAATCAAAAAATATGCAGACTATCCCATGGTGGAGGATTGTCTGGCCTATTTCCATTTGTGGAGAAAGCATTATGAGTATTGAAAATGATGTGCTTGAACTTGAAGAAATTCTGACCGAGCTTGAAAGCGCCAGAGAAACCATTGATGATCTTTCTTTGGTCAGTTTTACCCTGGAGAAAGACACCTATTGGGACTGCTTGGATTTGAATCTGTCCATTTGGGGCGGTGATCCTGAACGGGGCTGCCCTATTTTTGAAACTCCCGTTGATGCCGAAGTTTTGCTTCATGAAGACAAACGGGTTGAAGGACTCAGTATTCACAAAATTTCGGCTCTATTCGATGAGGCCCTATTAGAAACAATCAGGGCAAAAGGTATCCCTGTCTTTTTCAATCAGGGTGACAAAACCGAAGTTCGTATTGATTTGAGTGACCCTGGCAATGAGGTACTGCTACCGATGATTCGATAGTTGCCAGTCAGAATGTAGCAGCAAAATTTCCAGATATTCCCAAAAAAGAAAACAAGCCCCATACCCGGAAAAGGTATGAGGTCTTTTTGTATTAGGAGGCAAGATGAACATACAGCAACACACATATCCACTGCCTGTCAGTGAATCTCTATTGAACATTCTGGAACAAGAAATCCAGAAATCAGACGTATCGGGCAATCATCCTACTATCGTGAATTTCAGAGATCCAAAGTATTCACCGGAAACAGGTGGATTTCATCCTGTAGAGGTCATGGTATCAGCTACCGGTGAAATTTTGTACATTACCGATTTTGCCTATGTGGGCTATCCGGCTGAACTGGCCAAAGACATTGATTTTGATTTTTCTATGGGCGTTACCCAATGTTATGGGCAGGAATATTCTATCTGTCAAAATCAGACATTGTTCAACATATGGCAAGAAAATTTTTGCTGCTACTACGATATGGGCATCTACAAGATTTCAGTGACGGAGGTCAAATGATGGCAATGAAGATTGAACAGCAACTGAGCTATGAATACGTTCGTCAGGAATTTGAGGATGTGGGAGAAGACCTGGATCAGGACCTTTCTATTGTCAGAATTTCTGTGACCCGGGACGTTCACACCGATAGCATGGACCTTGAGGTTTGCATCTATGGGCAAGAAAACGATACAGATGGCCCCTCTGTGGTGCAAGCGGTGTATTCTGAGGCTGACCTTGTCCAGGGTGAAGAAACCCTGGGAAAAAGGGCTTTCTATGTAAATACGGTGCTGTCCCTGTTTGACCAGGACCTGCTGGATTTGTTCATTCGGTCAAGAACCAAAATTATCTGGAACGATGGCGATACCACTTGCAGACAAATAGATCCTGCCCATGATGGCAAAACCGACATTCTGCTTCCCCAGAACCAATAGGTTTCTGTCCACCTGAAACCTTATTCTAACTCCTTTTTCCGTCAGTTGTACCGGAATTTGACCAGAATCGTTCAAATTAAACGAACATACTATTATAGGGCAAGGTTTTTTTCGTTCTGAACAAGGGTCTACTGATCCGCTGTCCACCTAAAAATTCCAGAATACAAAACCCAAAAAACTTAGGAGGTGCCTATGCGCTTACCACAGGAGAGAACCCATTACACAAACCGGTTCAGGTTTTCAAAAAAAGCCTTGGATCGGATACCGCCCCAGGATCGAAATTCTAAATCCAGGGAAAAGGAATACTCA